>WJOY01000008.1 GCA_009619075.1 Dehalococcoidia bacterium
AGTTCTTAAGATTACTCAGAGACTAGATGCGGGCGCCGGTATTTACTTAGAGTCAGAGGCCCTTAACTAATAAAATAGTGCCGGTTAAGTTAGTGAGATTTCATAACCAGGGAATGTGGGGGAGTTAGTTGAAAATCCAGGTTAAAGTAAGGCCTAACTCAAGAGCCGAGGAAGTTAGCCAGGAAGGCGATAACTTTGCAGTGAAGGTCAAAGAGCCACCGAAGGAAGGCAGAGCTAACCAGGAAGTCATTAAATTACTGGCAAAGCATTTTGGCGTTTCTCAGGTTCAAGTCAGGATTCTAAGCGGCCTTAGGAGCCGGAATAAAATTGTTGAGGTTGTATGAAGCTGCTTGATGTGATCAGGACGCATCTTATAGGCTGGCAAAATCATATTGTGGCGCTCTCCAAGAAACCCCTTTAGTGCGGAATCGTTGCCCATTGCAGTATTGAAAAAGGAGGATTTAACTTTTTGTCATATTGTAAAGCACCGTTTTTTGTTACCCGTTACCGAGGCCAAACTTAAGCTCCCGTTCTAGGGATTGGGATGTCCAACTGACGACATATTTTCCTAGCTAGGAGACCTTCTACTTCTCGATGACGGGGAACAGTAGCAGTGTGCCCATTTTCTGGATTCAGGAAAACCGAATGCTTAGCACCCTCCCGATGGAGAACACAACCTTCTTTCCTCAGGTGGTTGATAAGCTCGCGGCGTTTCACAAGGCTACACTTGAACTTGGATCTTTCTCTTTAGTATTTTCCCAGCTATCCCTTTGGCTCTCAGCTCCTGCTGACTTTCTAGTATGAGCTGCACCGCCTCTTTCAGGTTTTCTTGGACCTCTTTAATCGTCCTTCCCTGACTGAAAGCCCCTGGAACTGCGTCTACCCATCCGATATACCATTTATCGCGCTTCTCAATGGTAGCTTCAAATGTCCGCTCCATGCCATAGCCTCCTTGTTACCAGAACAAGTATACAGCAGCTAGGAAGCTAAAGTCCACCTTTGTTTTACCCATGAGCATCATGCTTAATTGACTGCCAAAAATTGCACATTCAGCCAGTTTGTCATATTTAAAGAAGAATAGATTTCCCCCATCTTGGGTCTCATCTTTTGACTGGCTTTCAGTCAGTTCAGACTCGTTTTGTTTCATTTCTCGCTGGCAATTTACAATGTTAGAATAACTATCGATTAGTTGCCTGAAACTATTAGCGTACTTGGCGCAATAAGGAGGCTAGGGAAATGAAGCACACTCAGAGAGTATCTTGGGGTTGGCTAGGTAAGAAATTAAGGGCACAATTCGCCACGGGCATTCTTGTTGTTGTGCCAATTGGTGTCACCATATTAATATTTGTCTGGATCTTTGTTGTCCTCGACAATATACTGCAGCCTGTAATCAGGTCTATATGGGGTCGCACAGTTCCTGGAGTAGGCTTTGGCGTAACGATAGTAATAATTTACTTGGCTGGAGTCATAGCCAGCAACATTGTGGGAAGGAGGGTGATTCATTATGGTGAATCCTTGTTGGTGAAAGTCCCAGCAGCGCGACAACTCTATGCCGGTATTAAACAAATCCTGGAGGGCTTCTCTAAGCCGGGCAAAACTGGCTTTATGCAGGTAGTGCTTGTGGAGTTCCCTAAAGAGGGTATGAGGGCAATAGGCTTTATCACGAACGAATCGTATGGCAAGTCCGGTGAAAGATTACTCAACGTCTTCATACCAACCTCTCCTAATCCGACATCGGGCTTCCTGGAGATAGTGACGGAAGATAAAGTTATTCGGACCAACATTTCGGTTGATGATGCTTTAAAGATGGTTGTATCTGCTGGCAGAGTGTCACTCCAGGAGGTTAGTGACAAGCTGTCTCCCCAGGGTTAGGCGATCTAGGTATTTCATATACTGCTTGCGCCCAGATTATATCAATTTGCTTGATGCGCTTCTGTTGGACAGGTTCAGCCTTCACATTGAGGTAAGTTTAATGGTTTAAGTGCTGCCAACATGGGGTCATTTCCTTTCTTGCCTTCTTAACAATTACCTTATGTCTCCTATTAAGAGATGAGCTTAAATAAGTTATACACGAGGGCCATACTGTGAGGAGTCACTTGGGAAGTGATTTGCTCTTAAGATATTGTATAGCGCGACAAGTGTGAACTGCTATAGAGGCTGTGACAAATCGGGGTATCAACAACCAGAAAGCATTTAATCCTAATGCTAGGAATAAGGCAGTCTCTTCCACTATAGCATGGTTGATACCAATAGAAATATGAAGATGCTCCAATTCTTCCTTTGTCAAAGCCCCCTTTTTAGCTTCTTCAGTAATAACGGCTCCTCCATATAACAGGCCAAAACCAGCGCCGGCTACCCACATCGTTACTGCTTGGTTTGAAAGTCCAAGAATTCTCATGAAAGGCTTGAAAGTCCTGTGCAGGTACTTAATCCATCCCAGAGATTGTAAAGACTCCAGCAGCGTCATAACTAGCATGATGATTACGAAAATTCTGACGGACAAGCCTAGTATGTTAATAGTCCAACTCTTCAGAGCCTCAATAAATGAAGTATGAACTGTAAGATCGGCTGGTAAAACAATGCTCTGGCTAGTATCACCAAGAAATTGGGAGACAATGAGTACAGTTAAAATAGCTGCGGTAATACGAACCAGAGTTGCTTTGATGATGTTAAAGCCAGATTTGTGTTGGATCATTCCTTCCATAATAAGCATGTGGGCGATCATTATGAATAGGGCAATCAATGTCATCTGTCCGATGGTAAAGGGAAGGACTGCCATGATGGCGAGGGCTGCGTAAAAGCTTACTACCGTTGCGGTAATGATTGGTAACGCTGCCGCGGCAGGCAGATTGATCAGGCTCATTAAGGGATGTAATAAGAAATCTAGTTGATTTAGCCAACCACTCCACTGAATAAGAGCTACGAGAAAGGAGACAGGGACAACGATTTTGCATATCCAAACAAAACTACTCCACCCCTTTTTAATTCCCGTGTAGAGGCCACTTTTTAATTGAGTCCGGAAATCAGACATCTTGTTGAGAGAGGTTACTCAGCAGTTTTTAGAGCGCTTATATTCCCGAATTATGAAGCCAAAATCGCGGCTGCGTTGTTCTGTTGTCTCTAAAGTCGCTTGTTCAGGACTGCCTCGAGTCTCAGGACGGGTGGCGTTAAGACCTGCTGCTACACTAGCCATGATGAGCGACCTTTGCGGACTGGCTCCTAGAACATGGTAAGCGGCGAAGGCTCCCACGAAGACATCTCCGCAACCTACTGTGTTAATTACCTTTAAACCTAGGTCTTTAAGGGGTAGAGCAGGGACTTCGACCACTATACCCGTAGCTGGTTCAAGCATTGCTGCTCCTTGAGCACCGAGTTTGAGCACTATGTGGTTGTGGAGTCCCAGCTCTTGCAGATGCTTCAAGCTTATATCCACTTCTGCGGTTCCGAAAAGGGCAATTGCCTCCGTTTCGTTCAGGAAAAGAACGTCTGCTTGCTTGGCAAGAGGCTCGAGCATCTCCCATCCTTGGCTTATTAGAATCCCGGGGTCCCATAACAAGGGGATTCCGCGCTGTTTTGCCAAGTTTATCAGCTCTGCTACTACGTCCAGCGGAGGGTCGGTGAGGACCATGCTTCGGCATTCCTGCAATAAGCGTCTAACTGGTGGGTTGTTTAAATGTTCGGGGCATAGCCTGGCATTCGCTCCCAGGCAACTGGCAATGACATTTTGCCCCTCTTGGTCAACCAAAATATAAGCTTGTCCTGACTCTTCTCCCGGTACATAGTTGATTCCCTCGGTAATGACTCCTTCGGTAGCTAAGGCGGCTACTTGTTGCTGAGCAATGTTATCCTCTCCGAGAGCGCCGATTAAGGCAACTTGTTTAGGTCCTAAAATACGCGCTGCGGCTACCGCTACATTGGCTCCTGTTCCTCCGGGCACCCTGGTGATATGCTTTACCCGCACCTCTTCCCCAGGCATTGGCAACCGCTCCACAAAGCAGCTTATATCCCAATTTATGGCGCCACATACTACCAGTTTAGCCATCTTATTTCTCTAGTATGCGTGATAGAAATAGCTTCAGAAAACGGGGCCCATCTATGCTAGCAGCTATATGCATTAACTGAGGGCTATCAACTGATAGCTGACGGCTATCAGAGGGCAAAATACGAGTAATTCCTCGGTCCCAGCCATTTCCTGAAATCACCTCCACGGGCGCTGATATGAAATCAAATAGGGAAGCATCTAGCAATGTTGCCAGAGCTAAGGGATCGTGAAGTTCACAGCGTCCATGGTGTTTTATAGCATATTCCACTAGTTTGGCTGTTAAGCGAGCAGCGGGTGTGTGGCTAGCTTTAATTTGCTCTAAATGTTGGCTAGTCAAGCAGGTGGCAGGATTCATAGATATGTCCAGCCCTATAGCGACGATATCCGCTTCAGAGCTAAACACTATGCGGGCTGCCTCTGGGTCCTGCCAGATGTTGAACTCGGCAAACGGGGTTTGGTTTCCTTTGCCATAAGGTGTGAAGCCGTAAGCTCCACCCATGACGACTAGTCCGGCTAGAAGTTTGGGTAGTTCGGGATGGTGTTGAAAGGCAAGAGCTACATTGGTTAGAGGCCCCGTTGCCATTAGTGTAATCTCACCTGGGGTTTGTGAGATTAGCTGAGCTAGGAAATGCCAGGCCTTTGCTGGGTGCAGTGGAAGTCTGGGAGGAGGCAAGTTACATTGGCCTAGTCCATCTGGGCCATGATAGTCCAAGGCATTGACAAGAGTGTGTTTTAAGGGTTTTGCTGCGCCCATTGCCACCGGAATATCAGTTACACCTAGATATTCCAGCACTCGACGGGCATTGGCACCGGTCATCTCTACTGGGGCATTACCTGCCACTGTAGTGATGCCAAGAACTTGGATCTCAGGTGACCTTAAGGCCAGGAGCAAAGCTAGAGCATCATCAATGCCAGGATCCATATCCAAAATGACTTTCCGCATGGGTCTTGGTGAGATACACTATCATAAATTTCGCCAGAGGGTAAGTAAGCAGACTGCAGTTGCTTTGTAAAGCGTGGAAATGACTATAGAAGAAGTCATTGAGCTCTTAGAGCGAGAATACGGTTCTAGGGTATGGCAGCCAGGCAAAGAGCCCATCGATGTGCTTATAGGAACTATCCTTTCTCAGAATACCTCAGATGTAAATTCAAAGAGAGCCTTTGAATCGCTTTTGTCTAGCTTTGGTAGCTGGGAAAGTGTGGCTTCTGCTCCAGTAGAGCATATCGCTCAGGCTATCAAATCTGGGGGATTATCTCGGGTTAAGGCGGTAAGAATAAAGCAGATACTAAATAAGATTGAGGAGGAGCAAGTCTCTCTTAGCCTTGATTTTCTTAAATCGATGAATATATCTGAAGCTAAGGATTATTTGATGCACTTGCCTGGGGTGGGTCCCAAAACAGCTAGCTGCGTGCTACTTTTTGGGTTAGGGAAGCCATGCTTGCCGGTGGATACCCATGTTTTTCGAGTGGCTAAGCGATTAGGTTTGATTGACTCCAAGGTTTCTTTAGAAGAGGCACACAATTTGCTGCAAGAACAAGTCCCACCAGCTAAGGTATATCAATTTCATCTTCATCTGATAGAGCATGGCCGGCGAGTATGCCATGCTCGACGGCCTTGCTGCACTGAGTGCGTATTGAAAAATGGGTGTCCTAGTTCGCTTGCTCTTCAGAAAGTTGCCAAGTCTTAGCTAGTTGAGGTTGCTAAACTATTAGCTGTAGCCTTGGCTAGTAAATGATATAATGTTTTTGACATGGCACAAATATTACAGAGTAAAAATCTGGCTACTAAGTTTCAGATATTGCTGGAGATAGCGGCGAATCAACCGAATATACAGCAAAAGGACATTGCCAAAAAGCTAAATATAACCTCTCAGGCTGTCTCCGAGTATGTCAAGGAATTGATCAAGGATGGTTGGCTTAGCTCACAAGGTCGTTCCAGGTATAAAGTGACTAGAGAGGGTGTAGATTGGATTCTAAGGATGGCAAGGCAATTGCAAAGCTACTCTTCCTTTGTGAGCCGGGTGGTAAGCGATATATCAACTTCCACTGCCATAGCTGATGGCGACTTATCTGCAGGGCAGGCAGTCGCGCTTTATATGAAGGGCGGCTTGCTGTTTGCTTCTGATATTGTAAGTGATGAAGGAGCCAGGGGGGTAACTATCTCTGAGGCTAAGAAAGGGGAAGATGTTGGTGTTTCCAAGGTGGAGGGGGTGATAAAGCTAAAGACAGGCAAGGTGACTATAGCTGAAGTGCCCAATGTGCAAAAGGGAGGTTCAGGGAATACTGACCTTGCTCGATTGAGAAAGGAGATAAGTGAGGAAGTGCTGATCGGGGCAATTGGTGCTGAAGCCTTGGTAGCACTGAAGCGTATAGGTCTGAATCCTGATTACCTCTATGGTGTCAGGGAAGCAGCGATAGAAGCAGCTTATTGTGGCTTGCCTTTCTTAGTGGTTTGTGCTGAAGATGGAGTTTCAACATTAGTGCAGAGATTGGAGGAAGAAAACCTGGATTATGGAATTGTTGATCTAATGAAGGCTAGAGAATCTACCAACATGTAGTTTCACCAAATGGTGCCATTACCCTTCTATCTTCTTTAACTGCTAGAGAAAGCCCTCTGAAACCCTATTAGGGCAATATTGCCTCAAAATCTGCTTGAGCCATTGACATCTTAACTATAGCCATTTATAATTTTAATCAACTTAATTTACATATATGAAAGTATACTTGAAGTTCTTTGCTCTTTTGGGCATCGTACTTATCCTGGCAGCCTGTACTCCTGTTGAACCTGTATCTCCCGGTGCCATAGTTGACGATTTGGGAAGGTCAGTCAGCATTAAGGAAATACCTCAAAGAATCATCTCCTTAGTCCCTTCTAATACTGAGATTCTATTTGCCCTGGGTTTGGGAGACAAGGTGGTGGGAGTGACGGAATTCTGTAACTACCCAGCGGAAGTTTTGGATAAGGAAAAGGTAGGAGGATTTTCCACACCTGATATAGAAAAGATAATCGCTTTGCAACCAGACTTGATATTGGCTGGCAGCATTCATGCCAAGGAGGTTATTCCTGCTCTGGAAGAGAGAGGTCTTACGGTATTTGCCTTGGCGCCAGAAAATTTAGACGGAATACTTAAAGATATTGAGGTGGTGGGAAAGATAACTGATAAGGAAAAGGAAGCGTTTAAGCTCATAACTCAATTGGAAGAAAGGATTGAAGCAATAACCGATAAAACGGAAAGGTTAAAGCCACAAGAGAGGCCAAGGGTTTTTTTCATTACCTGGCATGATCCATTGAAGAGCATGGGCTCAAAATCCCTCCCCCATGAACTAATCGAAAAAGCGGGCGGAGTGAATATTTTCCAAGATGTTGAAGAACGGAACTTCCAAGTTGAGTTTGAAACAGTTGTTTATTGCGACCCTCAGGTAATCATCGTTACGGTCGGACATGCAGCGGGTGAAGCCAAAGCATTTGAGTGGGCAAAGGAAGAGCCGCGGCTCAAGGTTACCGAGGCTGGTAAGGATAGCAGAATATTTCCACTTGATACAGGATTAACCAGACATGGTCCCAGAGCAATTGATGCGTTGGAGGAGTTTGCCAAGTTCATTCATCCTGAGATTTTTGGGGCGATTGAGAATTAGTGGGAGGGGGAATGCATGTTTTGGAATAAGGTATATATTGTTGGTGTAGGGCCTGGCTCTCCGAAGTACTTGACTAGGGAGGCTGAGGAGGCAATTAGGGAGGCAAGCGTAATTGTTGGCTGGGAGTTAGACTTATTACCTGCAAGGCATTTGATTGATGGTAAAAAAATTTATCTTCAGAATGTAAAGAACTATATTCAAGTTGCCGAAACAGCAGCTAAAGAGGCGAGGAAGAGTAATGAAACGGTTGCAGTTCTAAGGATTGGTGACCCATGTATTTCATCTGGCCTCGATGGCCTTCTAAAGGTTTTCCCTGATTTTGAGGTTAGGATCGTCTCTGGTATAAGCTCAATCCAGCTTGCTGCAGCCGCCGCCCAAAT
This sequence comes from Dehalococcoidia bacterium, assembly GCA_009619075.1. Lineage (GTDB taxonomy): Bacteria > Chloroflexota > Dehalococcoidia > GIF9 > AB-539-J10 > 20-14-all-45-10. The sequence continues at coordinate 8,059 of WJOY01000008.1, forward strand.
AAATATAGATGAATCGGTGCTCATATCTTTTCACGATGGTGGGGATGATTTCGAAAAGAAGCGCAGATTCATGCTCGATGGGCTTAACCAAAATAGACACTTAATAATCCTCACCGGACCGGACCTAGGGCCAAAAGAAGCTGCAATTTACCTAACTAATAATGGCATCAGTGAAATTACTCCAGCAATTGTATGCGAGAATTTAGCACTTTCAGATGAGAAGATATTGCGGGGAACACTACAGGATATGGCTGCTAAACAGTTTTCTTGGCGATCGGTAATGGTTGTTATATAAGGAGGTAGAAACATGATAACAGTAGCCGGGGTAGGTCCCGGGGGTAAGGAATATTTAACTGAAAAGGTAGCCTTCATAGTTCAAAAAGCCGATATTGTAGCTGGGTGGAATCATGCTCTCAAAGTTATTGAAGGGGTTATTCAAGGAGAGAAAATCCAGTTTACTTCCCATGAAAAGGAGGAGGAAACTATAGCTTATTTAGCTCAAGAAGCGAGGAAGGGTAAGAAGTGCATCATATGCACGGTGGGTGACCCCAACTTTTCCGACTATCAGCTTTTGGAGAAGACTAGGAAATACGACGAGATAGAGATTGTGCCAGGGATAAGCTCAGTTCAAGTGGCGGCAAGCTTAGCCCAAGTTAGCTTGGAACATACTTACTTTATAACCTTCCATAAAAGCGGATCAATAGAAGGGGAGAAAGAGGAGTTATTGGAGGGAATTCAAAAGGGTAAGAATTTGATTCTTCTTCCCAGGCCTTATGATTTCATGCCACAGGACATTGCCAATTTTCTGATTGAGCATGGGGTCAATGCCTCTCTTAAGGTAACGATATTTGAGAATTTAACTTTTAAGGACGAGAGAAAAATCAAAACTACAATTGGAGAACTAGGAGGAAAATTTTCAGATTTATCAATAATCGTCATAAAGGCGAGCAAGTGAGAGTTTTTGCTTCTTGGAGTGGGGGTAAAGAATGTGCCCTGGCAACCTATAAGGCAATTTTGCAAGGTCACCAGGTCTCGTATCTGCTTAACTTTATTTCTGAGGATGGGGAGAGGTCGAGGTCTCACGGCATCCTGGCCAAGGTCTTGGATTTGCAAGCAAAAGCCATTGGGATTCCAATGGTGCAAGTGAAAACATCCTGGGAAAATTATGAGGAGAATTTTAAAAAGGTGGTGACGGAACTTAAAGAGAAAGGGATATCTAGCGGAGTGTTTGGCGATATTGACCTGGAGGAGCATAGGGAGTGGCTAGAGAGGGTTTGTGGGGAACTTGGAATAAAGCCTATTTTGCCTCTTTGGGGGATTGGATCTGAGGAACTCCTTGCTGATTTTTGGAGCCTTGGATTTAAGGCAATAGTAGTAGCGACTAAATTAGACCAAAGCTTGCTTGGCAGAAATTTGGATAAGGCTTCTTTGAATGAAATTAAGAAATTTGGTTGTCATCCCTGTGGGGAATCTGGAGAATATCATACTTTTGTGTTCGATGGTCCCATTTTTAAGACGCCGCTCAAGGTTATCCCAGGCAAGAAGGAGAAGAGAGACAATGTTTGGTTTCTGGAGATTTCTGTCCGATAGTATAAAGGTAGAGTGCTTAGCAATTCAATTTGTCATTCTGAGCGCAGCGAAGAATCCTTCGCGTTGCTCAGGACAGCGTCTAGAGACCCTTCACTTCGTTCAGGGTGACAAATAAATATTCTTTGTAAAGGGAAGCTAAAGTGAAGGAAAGAGGATTGATTCAAGTGTATACTGGAGATGGCAAGGGAAAGTCCACTGCTGCTATCGGTCAGGCAGTTCGAGCTGCTGGTCATGGTTTTAAGGTAGGCTTCGTCTCCTTCTTTAAGGATCCCGAGGCATTTGGATGTGGGGAATATGAACCTTTGCAGAAGCTAGGGATAAAAACCTCCTTTTTTGCTAGAAGACACCCCCATTTCTATAAGGATTTAAGCTTTGATGAGGTGAGGTGGGAATGTTTAAGGGGCTTAGAGTTTATCAAGGGGCTTTTTGCCGATGAAACTTGGGATATGCTGGTTTTGGACGAGATAAACATTGCTATGCGTGAGGGCTTTTTGAAGGAGGAGGAAGTCCTCTCCCTTTTAGAGTTAAAGCCGCAAAAGCTGGAACTCATTCTAACTGGTCGCGGAGCAACAGAGGGGATTATAGGGAAGGCAGATCTGGTTAGCGAGATTAAAGAAGTAAAGCATCCCTATGAGCAAGGAATAGGAGGCAGGGAAGGCATTGAATACTAACATCTATCAGTCAATTAACAAACCTGCTATTGACTCTATCGTACCTTGCTCCCTTCGCTGGCAGGGCAAGGTTTATGCTTTAGTGGGGCTTACTGGGCTGCTTTTAGCGGTAATTATATTTGCCACTACTCTAGGAAGTGTTCATATATCCTTTCATACATGCTTTGAAGTTCTGGCTTCCAAATTGCCCTTTCTCCATATCGCCCCATCCTGGCCTGAAACCTTTAACATTATAATCCTAGATATAAGGCTTCCTCGCATCCTTCTGGCAGGTTTAGTGGGGGCAGCCTTAGCGGTGGCTGGAGCCACTTATCAAGGGTTGTTCCGCAATCCCCTGGCTGACCCTTATCTCCTCGGTATTGCCTCAGGAGCTGGGTTGGGGGCTACTGTTGGTTTTCTCATTCCTTTCCCCTTGCAATGGATGAATTTTGGAGCCATCCCTATATTTGCCTTTGCTGGTGGTCTAGGTGCTGTCGCCGTGGTCTATTCAGTGGCTCGTGTGGGCAAGACCTTACCGGCGACTACCCTCATCCTAGCAGGGGTGGCTTTGGGTGCTTTCTTATCTTCTATTACGTCTTATCTTATGACCATTTGCGGTGAGGAATTACATGGGATTGTATTTTGGCTGATGGGTGGGCTTTCCTTAACTAAATGGGCTGAAGTATGGACAGTCCTTCCTTGCGTGATGGTAGGAGTTATAATTATCTGGCTTCATGCTCGACCCCTTAATGTGATGCAGCTTGATGAGGAGCAGGCACAGCAATTAGGCATCAATGTGGAAAGGGTTAAGCTTATATTGCTGGGTGCTGCCACCTTGATTACCTCTGTGGCAGTTTGTTTTACCGGCCTTATCGGTTTTGTGGGCATCCTAGTTCCCCATGCGGTGAGACTTATCTGGGGTCCAGACCATCGTTTCTTGCTTCCTTTATCTACCTTGGTCGGCGGCATATTCCTCATCTTAGCTGACACCCTTGCCCACACTCTACTTCCTCCCACAGAGATTCCTGTAGGGGTAATCACTGCTTTTTGCGGGGCTCCTTTCTTTCTTTATCTATTGCGAAGGAAGAAAGGGCTTGCTTTCTTCTAAAAGGCTTGCCCAATGAGAGAAAAAGAAATCGAAATTGACTTAGAAGGGACAAGAGCCCAAATAATTTATCACCAATTTCAAGGGATAGAGGTGAAGACCTTCTTAGCCTCCTTTGCCAAAGAAAGAAGATGTTTAAGCACTAGGGAAGGGTTTAAGAATATAAAGGTGGTGGCCAACCATTATAACCCTCCTGCTTTATGGGAATTTGTGCATCAAAATTGCGATGCTTATATGAACAAAATTTTCAGCGATTTAAACCTTTCTTCAGCCAAGACAGCCATGTTACTCACCGGAGCGGACATGGATAATCTTGTGGTCAAAAAGGAAGAATACCTGGAGCTTAAGGTCTTCGCTTTGGTTACCGCAGGAACAAAATCCAATGCCCAAAGGATAGGGGTGGATAAGGCAGGAAGCTTGGAAAGAGATGGAAGGTTTGAGACTTTGGGTACTATTAACGTGATAGTCTTAACCAACGCCTTGCTTTCGGAAGGGGCGATGGCTCGAGGGATGATTACCTTAACTGAGGCAAAGGTAATAGCCCTTGAAGATTTGGATATCAGAAGCTCCTACGATCCCGAAATTCGAGCCACAGGCACAGGAACCGATAATGCCATAATAGTATCTGGGCAAGGAGCGAGGATAGATTATCTGGGTGGACATAGTAAGATGGGAGAGCTTATGGCTAGGGCAGTAACTTCAGCAGTGAAGGAGGCTATATTTAAGCAAAACGGGATAAAGTGACATGGTTGAGCTAAAGGACGTTAGTTTAGGCTACGACCACCGAGCAATCTTGAGTAACATAAATCTGAAGGCGGTGCCAGGTGAGATGTTGGGGCTCATTGGACCTAATGGCTCAGGGAAGTCAACATTGATTAAGGGAATAACTCGGCTAATCAGCATCTTTTCGGGGCATATCTTCGTTGATGGTCGGGATATAAAAAATATCAAAAGAGAAGAACTGGCTCGCCTTATTGCCGTGGTGCCACAAAATCCTGTTTTACCTGAAGCCTTTACTGCCTTTGAAGTGGTGCTTATGGGACGGACGCCCCATCTTGGGTTTCTCCGTTACGAAGGAGAAAGGGATATGACTATTGCTTGGCAAGCAATGAGAGCCACAGAAACCCAATTTTTTGCTGAGCGTAGGGTAGGGGAGCTTTCTGGAGGGGAAAGGCAGGGGGTTGTTATCGCTCGAGCCTTAACCCAGCAGCCAAAGGTGCTCCTCCTTGATGAGCCAACGGCACAGCTGGATATAAATCATCAAGTGGAGATTCTAGATTTGGTTAAGAACCTTTGCCTCGAGCAGAACTTAACTGTCATTGCTGCCCTACATGATTTGAATTTAGCCGCTCAATATTGTGATTGGTTGGTTATGCTAGATGGAGGGCAGATTTATACTAAGGGGATACCACAAGAGGTGCTTACAGTCCAGAATATTAAGGAGGTCTATGGTGCTGAAGTATGCGTTTATCCTCACCCGGTTAATAAGTTGCCGGCTACTCTTATTATGGCTGGTGAAGGTAAAAGGAAAAGAACTTATATTCAGCGGTAGGGGAAGCGATGGAAGGTTTATTCATTCTGCTGCTGGCTTTGGTCATTGATGTGCTACTTGGGGAGCCACCTCGAGTTATGCATCCAGTGGTGTGGATGGGGAAGGCAATCTCCTTTTTGGAGAGGCACGCTCCTGTCCAGGGAACACGGGCTCAGTTGGTTTATGGCGCTGGCATGGGTTTGCTTACTATTTTCATTTTCACTTCACCTGTTTATTTTCTTTTACTTTATGTGAATGAGATTAGCCCAATAGGCTACATAATCACCGGCGCTTTGCTGCTAAAACCAACCTTTGCCTTTAGGGAATTGCGCCAGACTGCTCTTGAGATTAAAGTGCTTTTAGCTAAGGATGATCTCGAAGGGGCCCGAGCTAAGATGCGTGCTCTGGTCAGCCGCGACACCCAAAGTCTGGGAAAGCCAGAGTTGGTCTCAGCAACAGTAGAGTCTGTGGCCGAGAATGTGGGTGATAGCTTTGTTGCCCCGTTATTCTATTTCTTGCTTTTCGGTGTCCCCGGTGCTGTGGCCTATCGAGTGGTAAACACTCTGGATGCCATGATTGGCTATCATGGGAAATACGAATACTTAGGCAAATTTCCGGCCAAAGTGGATGACGTCTTAAACTTCATTCCAGCGCGAATCTCAGGACTGCTGCTGATGGTAGCTGCACCTTTATGCCGTAGGGATAGCAGGAGTGCCTGGCAGATTATGCTTCGCCACCATGACAGGACTGAAAGTCCCAACGCTGGCTGGCCAATGAGTGCCGCAGCAGGAGCACTCAAGGTCCGGTTGGAAAAGGCGGGTTGCTATAACTTGGGCAATCCTAATAACCCCCTGTCTCCTGACCTCATTGCCTCTGGGATAAAGCTACTTGAGGTGGCTGCGCTACTTTGGGTTTTGTTTTGTTTAACCATGGAGGTGACGTATCTTGTCTCTGTTACCTAGGCCAGAAATACAAGGCGTAACAGTCTGTCCACATGGGGGTATTGACTACGCTGAGTTGGAAACGCTAGGCATTGCTCCTCAAGACATTCTCGATTTTAGTGCTAACCTAAACCCCCTCGGCCCACCGCCTGGAGTGATGGAAGCGATAAGCTGTGTTAGTTATGAGTTAAGCGAAGCAATTTCCCATTATCCTGATTCCGGGGCTTGTCATCTAAGATACGCTTTAGCTGAGAAGCTAGGAATAAAGGCAGAGAATATATTGGTTGGTAACGGCTCCACTGAGCTTATACGCCTTACTGCTCTGGCCTACTTTTGTCGAGGCGATAAAGTTCTCATCATTGAGCCCACCTTTGGTGAATATCAAGTTGCCTGCCAAATTGTTGGGGCATCTCTTATAAAGCAGCAGCTCTTGGAGGAAAATGATTTCCAGCTAAACGTAGACGAGACTGTTAAACTAATTAAGCAACATCGCCCCAAAGGCATCTTTATCAGCAATCCAAATAACCCCACTGGGAGGTATCTTCCACAGGCAGATTTTGAGAAGATTCTGGATGCTGGCAAGGATTCTTTGGTGGTCTTGGATGAGGCTTACATTAGCTTTGTAGATAGCCACTGGTCCTCACTGAATTTGGCGTTACATTCGTCATTGCGAGCGGGGCGAAACAATCTCCTTGTTTTGCGCTCCATGACCAAGGACTATGCCCTGGCCGGACTTCGCCTGGGTTATGGAGTAGCCAGGGAGGAAATTATCGCCACTCTACGTCGTATCTGCCCACCGTGGAATGTTAATGCTCTAGCCCAGAAAGCAGGGATTATCGCTATGAATGAGGAAGGGTATTTGAAGCGATGTCAAATTGAGCTTAGGGAGGCGAAGAATTATCTTATAGTGGAGCTTTCCAGGATTGGTTTGTCGCCCCTCCCTTCGGAGGCAAATTTCTTTCTAGTCAAGGTTGGTGACGCCTCACGATTTCGCCACGAGCTGCTTAAACGCAAAATGCTGGTGCGTGACTGTACCTCGTTTGGTCTTCCTCAATATATCCGTGTTGCACCACGTACCTTGCCCGAGTGCCAAAGCTTGGTCGGTGCTGTTAAGGAGCTTGTAGCGCGAGGGCTTGTCCCTTGCTAAGAGGATGGGGAGGGCATTAATGAGTGATTTTCTATCCCGAATACTAACAGAAATAAAGCCTCTGGATAGGAAGGCCATGGAGGCAGCTAAGGTTCGTCAGGATAAATTGACCAAACCTAAGGGGAGCCTAGGACGGCTGGAGGAGCTATCCATACAAGTAGCTGGTATTAAGGGCAAGGTAATTCATAGCCTTGAGCACAAAGCTATTGTGACTATGGCTGCTGACCATGGCGTGGTAAGTGAGGGAGTGAGCGCTTACCCTCAAGGAGTCACAGGACAGATGGTATTCAATTTTCTTAATGGTGGTGCTGGCATAAATATTCTTGCCCGCTTTATTGGTGCCCGTGTTGTCGTAGTTGATATGGGAACAGTGGGTGATCTCCCACCACATCCTAACCTCATTTGTAAGAAAATAGCTTATGGAACGAAGAATATGGCTCGGGAGGCAGCGATGAGCCACAGCGAAGCTATGAAATCAATAGAAGCTGGGATTGAAATTGTAGAAGATGAGATAGCTAAAGGGCTTGACATTGTAGGTACTGGAGACATGGGCATTGGCAATACCACTGCCAGTAGTGCTATATGCGCTGCTATTACAGGCGAACCGGTAGAAGAGCTCACCGGACGAGGCACAGGGTTGGCCAATAAGCAACTCGCTCACAAAGTCGAGGTGATTCAAAAGGTTTTAGAGCTTAATAAGCCTGACCCTCGAGACCCTATTGATGTGCTGGCTAAAGTTGGTGGTTTTGAAATTGGTGGGCTGGCTGGGGTCATGCTTGGAGCGGCAGCACATCGTGTCCCTGTAGTCGTTGATGGCTTCATCTCAGGGGCTGCTGCACTCATCGCTGCCAAACTCTCGCCCAGATTAAAGGATTACCTTATCGCTGCTCACCTCTCGGCTGAGAGTGGGCATAAGGCGTTGCTGCAATACTTGGGATTGATGCCGCTCCTGGATCTGAGGATGCGCCTTGGTGAAGGGACAGGTGCGGCATTAGGCATAGCGCTCGTCGAGGCAGCAGTGAAGACCTTGGCTGAGATGGCAACCTTCGCTGAAGCTGGTATCACTAAGGAGAAGCATTAAATATTATAGTCAACATAATTTGAAATGGAGACCGTTTAAAAATGTAGTGCGAGGCTTTAGCCTCGTGCGCACGACCCTAAAGGGTCGCACTACGAAAATCGCGGGGGTGAAGATTCTTGGATTTAATCAAGATGAAGCTAAAATCAAAGCTGAGGCAAAATTAAACGCTCTCGGAAGTGCAAAAGGCAAAAATAAAAATGCAAAATGACAGAGCAAAAGTTAAAAAGTTTGCTTTTTGAATTGTCATTTTGACTTTTGACCTTTGATTTTTAATTTTCTGATTAGAATTTGGGATTTAACTTAAATGAGATTCTGGATTGCCTGGCAATTTCTTACCATAATACCTTCTCCTCGTCGTCGGGAGTGTGGCGCTGAGGACTTAGGGAAATCAATAAGTTTTTTTCCTGTGGTAGGGTTGCTCTTGGGCCTGGTGTTATTTGGGCTCGATCGTTTATTGGGATTATTTCTACCCGCGCTTCTAACTAACGTCTTGCTCGTCATTGCTCTTGTTATCCTTACAGGTGGACTGCATCTCGATGGCTTTATCGATACCTGCGATGGGCTTAGTGTAAAAAGCTCGGTTTCAGATAAGTTAAAGGTTATGAGCGATAGTCGAGTCGGTGGGTTTGGGGTGGTCGGGGGATGTTGTATAATTCTCGCCAAGTTTGCCTCTTTGGTTGCCTTGCCACAACAATTGAGGGCAAGTGCCCTGATACTTATGCCTATCTTGAGTCGCTGGGGGATGGTCTATGCTATTTCCATCTTCCCTCTGGCTAAAAAAGAAGGTATGGGGTGGGCTATCAAGCGTGGGGCAAGTTTTTGGGGTATGGTTGTGGCAACTCTATTTTCCTTCATTGTGGTGTTGGTTTTGTTGAAGTGGTGGGGGGCAGCCCTCCTGGCAGCGCTTGGCCTTATTCTCCTGGTGTTTTCAAAATACCTTTGTTCCAGATTTGGAGGGCTTACCGGGGATACTTATGGTGCCATAGATGAATTTGCTGAAGTGGTCGTGCTCATTCTAATGTTGCTGATTGGTGAATTGGGAGGCATTAGTTGGCTAGGCTAAGCTATTGTAAAAGATGACAGGCAAGGGTAAGTTGCGAGTCGAATTTCCTCTCCCTTCAAGGGAGAGGAATAAGGTGAGGGTGAAAAGGACGAAACAATCTTATGGCTAAAAGTTTCATTCTCATTCTGGGCGGGGTACGCAGTGGCAAGAGCGGGTTCGCTCAGAGCATGGCAGCAAAGCTTGGGAGAAAGGTCCTCTTTGTTGCCACAGGACAGCCTCTTGATGAGGAGATGGCTTCACGGATTGAAGAGCATAAGAGAATGCGTCCCAAGAACTGGCGGACTTTAGAAATCGATGTCAAGGTAGGTCAGAAGTTGAAAGGGCAGATTGGCGATGCAGAGGTAGTTCTTCTCGATTGTCTGGCTCTTCTTGTTTCCAATGTCATTCAGAACCCTTCGCTTCCCCTGTCATTGCGAGCGGAGCGAAGCAATCTCCTGGCGCTCAGAGCAGGCTCCATGAAGAATCTCGAAAAAATAGACTCTACTGAGGCAGAAAAGCTGGTGATGGATGAGATAGATGAGCTGATTGAATGCATCAATAGACATCAAGGTATTTTTATCGTAGTTTCTAACGAAGTAGGTTTAGGCCTGGTGCCAGAGAACAAGCTGGGTCGAGTTTATCGAGACCTCCTCGGCAAAGCCAACCAGTTTCTAGCCCAGCACGCCGATGAGGTTTACTTTATGGCTTCCGGCATTCCAGTAAAGATAAAAGGCTAATCCTTTTTTCAAAATTCCCAATGCCATTCTGAACCCTTCGCTCCTTGTCATTCTGAGAGTAGCGAAGAATCTCATAGTGCTCAAGGCAAGCTCCGTAAAGAATCCCTAAAGGCATCCCTTCAGGGGTCTTGAAAAGCCGCAAATCCTGCAATG
>WJOY01000037.1 GCA_009619075.1 Dehalococcoidia bacterium
CAGGGACACTACGAGCCGCAGATAACGCTCTTTTGAGGTCTTGAGGACGAACTAATCGGTCATCACGCGGTATAGCCACTACTCCTCGATTATTAAGACTAGTTATATGTCTGCCAGTAACCCCCACACAGACAGAGTCTATCCTCATGCCGCTAATACTCTGGGCCTCCTTTATTGACCCACTAATGGATGCTTTAGCCTCATCCATGTTGACTACAATGCCTTTGTGCAGGCCATGACTAGGCACAACTCCCACTCCCAAAACTTCAATGTCGTCTTGTGACCTTACATTAGCTACAATCGTGGCTATCTTAGTCGTGCCCACATCAATAGCGGAAACAATTTTCTTTGCCATTTTCACCTCCTTTGTTACTATAGGTGTTCCTTGTTTGCCTCAGGCGTTCAGCTATCCTCAATTTAGCGCTGCGGCTACGTGGGTTGGATTCTATCTCCAACGAAGTAGGTTTAATAACCTTCCTTGATATAAGCTTTAAGGTGGCCACATGCCCACAACGACATATTATTGTTCCCGGTGGACATAGGCAACTACTAGCTTCGTGACGCATAAATTCCTTGACTATGCGATCTTCCAGGGAGTGATAGCTGATAACTACTACCCTGCCCCGAAAACGAAGGAGCTTAATAGTTTGTTCCAGAGCCACTTTTAGGTTCTCCAACTCTCTATTAACCGCGATGCGAAGTGCCATAAAGATCCTAGTGGCTGGGTGAATCTTGGCATGCTTGCGGCCAAGGACTTGCTCTACCACTTGGGCAAGTTGCAGAGTAGATGTAATAGGGCGGCTCAGCACAATGTGCTGAGCTATTCGCCATGAGTGACGCTCCTCCCCATATTCCTTGATAACTCGGGCTAACTCTTGCTCAGAAAAAGTGTTAACGATATCAGAGGCGGTTAGTTCTTGTCTGGGGTCAAACTTCATATCAAGAGGACCATCGCGCTGAAAGCTAAAGCCACGCTGGGCTGTATCCAGTTGCATAGAGGAGACGCCAAGATCAAAAAGAATGCCATCAACTGGATAGAACTTGTATTTGCTGCAGATAGCCTCGAGGTTGGCGAAGCTATCGTTAACCAAAGTAACTGCCTCACTATAATCGCCAAATCTAGCTCGGGCTATCCTAATAGCCTCGGGATCAGCATCAATACCTAAAAGCTTTCCCTGGGGTGAAATCCTTTCCAAAATAGCGGCAGTATGTCCACCTAAACCCACAGTACAGTCAACAAAATACCCGCCGGGTTGAGCTTGTAATCCCTCTACGGCTTCCCTAACCAAAACAGGTACATGGGTTGGCAAAGACATGGTCACGCTCATTATTGCGCCTCAAAGCCCTCTATAATCTGAGATGCCTGTTCTTCAGCTGAGGTTTTCTCTGTTTCCCACAGCTCCTCATTCCAGAGTTCAACATAATTATTAGCGCCAACAACAATTGCAGCATCACCGATCTCAGCATAACTGCGTAAGGGGAAAGGTAATGTTATCCTGCCTTGCTTATCAAAGGAGACGCTGAAAGCAGAACCGAAGATAGCACGATTCAGTTTTCTTAAGTTGGCTGGAGTTACTGCCCTAGTAGCTAGGCTGTCAGCTAACCTTCTCCATTCGGCCGAAGGATAAGCAACGACGCATTTCTCCGTCCCCTTGATTAGTATTACAGCCTCCCTCATTTCGCGCCTGAATTTTGGCGGCAGCGGTAATCTCCCCTTTTCGTCAACCCTATACGGATATTCACCAAAAAACATATTGCTCTACCCTATTTCTCCATAAAATCCACCATTTTCCCCCATTTTTCCCCACACTAATAGTAAACTCCTATGCTTATATTTTGTCAAGTCCTTTTGCCCCCTTTTGTAACTTTTTTAGCAATTTCCCTCTGCCGGCCAGAGTTAAAGCTGCTAAAACCGCTAAAGAAAGGAGTGCGGCAACTTTTTTAACTGCCCTCTGTATGATAAGATGAGTAACCAGAAAAGTTGTTATTGAGAGGATTCAATGCGCATTGACATATTGTGCCTTTTCCCCGAGATGTTTGCCTCAGCGTTTGACCAAAGCATTATTAAGCGAGCTAAAGAGAAAGGGATAGTAGATATCGTGACCCATAATATCCGCGACTATACTCACGACAAACACCATACGGCAGATGACTACCCTTACGGGGGTGGGCCGGGAATGGTGCTCAAGCCTGAGCCTGTCTTCGAGGCAGTGGAAGCAATAAAGCAGCAGCTTAACACCAGCGAAATTCCTATTATTTTACTCACCCCTCAAGGCAGGCTTTTTAATCAACAAGTCGCCAAGGAATTGGCTCTTTATTCCCACCTTATTTTGATCTGCGGTCATTATGAGGGCATAGACGAGAGAGTGCACGAGCATTTAGCTACGGATGAAATTAGCATTGGCGATTATGTGCTTAGCAGTGGCGAACTAGCCGCCATGGTTGTGGTAGATGCCGTAGTCAGGCTTATACCAGGAGTGCTCGGTTCACCCATGTCAGCAAACAACGATTCCCATAGTGATGGGTTTCTGGAATATCCCCAATACACCAGGCCCCGGGTATATCGAGGTTGGTCAATACCTTCGATTTTACTCTCAGGAAATCACCGCGAAATTGCTTCCTGGCAGCGCCATCAGGCTATTTTACGAACAGCAAAACAACGCCCCGATCTTCTCAAAAAGGCAACTCTCTCAGATAAGGAGAAGGAATGGATATCAGAGAGCTTATTGAACCCAAAATAAATCCTAACATCCCTCAAATTTCCCCTGGCGACATAGTTAAGGTTAGCTTAAGGACCGGGGAGAGGGATAAGGAGCGCCTTCAGCACTTCCAGGGAATGGTGATCAGGATTAGGAAAGGTGTTGATGGCGGAAGCTTCACTGTAAGACGCGTAATTTACGGCGTTGGAGTAGAACAAACCTTTCCCTTCCAATCTCCTCTGCTGCAAAAGGTAGAGGTGCTCAGGCATGGTAAAACGCGACGAGCTAAACTTTATTATATGCGTGGACTTAGCGCTAAGCGAGCGCGACTTAAGGAAAGACAAGAAAAGGTAATCGAGCAAGCCGTGCCCCAAGAACAGGGAGCAGAACCCCCATAAGTATCTTAAATGAGATACGCTGAACTAGCAGTTAATTCTCCCGGAAGCCACTCAACCTTCTGTTATGCCATCCCACCTCAGCTAGACATTGATGTCGGGCAAGCGGTATGGGTTCCTTTCGGCTCCAGGGTCATCCAAGGCATCGTCGTCGAGCTATCTGACCAGCCATCAGTTGAAGTAACTAAAGAAATAGCTGAAACCATTACCGACTACCCTTTACTTTCCCCTAGGCAAATTGAACTCGCCCGCTGGGTAAGCCAGCATTATCTTTCCCCTTTGTTCAACTCCATTGCCTTGATGCTCCCCCCCGGCTTTGAGCGCAAGCTTATCACCTATTTTCAATATAGGGAGGGGACAAGTCCCTCCCCTACGAAAGATTTGCCACCGCTCACTCCAGAGCAAACACAAGCCCTTCATCTCATAAGAGAAAAAGAGAAAAAGAGCTTCAAGGAACTGGAGAGAAAATTTGGCCCGAAGAAGGCAAAACAAATCTGCGATCAGCTTCTTCATTACCATTTAGTAATGAAGAGCCAGGAGCCTGAAAAAGCTAAGGTAAAGCCAAAATCACTTCCCTATGTCAAGCTGATAGCTAGCAAGGATGAGATCGAGGATGAAACAGCCCGGCTGAACAAGAGTCGAGCCTATAAGCAAGCAGCAGTCCTGGAATTTCTAAGCCAGCAAACTCAACCCATTGCCATCAGCGAAGTGAAAAAACGCCTTGATTGCTCTCTTGAATCCATTAGAGTTTTAGAACGCCGCCGCTTACTTTCCGTAGAGTTAGTTAATATCAGGCGTGACCCACTATCTCATCTCAAGCTCAAGCCTAGCCTGCCACCACCTTTCACTTCATCTCAACAAGCAGCTTGGAAAATAATCGCAGATAACTGGACCAAGCGGGATGACCATGGCTCACCATCAGTTTTCCTCCTCTTCGGAGTTACCGGCAGCGGCAAAACTGAGATTTACTTGCGCGCCTTGACCCAAGTTATCGCTATGGGCAAGCGAGGTATTTGCCTCGTCCCCGAGATTGCCCTCACACCACAAACTGTAGAGAGGTTCGCCAGTCGCTTTCCTGGACGCGTAGGGATACTTCACAGTGGCCTTTCCTTAGGTGAGCAGTTCGATGAATGGCAACGAATAAAGGAGGGGAAATGCGATGTGGTTATCGGACCAAGAAGCGCTTTATTTGCCCCCCAGCCTGACTTGGGACTTATCATAATTGACGAAGAACATGAATGGACATATAAGCAAGAGGACAAATCTCCTCGCTACCATGCTCGGGATGTAGCTCTCAAATTGGCTCAACTCACTGGTGCTGTTGTTATCTTGGGCAGCGCTACACCCGATATTGATAGCTTTCACAAAGCACAACTGGGTGTTTATCACCTGGTGGAGCTAAAGGAGAGAATTACTCCCCACGGTTATTCACCCCTTCCCAAAGTAGATATAGTAGACATGAAGGGGGAACTTAAAGTTGGGAATACAAGTTTATTTAGCCGCTCCTTGTTGGCTGCTATGAAGGAAACCTTAGCTCAAGGTGAACAAATAATCCTTTTCCTCAATCGGCGCGGCACAGCCACTTTTATCCAGTGCCGCAATTGTGGCTTTGTCTTTCGTTGCCCGCGCTGCTCCGTAGCCCTTACTTACCATTCAGCAGAGAAAAAACTAACCTGCCATCGCTGCCATTATGCCATTCCAGTGCCTCAAGCTTGTCCTCAGTGCTTCAGTCATCGCCTTAAGTTTCTCGGTATTGGTACTCAGCGAGTAGCAGATGAAGTAAAACGACTTCTCCCAAAAACAAGCTTGCTCAGGTGGGATAGAGATGTAACTACCAAGAGATATGCTCACGAGAGACTGCTGAGTAGTTTTCGTGACCATAAAGCAGATATACTCATTGGCACTCAGATGATAGCCAAAGGATTAGATTTGCCCCAGGTGACCTTAGCCGGGATAATCAGCGCCGATACTGGACTCAACCTGCCTGACTTCCGAGCCGGCGAGCGCACCTTCCAGCTTTTATGCCAGGTAGCTGGTAGGGCTGGGCGCGGGTTCAAAGCCGGGAAGGTCATCATCCAGACATATTCACCTGAGAACTATGCCATCCAATCTGCTGCCAAACATGATTATGTGGGCTTCTATCATCAGGAAATAGCTTATCGCCGCCAGTATAATTATCCTCCCTTTAGCCACTTCATCCGCTTGGTATACTACCATACCAATAATGATTTATGTCGCCGAGAGGCAGAGCGAGTAAGGGATACTATTCTGAATGAACAAGAGAGGAAAGGTATAACCAAGTTGAGTTTAATTGGTCCTATACCCGCCTTTGCCGCCAGGGTCAGGGGCAGATATCGCTGGCAGCTCATCCTGCGAGGCTCTGACCCGGCTCAGGTTCTACCAGGGATAACTCTGCCCCAAGGCTGGACTTTAGATGTTGACCCGGTGGGAGTGATATAATTTTAGATAGAGTCACTAACTCGAGATAAGCATTTAATTAAAAGGGTGTTTAAAAATGTAGTACGAGGCTTTAGCCTCGTGCACGACCCTAAAGGGTTGCACTACGAGAATCTTGGAGGTGAAGAGTATTAAAACTGGATGAGGCAAATCCAGTTTTGAATCTGAGGCAAAATTAAGCAGCCTCATTAATACAGGAGGGGATTATGGCAGAGGTATCTTTACCCTTCGAATCCAAATATTGGCCTTACAAGAAATATTCTGAGATGTACAACCGTTCGCTAAGAGACCCGGAAGGCTTTTGGGGTGAAGAGGCTCGGAAACTAGATTGGTTTAAAACCTGGGATACTGTGCTTGACTGGCAGCCGCCTTTCGCTCGCTGGTTTGTCGGCGGCAAGCTTAATGCCTGTTACCAATGCGTTGACCGCCATATCAAAACCTGGCGGAGAAGCAAGGTTGCTATATACTGGGAAAGCGAGCTAGGGGAGAGTCGCATTTTAAGCTACTCCACTCTTTATAGAGCAGTCAATAAATTCGCTTCAGTCCTCAAGAATTTGGGTGTAGGCAAGGGAGATAAGGTTGCCTTGTACCTGCCAATGATTCCTGAATTGCCTATTTCCATGTTGGCTTGCTCCAGAATTGGTGCTATTCATACTGTAATATTCTCTGGCTTCAGTGCTCAGGCTCTAGCTGACAGGCTTAATGATACCCAGGCTAAACTCTTGGTTACAGTTGATGCCAGCTTCAGACGCGGTAAACCTCTAAAATTAAAAGAAATCGTTGAAGAAGCTATAAGCTTATCGCCCTCAATAGAGAAAGCAATAGTGGTTAGAAGAGCTGGTATACCTGTGGAAATGAAATCCGGGAGAGATTTCTGGCTTCACGATTTGCTTGACAAGGCTGCTCCTTTTGTACCTCCTGAGCCTGTTGAGTCTAACCACCCTCTTTATATCCTTTACACATCAGGAACCACTGGGAAACCTAAGGGGATTGTGCATAGCACCGGCGGCTACTGTGTTTTTAATCATTCTATGTATCAATGGGTTTTCGATATCAAGGAGGAATCAGTTTATTGGTGCACTGCCGATGTTGGCTGGGTTACTGGGCATAGCTCAATAGTTTATGCCCCATTAATCCACGGCGCGGCCCAGGTCCTTTACGAAGGGACTCCAGATTATCCTGCCGTAGATAGATACTGGGACATCATTGAGAAATACGGGGTTACCATATTCTATACCTCGCCTACAGCTATCAGGATGCTAATGAGATATGGTGAAGATCCAGTCAAAAAGCATGACTTAAGTAGTCTGGAAGTATTGGGAAGTGTCGGTGAGGCAATCAATCCAGAAGCTTGGCTATGGTACTACAAAAATATTGGCGGAGAAAGATGCCCCATAGTTGATACCTGGTGGCAAACCGAAACCGGTGGCATAATGATATCACCTACCCCAGGCATAGAGTGTGTGCCTCTTAAACCAGGCTCGGTAACCTTTCCCTTGCCCGGTATCGCTGCTGATATAGTCGATGAAGGAGGCCAACCAGTACCTCCCGGAGAAAAAGGATATTTGGTAATAAAAGCTCCCTGGCCTGGAATGCTTATGGGCATCCATCAAGACCCACAAAGGTATCAAGAATCATACTGGTCTAAGTTCCCCGGCATGTTTTACACTGGCGATTATGCAATTAGAGATAATGATGGCTATTTCTGGATACTGGGTAGAGCTGACGAGGTTCTCAAGATAGCTGGACACAGAATAGGCACTATAGAGATAGAAGATGCTGCTGTATCACATCCTGCTGTAGCTGAAGCAGCAGTGGCTAGTAAGCCCGACCCCATCAAAGGGCAAAGCCTGGTCATATTTGCCATACTGAAGCAAGGAGTATCACCTTCACCAGAGTTGAATAAAGAGATAAAAGAGCACATACGCCACACAATAGGGCCAGTAGCTATACCTGATGAAATCTATTTCATAGCCAAACTGCCCAAAACAAGAAGTGGGAAAATCATGAGGCGAGTTCTTAGAGCTGTGGCTAGCGATGCCAGCGTTGGTGATTTGAGCACTTTAGAAGACGAAGCTTCAGTAGAGGAGGTCAAGAGAGCTTACGAAGAGCTTAAAAGAGAGGTGTAAGTGCTTCCCAAATGATTTTCCTGGCTCAGGAATGATACCTCTTAGTTCTTAAGGTCATTTTGACTAGTTATTAATCTTGCCCCAAGGCTAGACTGTAGATGTCGACCCCGTGGGGATAGTTTAGTTTTACAGTGTTAAGGGACTAAGATATTCTCAGCGAGCAGCAAAGCAACTACTTTATCCACCTGATCGCCAAACAGCAAAATGCCGTGCTTTTACGCTGTCCCTTCTTAAGAGTAAGATTAATAAGTAATAAGCCGTTTTTTTGCTCCTTAGCTTGACTTTTGTCTAAAAGAGGGGAAAAATATGGCCTGTATAAGTCCAGACGATAAACTTGTTGAGTGAGACACAGAGATGCTTAGTGCTCTCAACTCAGGATTCGCCTCTGCTGAAGAGTTGAAGAAATCACCCAAAATACTAGGCTTCCCCTGTTCAGGGATGAGGGGCGGACTTTGTGAACTCATTCAAGCTGGATTAGCCAACCAGAAGGATGATAGTTATGAATTGTCAGCCAGAGGGGGTGAACTGGTAGGCAGCTTGTCCACTTAGTTAGCTGAATGGAGAGATTATATGAGAAAGTCGAGAAGAAACTACATTGTAGACCTCATTATATTCCTGCTAGCCTTGTTTGAAGTTGCATCTGGCTTTGTCCTATGGCTTGTCTTACCTAGAGGCAGAGGCTATGCGGGAGGCAGAGGTGGAGGATTAGTTACAGAAGCTACCTTCCTGTGGTCCAGAGATACCTGGCTTGACCTCCACAATTGGGTTGCTGTTGCCCTAGTGGTTATAGTGGTGCTACATCTGATTCTGCACTGGAGGTGGATAGTGTATATGACTAAAACAATCCGGGGGCGAAGCTAAACTTAAGAGCCTTCTTAGTCGCATAAGGGACCAAGAGCTATGCCATGCTAAGGTATTCAGTGATCTTCTAGGAGAGGAGGTGGTTCAAGCTGATATTGGCAGACGCAATCTTGACTTATATGGCTTCACCGATAACCTGTGCTAGAATGAGGGTAGAGTAGGGTATCTAACTGTATTTTCAAGGTTAAGTAAGTATGGCAGTCCTAAAGATTCGCACTTTGCCTGATCCAGTATTAAGACGAAAAGCCAAAAAAGTAACTAAAATTGATGGCTCAATTCAGAAATTAATCGATGATATGATTGATACCATGCACGCTGCTCCGGGGGTGGGATTGGCTGCCCCACAAATAGGAGTGTCGCTGCGCCTAGCAGTTATTGAACTACCTGGGGAGGAACTTATCACTCTAATTAACCCCGCAATAATTAAGAGGCAGGGTGAACGTATAGTTGCAGAGGCATGTTTATCTGTGCCCGGCTATCAGGGGGAGATTAAGCGCTCGGTAACGGTCAAGGTCAAGGCACAGGACCGACAGGGCAAAGAAATTCGCCTCAAAGGCGAGGAGCTGCTCGCCCACGCCCTGGAGCACGAGCTAGACCACCTCAACGGCACTCTATATATTGACCATATAGAAAGTCCCGACAAGCTGTGGAAACTGACTCAGCAGCTATAGAAGTTTTGAACTAATCAAAAACTAAGCAGCTCAAGTCTGTAGAGCTTCTGCTCTTGCAATGAACGTCAGGTTAGTGCCGAGGATGTTTAGGTTTAGCCTTGCGTCTAAAATAATAAATGCCACAGCCTAGAAGCAATATCCCAATGGCAATGCCAATAATCAATCCCATATTAGGACCAGCTTGTACTTCTTTGCCTGTTGATACCAAGAGGCGAATATAGTAATTTACTACCAATAATTCCTTCTCCACCGGCGTGATACTCAGCCATATCTCCCAATCCTTACCGGCCCACTTTTGCTGTGAGGGAATAGCTACTTTTACCCTTACCTTAGCTTCAGAGTTGGCTTGTACCTCAACTTGCTGAGGGAAGCTGACCCAGTTACTATTAGGAAACTCAGCCTTCTCTGGTCGTCGTTCTGATTCTTCAGGATTATGAGTAGTTAAGATAAAAGTATGGCTTATATTGTCCTTATTATGAATAGTAAGATTAAATTCAGCCTCCTCGCCTGGAGGTAAATTATCTATTTTTACCTCAACTGGGGAGACGCTGAAACTCCAAGCCAAGGCAGTGGAGGGCAAAAAGATGGCTGATAAAGCTACAATAAGACAAATGTATTTTGTCTGCCGTTTCATCAGGCAGCCACCGCACTTATGGTAATCGTGGTTTTCATCTCCCTACCACCCCAGAAATGGCCAGTTTCAGTATCGGGTAGAGGAGTTAGCAATTTAAGCCCAAATTTCTTCTGGACGCCGTTACCGATAAGGGTTAAAGGGCCTCCGTCGTCGCCATTGGGCTTTATATGTTTCATAACAGTTGGCGCTTCAGTGATGGGAGTATAACTATCCGCTTTATCACCTGCTATGTGATACCACAATGCATATACACCTTTGCTATTATTCTCAGTGCTGCTCAATTTCCATGTATACCCACCATCTACCCACCCAGCATCCTCGCCTTTGATATAAATATCCACCACACAATTACCATTATTAGTTATAGTGCACCACGTTGGATTGGTCGGACACTCTGTATTTGGCTCCACATCTCCTATATTCCACTCTGTTGGTTCCAGTGTAATTTCTACGTACTTATCAGTAAGCACGGTAATGGTTACAGTGCTATCATCCGCGGCTAGTGCCAATAAACAGGGAATTAAAGCCAGGATAATAGCTAGTGCCATGCTTACAATTCGTTTATTCATCTGTCAGTTTCCTCAGCGCTTTTCCACAAATTTAGCCAAAACAGGCATCCAGTTTGCTACAGCGTTAGGCAGCCACGCCACTTATGATAATATGGCTTTCCATCTCCCCACCACCATAGAAATATCCAATTCCGCCTTTAGTGTAGTCAGGCGAGGGAGTTTTCAGTTTCAGCCCAAATTGCATAGCATCACCCGATGCTAGGCTCGAGCCTCTACCATGAGGAGGACAAAAATCGCTTGATGTCTTAGTAATAAGGGTATCACTACTTTCTGTAGACTCTCGAAACCATAGCACATATACACCTATTCCATTACTTCCATTGTCGCTGAGTGTCCACTTATAGGCACTAGGGCTCTCAGTCCACACAGCGTCCTCTCCTTTAATGTAAGTATTGATATTGCAATTGCCCCTATTAGTCATGGTGCACCAAGTTTTTTCTGGATTTGTTTTATACTCCGTGTTTGGCCCTACTTGTCCTATTTCCCAGCTTGTGGGGTTCAATACGATTTCTAGCACTGTCTTAGTGGTCGCGGTGATAGTTATAGTTCCAGTACCACTCCCCTCAGCTAGCGCCAGCAAAGGAGGGATTAAAGCTATGATAATGGCTAAGGCAACGCTTGCAATTCGCGTGCTTATTTTCCCTGTTAATTTGCTCAAAACTTGCTCATAATAGATTATTGCCTGCCGATTCGTCAAGGACTTTAGTACTAAAAAGACAAAAAACTTGAAATGCACAAAAACTATCACGCTTAGTTTGACCATCTTTGATAGCCAATGGTAAACTATTTTTCGGGCAGCGTAGCTCAGCGGTAGAGCAGAGGACTCATAAGCCTTTGGTCGCTGGTTCAAACCCAGCCGCTGCCACCAATAAATATAAACAGGCTTCTGTTGAACAAAGGACTTCTCTAAATCCTCGGCTTACTCATGTCTTTGCTATTCTGCGGCTAAATAATGGCGGAGCTAGCCTGATGTTACAAAGGTTACTGGGGCATACGACACTGATGATGACGAATAGGTATTGCCAAGCAGGGGGATGCTATGACGCGATAGAGAGTCACAAACGTTATTCACCGGTGGATAGACTGATACATTAGACTAGATATTGCCAAGCAGTAGGTTGTGTCCACGCTTTACGTAATTCGTCCGACTATCTCAGACTAAGCTGCGTCAAAGGAATATAAAATATAGAGTGAAGATTAAATTTTCTATAATGGATACTTCCCACCCCAATGAATTCCCCAACTACCGTCCTCTAGCTGATATATCTCCCCTCTTTTATAACCCACCTTCTTAGTATCCTCATCTAGTCTTTTTTGTGCCGCCTCTTTACTTCTTGAAGTGACTGTTACTCTACCGGTAACATCTACTACTGCTTTAGCTTCAGCAGGCTTGGGCGCTATTATCAATTGCTCTAGTAATTTAGCTTTGGCTGCTGGTTCAGTTGGTAAATCAACTGTATCTTCAGGCTGAGCAACAATTTCTTGTACCGTTTTTTCTATTCGCTGTAATGTAATCTGGGAGAATAAAGCAAAACCAAAAGCAATCGCAGCTACGCCTAATCCCAACATACTAGGGTCCCATGTGATTTCATTCAACAGTGCCTTGAATCTGGACAGAATCATGATATTGACACCCAAATAAACTAAGGCAGCACTTGTAATGGGTAACATCCATTTTTTAAGCTTTTCTACGAATAACATTGCTATCCAATAAACAGCTAGCATTACAAATGATACAGCTAGAAGTATCAGTATGGGAGATAATGCACATTCTCCTAACAATGAAACGCCAAAAATTATGGCGGATACTAATAAGCTAATACGTATAGGTAATGTTTTTTTATCCTTACTCATTTGAACTATTCTCTATTGCAGTTTGATTAATTACTGCTACCCAGGATATTCTCAAACTGACTTTATCTGTGTGATTGTAATAGCTATACGCATAAGTGTCAAAATTGGCTAATATCAAGGCTATTTTATCAATCCTTTTTATTTTGTGAGTTAGTCTATCTCCGAAGTCTTCTGTGCCTAATTTGCTCTTATGATTTACAAAGTACTAAAGGCCAGATTTCTCACTTTCCCTTTTCTTCCTTTGATAGCAATGGTTGGATTCGAACCCTATTACATATTCTCCATGTAAAATTTTCTGAGTTCCCAATACAAATCGTCACAACTCGAATTATTCTGCCATTGGTACTCGTCGAAAAATTCCTGTTTATCCAGACTTCTTATATCGCTCCTAAGCTTTTCTACATGGTCACGTTTAATTGTCTTTAAAAATAAGACATCACCACCCGCTAATATGAGTATGTGCTCACAATCATGGATTGGTTGGTTGCCTAGCCAGATAAATACATTGCCATTTGGAAGCTCATGTTTCTGTTCTATCATTATATATCACCCCCTCCAGCAGTATAGACCTACTCCCAAGGATTATACCACTTCTTATTGGTGGTAAGATCAAAACCAGACATCAATTCTGAGCTTAATTACTTCGGTAATTAAAGTAAAATCTAATACCAGGATTAACCATGAAGGTAAGACCAAGGGGCTGTCAACCAGTTTTGTAGATAGCGGAATAAAAAACAGGCTGATGATTCATCAACCTGCTAGCTTGCCTCGATGGGGCTCAAACCCACAACCTTCCCTTTAGCATAGGGACGCTCTTCCAATTGAGCTACAAGGGTAGATACCTAGTGTAATTATAACACATTTAGGACAATAGGAAAAACAAGGGACTAACAAACCGTTGGTTATTTTAGCTATAGAACCAAATGAGCAACCTCATTCTCATTGACACCCACTACTGCGGGGGATAGAATCTTCATATCTTTCACGCTTGAAAAATCATTTATACGTTGGGTTGTAAGACGTGAATTCGATACTGAAATCCTTTGAATACCTAAATCGTTTATTCCCAATTGACTTTATAGCCTCGCTCACAGAGGAAAGTTACTTGTATAAGCTTCTAACTGATGAAGACCCAAGAATAGACAAATTGCGGAACAATGTAAATGAGTGCCTAGAACTGGCTTACCGATATGATTTGGTAGATGCTGACCTAGAAGCTAGATTAAAAAGGGGTGACCGAGAATCGTGGCAAGCAAACATCAATGAGCTAGTGGTTGCTAAACTCATGGAGGAAATCTTTGGAATAGGTTGCTTACGCTGGCGTCCTCAAGGTCGGAAGAAAAGAGTTGGGGAATTTGAACTAGTTCTAAATGAAAAAGATATACCAGTATTTGTTGAGATTAAGACTGTCTTCCCAAGGGAACTGGAAAAACTGGAACACCGTATAATTGAGAAACTATCTCGCTATGCAGAGCAAGTTCCTATTCCTACTTGCTTAAATGTTCATATACAGATGCCAGGAATATCTGAGTCTTTTAGTAGCAAGAAGTTTAAAAACTACCTCACTCAAGAACTTTCTGCACTTAATTCCAACGTCTTAGGAAAGAATAGCTTTAAGTTGCCAGATTATAAAGATAATAGCACTGGTCTGCACCTCAAAATAGAGACCCTTCAAATCACACCTAGGAAAGACGAAAAGAATTGTCATATTGGTATTATCGGAGGAGAAGCAAGGTCATTAGAAAATGAAGTATATATAATACATTCTCTACGCAAAGCTTACGAACAGCTACCAAGGGGTAAGCAACCTTG
Source organism: Dehalococcoidia bacterium (assembly GCA_009619075.1). GTDB lineage: Bacteria > Chloroflexota > Dehalococcoidia > GIF9 > AB-539-J10 > 20-14-all-45-10. The sequence goes on from WJOY01000037.1 coordinate 14,082, forward strand.
TTTGGTAATGATTTGTCCATCTACAGCATTTCCGATAGATGAAGATGATATGTTAAATGCTCTTTTAGGACACCTTGCTGTTCGCTTCTATCGTCACGATCATAAACCTGTCACAAAACCCGAAACTTTCCGCCAACCCGATGGCTTCTTTCAACCTCGTCGTAATCGGAAAGTTAGTGTTGTTGGATTATACAAAGGGAGAAATGTAGAAAAACGTCTTGAAATCTACCATAATCCTTTTGCAATAAATACAATTCCCGATTCAACGTTTATGGATATGAAAATGGGTGTTCGTCAATTAGTTAAAGCAAGTAATACAGAAATGAAATGGTTAGAATAAAGATTAAAGCAATTCCCCGTCATCGGCACAAACAAAAGGGCTAGCTCATCACTAATTCCTCCAATGGTTGACTATATAGAAAACAAGAGAGCCAAGCTTCGCCTATCACTCCCTTTTAATAAATGCGAAAGGTAGGAAAAGTCACTTATCACCTCAGGCCATTGGCCATAACCCAGAGATCAAATCTGGGTGTAATTACTCCGTTAATTACCGTGGAACCTAAACTGGAATTATAAAAAGCGGTAGAACATCGCCCTGCTGAAACGACACATAAAAAGTACTGTAATTACAGGGCTAAAATGGGTAAATCTGATGAAAGATCTTTCTATTCGATATCAAATATTTCTTTCAACCTATTCACCGTATGATTCCATTTTGGTGTAGTAGGCTTACACACGGTGTTCTGGTTACCAAAGAACCCTAACTCAGATTTTGCCTCTTCGAGGGGTATTTGTTTAATCCACCTAACACGTACAACGTATTCAGCCCTGTCTTCGTCGTCAACCCATTTTCTATGGTAACTGGCGTTTATTGGAGCTTGAAGAAGAGGGACCTCACCTTTTTCAGTTTTGACCTTAAATTTATCTACTTTGACCATTCTTGATTCAACAATTCCAACACCCACATATCCTATATGTGGAATATTTACCCATACGCGGTCGCCTTCTTTTAACTGGTTCAAGGTTTGACTGTACCAACGTCCTCCCCCACCACTAATGAAGCCATATTGTCGCGCATCATCCCAGTGTCGCCCTTGGTTATGGCCAAAAGATACATAGTATTCCCTATTCCAAGCTTCGGGACTCCTTGGCATCATGGCATGCTCTTGGGTCTCAGCTGGATCGATGAACCACACACGACTAATATATCGCGTATCCTTATCCTTAAAAACCCGGAATTTTGCAGCATTGATCGGAACCTTCAAATCATTTAAATACTGAATGATTCGCTCAGTACTGGAATCCAGTTCAGAAGTGACCACGACTATTTGATGAGAACTATTCAGTTCATCTTCCTCTAGTTTAATCCCGAATTTATGATAGAAAGCCTCATCCAAGCTCTCTAAAGGCAACTTATGGTCATTACTGAACTTTTTATATAGGTTAGCAATATATTCAGCATCTAGTGTCTTCACCCATGATGCATAGTCGATTGCTTGAGCAACAACTTCTCTAGAGGTCTTTCGTTTCTTGAGTTCAATAATAACAAGAGAGCCTGATATATCTATCGCCAATAGGTCGATCACTTTGTTGTAGGGGGTTGTTACCTGCCTACCAATTAACATCCATTGATCATCAAGAATACGGATATCCGCAACGATCATGTTCTCTAATTCTTGTTCAGTCCGCAGTGTACTTTCAGCTAATCGTTGTGGACTTTCATCAATTCTCCATATTGCATGTTCGATAGGCATACTCATCCACCTCTTGTTGTCCTGTACTCAAATTACGAGGTGTATCATCGACTCTATCAGTTTACCAATACAAATATTAGACTTGCCACCAATAATTGTATCACATTTGAAGTTCGATTTGTTAGGGTGTAAGCAGGTATGATCGCCAGTGGATAACATTCCAGAGATGATAAATGCTATTGGTGATTTGATGAGCTGTATTGATGAACTCCAACAAAAAGCCAAGAAGATGGAAAATGATACCGGGAACCCTTTTTTTCGGGTACTTCAGATTCTCGAACATCTAAGAACATGAAACGACTCGCTCGATTTATCCCGCGTGCGGGTGCTATTCACATGCAACATCGGTGAGAAATCTCCTATGGAATTAGCCTGGACTGCTAGACCTTAGCAGCCTTATTGCTAAGACCACTCCAGCAATTACCGAGGACTCTCCCATACTTGAGCGGCCGGCTTTCTCCAGCGAAGCCATAGGGCCCACGCCGTTACCAGCACTGCCACCACGGCAACATAGATTTCCACGCGAACGACGGTAAAGAGCCCTGCCTGCAACAAAACAGCGCTATAGTTTAATAAGCCATGCAGGCAGGAGGCTATCAGGTAGAACTGCCATCCCCAACCCTTGGCTAGCCCATAACCGACCAGCGCGGAAAAAGCAGTATGAGCGGCTACAGCAAAAAACCGCTCCCAAAACCCAGCCAGCGCCATGAAGCCGCCAGTTTGCACTGCCTCCCAGGTCCACCCTGAGGCAAAGATAGTATTGTGTGCCCACTGCGCTTCAAAGATGCCGAATCCAGCTCCAGCCACAGCGCCGATAGCAAGACCCAACTTAGGGTCAATACTCCTGCCACTACGCCACCAGCAGGTAACCACTGGCACCAGCTTTGCCCCTTCCTGAACCAGCCCACTGAGGAGTATTTGTGGTATCCCGGCAAGCAGAATCCAGCTTAATAGAACTTCCTCACTCCAGAAGTGACCCAGTGCTTGACCCGCCCAAATCTGTAGAGGAATTTGGATAAAGCTAACAGCAGTCAGGGCTAGAATGGCACTGCTTATGAGAACCGCCCAGAGCCGAGGTTCCTTGAAGAGCGGCGGCCAGTAACCAGCCAGCCAAATCGCACCGAAGATTATAGCCAGACCAATCCCCAAGGCGCTGGGATTTTGGAAAAAAGAGACGAAAAAGCTAATCATAAACTCAGTCATGAACTCCTCCTACTTTTTAAATTGGTTTCTATCCAACTCACACTCATTATATCTCCATGCGAAATAAAAAGGTATGCCCATTAAACTAAAAGGCTCAATCATGTGCTAAGGCCAAGCAGCTAGAATTATCCCCCGTGTGGGGGTGCTTTTCTGTCACAACATCGGTGAGAAATTTCCTACGCGAACTGCTCCCAATATACCCCCAAAGAAATTGGACGGAGTAAAACTAACCAAGACTGCCCCAAAATAGCCATTCCCCTTATGCTGTCTTCTATTTCAGGTTGATTGGAGGGTCACATCTCAATCAGCTTACTCGTGTTTCAGGGCAGGTAAGTTATCTTGGAAGGCGGTTTTCCATGTAGCTCAAACTCTATTCCGGCTTCTTTGAACAAGTCCTTGAAAGAGTCATCAGCATAGCTGCCAAAGGTTACGAGGCGCTTTATCCTAGCATTCACCAGCATCTTGGCACAGAGTATGCATGGTGGATGCGTAGCATAGACCGTGGTGCCAGTAAGGTCAACGCCGTGGAGCGCTGCTTGTATGATTACGTTTTGCTCCGCGTGAATTCCCCGGCATATTTCATGCCTAGTTCCAGTTTCTATATGCATCTCGTC
>WJOY01000045.1 GCA_009619075.1 Dehalococcoidia bacterium
CCAAGGGGTCATTGCGAGGGTAAGCCGAAGCCCTGAGCAAAGCGAAGGGGAAGCGACGAAGCAATCTCTATGAAAAAGATTGAGCTGGAAACAAGGGTCATAGATTTTATTCAGCAGCATAACCTGATTTCGTCTGGGGAGATAGTAGTTGTTGGGGTATCAGGTGGTGCTGACTCGGTTTGCTTGCTGCATATCTTGGCAAGATGGCGAAGCAAACTTGACATAAAGCTGCATGCAGCCCATCTGAATCATCAGCTTCGAGGTGTTGAGTCTGAAGCTGATGCCAAATATGTAGCTACCTTGGCTGAGCGGCTTGATATTCCAATCACTATTGCTAAACGTGATGTAGCTGCTTATAAAGCTGAAAGAAATTGCTCCACGGAGGAGGCTGCTCGGGAGCTACGCTATGAATTTCTTGCCAAAGTAGCTGATGATATTGGAGCCAATCGAGTGGCCATAGGGCACACTCGGGATGACCAGGTAGAAACTATTTTGATGCATATATTACGGGGGACGGGAACTTCCGGGCTGCGTGGCCTTGGGCCTTGTTCGCCTTTGCCCTATAGTAAAGGGACGTCATTGCGAGCACAGCGAAGCAAGCTGTTAGTAATAAGACCCCTTCTCAATGTCACTGGAGAGGAAACATTGAATTATTGCCAAGAACATCAGCTTAAGCCACGGATTGATTCCTCTAATCTTTCCTTGTCTTTCTTTAGAAATCGCCTTCGCTTGGAGCTTTTACCCTTGCTTAGAGAATATAACCCAAGTGTGGACCAAGCGCTGCTTCGCCTGGCTGAAATTGCTGGAAGTGATATTTCTTACCTGGAGCAGCAAGCTTTTCAGTTGTGGGATGAAGTGGCCAGGCAGGAAGATGATGCTATTTACCTGGATAAGGGGGAAATCGCTGCCTTACCTATAGCTTTGCAGAGGCAGCTAATAAGGTTAGCTATAGCTAGACTAGCCGGGGATACCCGGGATATTGAAGCCAATCATATTGAAGCGATAAGGAGTTTACTAAGTAAACCGGTGGGTAAAAGAACTTCCTTGCCTCATGGCCTTGTGTGTTGGAATGGATATGATGAGGTGGTCATCGCGGTAAGCCAAAGCCCTGAGGGTAATGAATCTACTCAGGACTTAGGACTCTCGACTTTTAGACTATTTTGTCCCTTTCCTCTATTGCAAGGTGTATTTCCCCTTAAAGTGCCCGGGGAGACGGTTTTGCCTGGATGGCGAGTGGTAGCTAGCATTGTTGGAGAGCAAGTGCCTTCTCTGTCATTGCGAGGCGCGAAGCAACGAAACAATCTCATTGCTGAATTTGACTTTGATAAGGCAGGGGCGGAATTATTCGTCCGTCAGCGCCAGCCGGGGGATGGATTTCAGCCTTTAGGCATGGATAGGCCTAAAAAGCTTCAGCACTTTATGATTGATGCTAAGATACCACTTTTATGGCGAGAGCGTATCCCAATAGTCTGTTCCCCTCGACAAATCATCTGGGTGGTGGGCTGGCGCATAGATGATAGGGTCAAGGTTACCGAGGCTACCAAGGAGATTCTTCGTTTGGAGTTTATCAGGTTGTAATGAAAGCAGTTGTTTGGCTGTCACCCTGACCCTGAACGAAATGAAGGGGAAGGGTCTCTAGATTCTTCGCTACGCTCAGAATGACAGGAAGCGAAGGGCTCAGAATGACAAGTAGGATTGCTTAACAAGTTCTATGGAATCGGTAGATAAGGAATTGCATTTACGCCATCTTACCGTTGACGAAGCCTTGTTTCGCCTAGATCAGTACCTCAACGATGCTTTTATGGCTGGTTTGCCCTCGGTGCGTATTGTTCACGGCAAGGGGACAGGGACACTGCGCCAGGCGGTGCATGAAGTGCTAGCCAAGCATCCTTTAGTTAAATCATTCCGCCCTGGTGACTACGGCGAAGGGGATTACGGCGTCACCATAGTTGAGTTGGTAAGTCGTTGACTCTATTTTTAAAGCATAGCTTGCTTAGTGTTAGAGGTTTGTAAGTTGCGAGCTTGGGTTGCCCGCAAGGCGGCATGGCTAATCCCTGGCAAGAAATATGACAATTAGCAGTGCAGCCGGGAATAGGCTTGAATTTGCCGTTAGCTTGTTTTTTGGCAAAAGGTAAGGGCAGCCCCTCGCAATGGGGAATATGGTTGGAATCGCTCTCCTCAGCGGAAAGCTCCTGGCAAGTGGCATAGGTCATTCCTTTAGCTTCAACAAGGGCAAGTAATTTGTGATGGAGGCTAAGTCTTAAATCCTTTCTCAGGCGGTAACCTCCCCCTGACCAATGTGCCTCATATCTATATTCTTGCTCAAATTTCTTGGCCGCTAGGGGTGATTGATCATGGATAACTTGGTATACTCGTTGCCATGCGCTTGTGCCGATATAATCACCAGTTTGAGAGCGCTTTTTAGATAATTTGCCCGTGCTGCCAATGATATGGCAAGCTCCAGTGGAAGCGAAGGCATTAACTAGCTCGGCTATTTTATCAAACCAAGAATCACCATAAAGAGCCTGGAAGAGATGGATGAAAATGGGGTCGAGACGAATAATAGTATCTATACCTAAGTTGGATAGCTTGCGCACAGTGGTCACCCTGGCATCAAATGGCGGTGCTCCGGGCGAGAGTAGCTGCAGTATTTCCGGAGTCCCTTCAATGGTCGTGGCTATAAGTTTAGGTTTGTACTCGATAAAGCCCGGCAGTTCCAAAAGAAAGGATGGGTCCCCTTTGGTGGTGATGAAGAAGGAAACTCCATAGTCCATCAGAAGCTTCATTAATCTTTTGACCTCTCCCTTTAATTCAGGTATATCCTGGCAGGGGTCGGAGACATTGGATAAGGAAATTGGTGGGCATAAGGTTAGCTTTTTAAGGTCTTTCTCTACCAACTCGGGCAAGTTATTGTAAAGCAGAGTATCTTCTGAGTAGTTAGCATAAATAGCTTCTCTGGCATAGCAATAAATACAATTATGAAGGCATTGGTTTGGTCCTGGCGGTGTGACATTAATAATCCAGCAATGGAAGCATTTTCGCTGCGTGCTGGTGTAGGGGAAATCATGAAAGGTTGAGCCTTTCTTAGCGATTAACTTTATTGCCATTGGGTTTGCTTCGCTTCGCTCGCAATGACATTATTTTAGCACTGGCTTAATACTGGGTCGATTTCAATGAATTCTTAAGACGAGAATCGGGCATGCAACTCTTTTGATTTTCCTAAAAATGGCTTGGTCGGTGAACTTTTCCCTTCGATTTTCGTTATAAATATTAGGTAAAGGAAGTTAGTGGTATAATACTACAAAGTGGCTGTTATCTGGTATATCAAGTCTGCATAGAGAGGATTTTAGAAATGAATATGAAGTTATTGATTGGCTTACTGGCTTTAGGCGTGACATTATTGGTTGTAGGCCTGATATTAATGTTATTTCACCTGGTTTAGTTAAGACAAATTTATTAGGGCACCCAGCACGTTCACATTGTGCTTTCTCCACCTGTTTTTTCTCGGGTAGTCTTAATCCTTTTAGCCCGTTTCAGTTATCCTTGACTGGGGTGAATTACATTATTTCTTTCAGCAAAGGCTATGGTGGAGCTAAACTTTTTACCGCTTGTTTCGTTTCTAACATTGAGGGTTAAATTATGAACATTTTGCGGATGCTAAAAACCTTGATAACTGCTAAAGGCCTGGAGGTGCTTCTCCTGGGCAAAGAGGTTACTATGCCTGATGGTGTTAGTCTGGGAGTGGTCGCTAGAATCAAGAAAGAATTGCCTCAGGATAAAATATGGATGGTAGTTGATAATCAAGGTCAGGAGAGCATAATACCTATCGAACAGATTATAAGCGTGGCTAATAAAGTGGTTCTCTTTGATGATTTGTCAGCTAGCTTAGCGGCGGATGGAGATTCAAGGTGTTTTTGCTAAGTAAAAAGGAGGAATCATATAATAGAGGAGAAAGGTGAAAACTGTGAAAGTTCTTATTTCTATTCTTTTAATTGCTATCTTTCTCGCCAGTGGCTGTGCAACTGGTCAGCCACCGATATCTTCTGAGTTTGCTATACCTTCAGTGGCTGGAGGCGAAGTGTCAAATCCCAAGCTTGCTATGGCAATTTGTTACGAATCTGAAGGGATCTCTATATCTCCTGATGCTCCTTACTACTCACTGCCCCTAGGTCTAGGGGAGGTAACAAACTTTGCAGAGGTAAGCTCAAGGTTCGGGCTGAATAAAAATCAGGAGCGGCTTCTGGAGAAAAATGGTTTTGTGATTATTCCCTGGCATGGAGATGATATTGTCCAACCTTATAAGATGTTGAAGGAGCAAAGCGTCCCTATCTTTGTTACCTCGGATACTTTGCTTCATCTATATCATATCCAGTTCAATGAGATACTGAAGCGTCTTGAGGAAGAAGAGTTTTTTGATGAACTGATTGATATGAGCCAGGCGATGCTGGAGAGGGCGATGCGGGATTATAAATCCTTCACTAACTCTGACTTGAAGGAAGCTGCCAGGAGAAATGTGGCTTATTTTGCTGTGGCTTTAAAGCTTTTGCAGACGCCAACTGAAGGCTATAACGAAGAGAAAATCAAGCAGGAAATCGAGCAATGGAATCAAGAGCATCCCTGGGATGAGAGAGAATTTAAGCCATTGAAGAAGGTTGACCTTTCCATTCCGTCTTACGTGGTGGGTGAAGTTAACATGGAGATAAAAAACATTGAAGCGCATGAGGGCTTCAAGCCAAGCGCTATCTTCAACTCCCCTGATTCCCAAAATCCCTATAGGGAAGACTACTCCCAGTATGTTCCCAGGGGACATTACACCCGGAGCGAGGCGCTGAGAAGATATTTCAAGGCGGCGATGTGGTATGGCAGGATGGCCTTTCTTCTCAAGGGAGGTCCCGGCGCTTTGGTCAGTGAGAAAGATGCTACCATAGCTACAATTCAAGCATCTTTGATTTCGGCAGAATTGCCCAATGTAAAAGTCAACGATGCCACTTGCTGGGAAATATGGAATCGGATTTATTCGGTTACCTCATTCTTTGTCGGCACTGCTGATGACCTGACACCTTATGAGTATCTGGAGGCTATGGAGAAGGTTTTGGGCACTGAGTTCGACGTTAGCCAGCTTGCTGGTGAGGTGGCGTTGCTTAATTTGAAGGCTGAGCTAGCTCAGATGAGGAATCCTGAGATTTATGGCGGCTCCGGCGTTTGTCTTATCGCTCCGCCAGTGACTAAAGAGAAGCTCTATGAATGTCTGGCTGACACAAAAGGGATGAGGTTTATGGGACAGAGATTTGTGCCTGACTCATATATGTTTCAAAATCTGGTTTTTCCCGTTGTAGGTATGTATGTCGGCCAAAATGAGCCATTTACCCTGAAGATAACTATACTCGGTCTTCAGAGATGTTTTCCCAGAGGATTGGATGTCATGGCAGTCCTGGGCTCAGAGCGGGCTTATGACATATTGAAGGCTGAGGGAGATACTGAATATCAGGGTGAAGACACCAGCTATGATAAGCAATTAGATAGGCTTAGAGAAGAGTTTGATGCTGTAAGCGAGGAGGATTGGAATCGCAATCTTTACTGGAGCTGGCTCTACGCCTTAAGGTCTTTGCTTGGGGACTTTGGTGAAGGTTATCCCACTTTTATGCAGACTGAGGCTTGGCAGGATAAGGAACTACAAACTGCTTTAGCGTCTTGGACCGAGCTTCGCCATGACACAATCTTGTATGCCAAGCAGAGCTACACTCCAGCGGCAACAGCAATGCCGCCTCAGCCACAGCCAGTGGTAGGCTATGTTGAACCTGTCCCTGAGTTTTACTCCCGCATGCTAGCGCTTACAAAAATGACCAGGGTGGGATTGATTAAGCTTGATGCCTTGAGCAGTGAGGAGAAGTCAAGACTGGAGAGCCTGGAAAGCATCTTGGGAAGATTAATCCAAATTTCCAAGGACGAGTTGGAAGGTAGGGAGCTAAGTGAAAGCGATTATGAGTTCATCAGGAATTTTGGCCAGGCGCTTAATTCCATAGTCGTTGGCATCGAGGCTAAGGGCAAGGAGACCACTCTTGTGGCTGATGTCTATACTGATGCCAATCCCCCGATGGAGGTTTTAGAGGAAGGGGTAGGCTATGTTGACCTTGCCTTGGTGGCTTACAAGGTTCCTGATGGCAGAATTATCATTGGCGCTGGTCCTACTCTCAGTTACTACGAATTTAGGTGGCCTATGGAGCAAGGGAGATTAACTGATGAGCAGTGGAAAGAGATGCTGGAGCAAGGTCAGCAACCCCCAAGGCCAGATTGGGTAGATAGCTTCTATGCCGAATAGGCAGTGAGACAAGGCTCACTTTACCCTTTTATAGCCCTCTCCCTTGATGGGAGAGGGACTGTAGTGTCGGGGTTTATCCCCGCCTTATTCCCACAACGGCATGAAAAACTGCCCGAAGTGTCCACCATCTATCTGAACTAGATCATACCATTCCCTGAAGGCAATATCATTACCAGCAAATTCCCCGCTCTGAATGACAGGTGGGACTTGTTCAGTTATAATCTAATGCGGCAACTCTGATATTTGTCTTGGCACACTGCTAGGCGAAGGTTACCAATGGAGATAATACCAGCTATTGATATTAGGGATGGCAAATGCGTGAGGCTGTATCAGGGTGATTACAGCCAACAAACTGTCTTTGATGGGAATCCAGCGGCAGTGGCTTTGAGGTGGAAGTCCCAAGGAGCATGGTGGCTTCATGTGGTTGACCTGGATGGAGCAGCTAAGGGTGAGCTGCAAAACATGATGGTGGTTGAAGAGATAATAAGGACAAGTGATTTGTTGGTAGAATTAGGGGGCGGTATTAGGGGGGAGGATGTAGTGGAGGAAGTGCTGCACAAGGGGGTAAGGCGTATAATCTTAGGTACCTCGGCTATAGAGAAACCAGAATTGGTGGGAAAGCTGTGCCAGCGATTTGGCGAAGCTATAATAGTTGGTCTCGATGCTCGAGATGGCAGGATAGCTATCCATGGCTGGCAAAAGGATACAGTTATTGATGTTTTACAGTTAGGTCGGGAAATGGTGGACCTTGGAGTGAGACGCTTTATTTATACTGATATAAAAAGAGATGGCACTCTCACGGAACCTAATTTTGATATGCTAGGCAGGTTAATTGCTGAGGTGGATGTGCCTATCATTGCTTCCGGAGGTATTTGCAAGCTGGAGCACTTGCAGAGGCTTAAAGAACTGGGGGCAGAAGGAGCTATTATAGGCAAAGCTCTTTATACCGGGGATATTGATTTAAAGGAGGCAATAGCCTCCGTACGTCATTGCGAGGAGCTATAGCGACGAAGCAATCTCTAAGGGATTGCCACGCTTTCGGCTCGCAATGACAGAAAGAGGAGGTGGAAGACAGGATGTTAAAGTTTGATGATGAAGGTTTGATTCCAGCCATTATTCAGGATGCCAAAAGTGGTGAAGTTCTTATGCTGGGCTATATGAATAAGGAGTCGCTAAAGCTAACATTGTCCAGTGGAGATGTCTGGTTTTATAGCCGTAGTCGACAGGAATTGTGGCACAAGGGGGAAACTTCGGGCAACTTCCTCAGGATGAAGTCCATTATTAAAGATTGCGATAGTGACGCTCTTCTTATCAAAGCTGAGCCCACAGGTCCAGTATGTCACACTGGCAATCGGACTTGTTTCCTCCAGAATGATAAGGATTACAGATTTTTAGAAACTGAAGACTTAGCCTAGTTTTCTTTCCCTTCAGAGTTGTCAGCCTCGATAACCTCGTTTAATGCTGATATAGCCGCTTCTAGTTGGCTATCGTCGGGTTCTCTGGTAGTCATAGCTTGCAGCATTAATCCTGGAGCTAGGAGAACCTGAGCTAGGATGTTTTTAGCGTGGCTTGCTCCGAATCTGGTAACTTCGTAGCCAAGGGCAGCAATAACTGGGAGAAGGATTATGCGAGATAGGATGCTTAACCATAACGATGGGCGACCCAGCAAGGCAAAGACGATGATAGCGATGATCAGGACAGCAAAGATGAAGCTAGTGCCACAGCGGGCATGGGCAGTAGAATAGCTTTTAATCGCTTCTAGTTCTAAAGGGCATCCAGCCTCATAAGCATTGACCACTTTATGCTCCGCTCCGTGGTAGGCAAAAACCCTCTTGATGTCAGGGAATAATCCTATTAGTTTAAGGTAAGCGATGAAAATGCCGATACGCACCAAGCCCTCAATTAAGTTGCTGATTAAATCGGAGGCGATATAAATATCAAAATAGCGAGTGGCGAGGAGAGGGGTGATAAAAAAGAGGGCTACAGCGAAGGCCATGCTGGCAACTACAATTCCCCACAAAGCCGCCGTGGGTATTTTTTCCTCTTCTGCTGAAGCGATTTGAGCCGAGTGAAGCAAGGCTTGGACGCCTAAAACTAGGGTTTCGATAAGAACAATGACTCCTCTTACTAGAGGTATCTCCCTGAGGCGGCCTTTATATATGTTAGCCAGGGGTTGCTTTATCACCTCTAATTTTCCATCGGGGCGGCGCACGGACATGGCTAAATTCCTCTTACCCCGCATCATCACCCCCTCAATAACTGCCTGCCCACCATGATAAAAAGGTTTTGCCATTAGTTACCTCGCTTAAATTAGCTAAGGGATGGCTCATATTATAGACCATCCCTTGACTTTGTGATTATGCTCTGTTGCTTAATCCTTCATCTTGTATCGCTTCTTGAACCTCTCCACCCTCCCCATGGTGTCAACTATTCTTTGTTTGCCGGTATAGAATGGGTGGCATTTGCTACATACCTCGACCTTAAGTTCTGGCTTAGTCGAGCCAATGGCGAAAGTATTACCACAAAGGCAAGTTACTTTAGTATTATCATAATACTTAGGATGGATTTTGGCTTTCATGATAAACGCTTACCTTCTTTTTATATTTAGTCGCTGGCTCATATTTAACCGAGCCATCTATTAAGGCGAAGAGCGTATGGTCCCTACCTAGGCCGACATTATTTCCGGGAAGTATGCGAGTGCCGCGTTGCCTAATCAGGATATTTCCAGCGCGAACTTGTTCCCCTCCGTATTTCTTTACTCCTAGACGCTTCGGTTGGCTATCGCGCCCACCGCGGATACTGCCACCACCTTTTTTATGTGCCATGTTTACTCTCCCGGTTTAACAATTTCATTTATTGATAATCTAGTATAGATTTGGCGGTGCCCTGTTTTTTTGCGGTATCGAACCTTATGCTTATATTTAAATACTATGATCTTGTCCCCCATAATTTCCCCTAAAGAGGTAGCGATAACCTTAGCTCCCTCAATAGTCGGATTGCCTATGAGCGTATCCTCATTATCGCTGACAAACAACACCTTATCCAGCTCGACCGTATCGCCTTCGGGTATATTCAGGTAGTCAACTTCTACAGTCTGCTTGGGAGCAACCTTATACTGTTTGCCGCCTGTCTCAACAATAGCGTAAATCTTTTCACCTCTAAAAAAGATATTAGGCCGTTTAATTTTGCCTCATTCACTTTTAATAATCTTCACCTCCAAGATTTTCGTAGTGCGACCCTTTAGGGTCGCGCACGAGGCTACCCCGTGTAGTAATCTTCGCTACTACACAGGGCTAAAGCCGCGCACTACATTTCTAAACAGCCTCAAATATGAATTTTATAGTGCGAATTGTTATGTGTCAAGCCAAACTTTTAGCATCTAGCCTTTAGCCAGCTAAGCACAGTAGCCATTGCAGATTCTTCGAGGCGCAACTTGTGCTTGGCATCTGGGATTATGGCTAGCTCTTTGGGCTCTTTAGCCTTTTGATAAAGCATATGTGCCTGTTCCAGAGGCACTACTTCATCGGCATCTCCATGAACCAGAAGCAGAGGGCGGGGAGAAATCTTGTCTATCCAGTGAATTGGAGAGACAACTTCAAAGCCCCTGAGCCATTCCTCAATCGAAGGTGGGAAATTCTTGTCTCTAATGACTCCGATATCGCGAAAGTGCTGGATGGCGGATGGGGCTTTTTCTTTGCTGGTAAGAGAGCCGAAGTCAGCCGGGCAGGCGCAAGCTACTAGTGAGGATATCCTGGTGTCATGAGCGGCAACATAAACACTGACAGCTGCTCCTCCGCTAAAGCCAAGGAGGCAAAGGCGAGTTTTATCTGTTTTTTCGAGGTGGCAGAGAAAATCAATAGCATTTCCTAAATCTTGGCTCCAGCCTAGAAGGTCTAGGTTACCCTGACTCATTCCGGCACCACGAAAGTTGAAAATCAAAGTGGCAAAGCCAGCGGCACAAAATCTTTGTGCCAGCGCAGCATAGCCTCTATCTTGAGGGTTGTAAGGAGTGGCGGGAATGCCATGGCAGATGCATAAAGCGGGGTAAACCTTGCTTTCTGAGGGAGTATAAACTTCGCCGGCAAGCTCAAGTCCATCGCTTCTTAAGTAAATGGTTTTTGAGGTCATCCCCAGAGTTTCAAATATAGTAGGCTCGCCTTTTCTTCTTAAAGAAGTAGCCGGCTACCAGGCCTAAGATAAGACCTCCAAGGTGAGCTTGCCAGGCTATTCCTCGGAAGAGGAAGGAAATTATAAGAAAGAGTGCCATAGCCGCCCAGAGGGGAACCGGAACCGGGATAAAGAATATAAAAACGGGTATTTTGGGAGCCATTATTGCTAGTGCCCCACCTAAGGCGAAAATAGCTCCGGAAGCTCCTATGCCTACCGAGAAGGGAGATGCTAGAAGGAGGTAGAAGATATTCCCTAGCACACCCCCAGCAAAATATATTTTGAGAAAATTCTTCTCTCCGACTAGCTTGGTGAAGAAACTTCCCAGAAAATACAGGCTTATCATGTTGAAAAAAATATGGCCAAAGCTTCCGTGGACAAAGAGATTGGTTATTATAGTCCAGGGTCGGTGTAAGAAATTGGCCGGTTGCAAGCCAAGGAAAAAGATTGCATCTGGCCTTACCAAGGTGACGATAAAAATTAAGACATTTAGAGCTATTAAGAACAAGATGGCATTCAAAGTGAAGGTGCTGTAGCTTCTCATTGAGTCAATTATAGATTAACGCCATCTAACAATTCAATGGGCTGTACTCGTTCATATGATTATTGACACCTCCCTTATTGTCATTACAAAGCAATCTATTTTGATTCTCCCTCCCCTGGCGGGAGGGAGATAAAGGGAGGGGGGATTCATCCTCACCTATCCTCTCTTGTAAGGAAGAAAAAATCATTACATGAGAGGAATTCCCGCAAAGGGTGCCACACCACCATATCCCGGTCGGGGACAAGCCCCGACCCTACGAAATGTAACCGTAGTGGCGGGGTTCATCCCCGCCTTATTCTCACAATGGCATAAGAACTACCTAGGTATCACCCATCTAGCTGAACTAGGTCAGTCATTCCGCATCCTAAGCGCTTCTCAGATGGCTGGATTACGTGGATGGTCATAATTGCTTATATTAAGATCTCAGCCTTGATTATACTGATAGATATTGACAAGCACGGACATGGATGTAACTATATTATATTCCTAAGTTGTGCCTGGTAAGCTGATGCATTTGTCATGATGGCTAAGGGGAGTCTGTTGGGTGTCAGAGAAAGTGAGAAACAAGGCCATGATAAGTTATGAGGAATTAATCCCTGGCTATGAGTTCCCTCCAGCTAGCTATGAATTAAGCGCCTCACTTATCTCCAAGTATCTAGAAGCAGTGGATTGTGCGGATGAATTAAAAGTTTTTGGAGGATTTGTCCCTCCTCTAGCTATAGGATCATATGCTATGGCTGCTATGGCGGAGTCACTTTCATTACCCCCAGGTACCATACACGCTTCCCAGGAGTTCGAGTTTTTCAAATTAGTACCTATTGGCGCCACAATAAATTGTCAGGCAAAAGTAGCGCGGAAGCTAGCTCGTGCTACCATGCATATGTTAGTATTGGAACTTGATGTTTTGGACCAAAATAGAGAAAGGGTGCAATTGGGAAAGGCAACTATTGTGTTGCCAGTCTAAGGGGGCAAATGCTGAGTGAAATTTGCGAAGGTAAATCTCTCCCCCAGGTGGTGAAACACATCACTCAGGAGAAGATTAACCTCTATGCTGAGGCTTCTGGGGATTTTAATCCTATTCATGTGGATGAGTCTTTTGCTGCTGGAACACCTCTGGGCGGCACCATTGCCCATGGCATGCTTATTTTGGCTTATGTGTCAGAGATGATGGCGCTGGCTTTTGGCCAAAGTTGGCTTTCAGGAGGCAGGCTTTCTGCGAGGTTTAAAACACCAGCGCGCCCTGGCGATACTGTGACTGTCAGTGGAAAAATTGATTCCATTGAGTATAAGAATGGTATATCATATGCCAATTGTAGCCTTGAATGCTGTAATCAAAAGGAGGAGATAATAGTTGTAGGTGGGGCAGTGGTTAGGATTCCTAGCAGCAAGAGATAATTTATGCCTGAGGTTAGTAAGAAAGTAAGAATAGCAGTTGATGCTATGGGTGGTGATTATGCTCCTGAGGAGATAATCAAGGGGGCAGTTCTTGCCGCTCAGAAAGGCGATGTAGAAATTGCCTTAGTTGGCCCGATAGACATATTGAGAAAAGAGATAGCCAAGTGTAATTCTTCTGCTAGTTTGCCTATCCGTTGCGTTCAGGCAAGTGATGTTATAAAGGAAGGCGAGTCACCTGCCTTAGCAGTTCGTCACAAGCCCAATTGTTCTATAGCTGTGGCTACAAAGCTGGTAAAAGCAGGAAAGGCAGATGCAGTGGTTGGTGCTGGCTCTTCAGGAGCAGTGGCTGTTAGCGCTATCCAGTATCTGGGTATGGTGGAGGGGGTGGAGCGTCCGGCAATCGCTGGTACTCTTGGCAGCTTTGCTCCTAACACAGTATTAGTGGATTTTGGAGCTAATGTGGATTGTAAGCCACATCAATTTTTGTCTTTTGCCATTGCTGGTTCTGTCTTTGCCAAAAAGTTTCTCAATATTGCCAATCCCACAGTGGGCTTGTTAAGCACTGGTACTGAGGAGGGTAAAGGAAATGAGGCAGTTCGTGAGGCTTATCCCCTCCTTAAAGACAGCGGCTTGAATTTTATTGGTAATATAGAGGGCAGTGATATCTTCAGTGGGAAGGCCAATGTGATAGTCTGTGACGGATTTGTGGGCAATGTAATTTTGAAATTCTATGAAAGCTTGGGAGACCATGCCGTAAATTACATGAAGCGGAAACTGAAGAAATATCCCCCGTTGAGCGGCATAGCTAAGTTATTGTTTAATAGGTTATTCCCGGTAACTAAAATGTCTTATGAGGGTGAGGAGAAAGGTGGCGGTATTCTATGGGGTGTTAATGGCGTTGTCCGAATATCGCATGGAGCTAGCCGAGCCCCGCATATAGCTTGTGCTATAGCAAGTGCCAGGAAAGCTGTAGAGGCTGATATCGTTGGCTGCTTAAAGTCGGAATTGGCAAAATTCCAAAAAGAAGGCAAGTTATAAAGGAGGTGCAAATGTCTGTTGAAGAGGAAATGAAGGAAATAGTGGCCCAGATTGTTCATGTTGATAAGAGCGTCCTTACGCGGGAGGGCTCTTTACGTAAGGATATAAAGGCAGATTCCTTGGATATAGTGCAGGCGATGGTAGCGGTGGAGGATAAATTTGATATTGAGATCCCCGATGAGGAGGCCCAGAAATTTCAGAACTTCGGCGATTTTATTAACTATGTGGAAAGACGTGTGGCAGAAAAGGAGAAAGTTTAGCCATGCCTCTTAAAGGCAAACTAACTTTGGTCACCGGCAGTGGACGGGGTATTGGCAGAGCCATTGCTCTAAAGCTTGCCTCGCAAGGCAGTGATATTATTGTCAATTTCTTTCGCCGCCGCGAGGCTGCCGAAAAGACAGCCAAAGATATTGAAGCCCTGGGAGTGAAAGCTGAGGTCATCAGAGCTAATGTGGGAGACCCAGCGAAGCTCAATGAAATGTTTGACACGATTGCCACTAAGTTTGGTCATCTGGATATTTTGATTAATAACGCTGCTTCAGGCGTAGGTCGCTCAGTCCTGGATGTTGATATCAAGGCTTGGGATTGGACTATGAACATCAATGCTAGAGCTTTTTTGCTCTGTGCCCAAAGGGCAGCTAAGCTGATGGAGGGAAGGGGTGGTAAAATGGTCAGCATCACCAGCTTGGGTTCCTCCTTCGTGTTACCTAGCTACGCCGTTGTAGGAATATCTAAGGCTGCTTTGGAGGCCTTAACTCGTTACCTGGCGATAGAGCTAGCCCCTAAAGGCATCTGTGTTAATGCCGTGGCTGCCTCTGCTGTGGAGACGGAGGCACTGAAATTCTACATTAGAGAGGGGCTGATGAAAGATATTCGTCAAGCAACCCCAGCGGGAAGGATGGTCATTCCTGAGGATGTAGCCAACGTGGTGGCTTTTCTATGCAGTGAAGAAGCTTTTATGATAAGAGGACAAACAGTTGTTGTTGATGGAGGTACATCTGTGGCGCCGTTCATTACTGTGGAAAAGGAGGAAAGACGATGAGCATGCCACGAGTTGTGGTTACTGGAATGGGCACTGTTAATCCTATAGGCTTGAATGTAGAGGAGTTTTGGCAGGGATTAGTTGCTGGGAAGTCGGGAATTGGTCTTATTACTCGCTTCGACGCTAGTAACTTCTATGTGAAGGTAGATGCTGAGGTAAAGAATTTTGACCCCACGAAATACATGGACCTAAAGACGATTGACCGCTCTACTAGGGCGGTTCAATTTGCTATTGCTGCTGCTAAGGAAGCAATAAAAGCAGCCGAATTGGATATGACTAAAGAATGTCCTGAGCGGGTAGGTGTTAGTGTTGGCTGTATGATAGAAAGTGGCTATGTTGTCAAGCAAAGTGAGTTGATTAATAGGCGTGGACCGAGAAGAGCTGACCCTCTCTTTATCGCCAAATCAGGCCCCAGCGCAGCCTCAATGCAGATAGGGATGTTGCTGGGAGCTAAAGGACCTAATTCTAGTGTGAATAGCCTTTGTGCTACTGGAGCTGATGCTATAGGAACGGCCCTAAATTTCATCTGCTTGGGCTATGCTGATGTGATGATAGCTGGAGGGGTTGATTCCAGTTTAGACCCTGTTTCTATAGCTGGTATTGATATTTTGGGAGCTCTTTCTCGTGAGCCGGACCCAGCTAAGGCTTGTCGGCCTTTCGATCTTAACCGCAGTGGCTTTATTTTTGGTGAAGGTGCCGGTTTAGTTATTTTGGAGAGCTATGAACATGCCAAAAAGAGGGAGGCACCAATCCTGGCTGAATTAGCTGGTGTCAGTTGGTCTTTTGATGCTCATGATGCCACTGCCCCAGCCCCTGAAGCGGAGGCTTACGCTATGAAGACCGCTCTGCAAAATGCTGGGGTAAAACCGGAAGAGGTTGATTATATCAATGCCCATGGCACCAGCACCAGGGCAAACGACCCCAATGAAACTAAAGCCATTAAGATGGCTCTTGGAGACTACGCTTATAGAGTCCCGGTAAGTTCCACTAAGTCTATGATTGGTCATATAGTAACGGCTGCCGGTGCTATCGAAACCATTGCATCTATATTAATTATAAATAATGGGATCATCCATCCCACCATAAATTATGAAACACCTGACCCGGAGTGTGATCTGGATTATGTTCCCAATGTAGCTCGTCGGGCACAAGTGAATGTTTGTTTGAAGAACAGTTTTGGTCTTGGCGGGGAAAATTGCTGTTTAGTGCTGAAAAGGTTTAGCGAGTGAGGAGCAGTCAGCACTCAGCGATCAGATGGATACTGAAAGCTGATAGCTGAAAACTAAAAGCTTAGGAGGATGAAATGGAACTGGAAGGCAAAGTATCTCTGGTAACTGGCGCCTCTCGAGGTATGGGTAGAGCCATTGCCTTGAAGCTTTCCAGCCTTGGGTCTAAGGTGGCGATCAATTACGTGGGAATTGAGGCTGATAATAAGTCTGATGCTGATAGTGTAGTGGAAGCTATAATCCGCCAGGGTGGGGAAGCTATGCCAGTTGAAGCTGATGTTCGGGATGGCAATGCAGTGAAGACTATGGTGCAACAAGTGACTGACAAATGGGGCAAGATTGATATTTTGGTAAATAATGCTGGCATCACTAGGGATAATTTGTTGCTACGGATGTCTGATGAAGCCTGGGATGATGTAATAGATACCAATTTACGAGGGGCCTATTTGTGCACTAAGTTTGCCTTGAGGTCTATGATAAGGCAACAGTGGGGGCGCATTATTAACATTGCCTCCATTGCTGGATTGATAGGTAATGCCGGGCAAACTAATTATGCCGCATCTAAAGGCGGGTTGATTGCCTTTACCAAGAGCGTAGCTCGGGAGGTAAGCTCGCGGAATATAACCGCAAATGCAGTAGCGCCGGGTTTCATTAAAACTAAGATGACGGAAAAGCTGCCTGAGGAGATAAAGAAATCTATTCTGTCAATGACACTGCTGCAGCGCTTTGGTGAGCCAGAGGAGGTGGCTGAGCTGGTAGCTTTCTTAGCTAGTGATAGAGCTAGCTATATTACAGGACAGGTCATTACCATAGATGGTGGCGTATCTACTTGACCATTCGCTGCTGTAGAATTAAAGCCTCGTAAACCCCATTATGGGTATTATTTTCCCATCTTGGAGCTAAAAATTTAAGACACACACTTGCCAAGCCTTGTTTGATAGAGCAACTCATCGCCGTGTAGATACCGGATGGAATATCCTGCTGCTAGTTAGGTCGTTCAGGAAATTCTTGAGCCCAGCTACATATTCATCTACTTCACGGCGATCAAGTCTTACCACTTTGTCAGTTATTTTTTGGCAATAATCGCAATGACTGCATCCAGAGAGACAATCTTGTTTCTTGAAGAAGTCAATAAAACCTTCTAGAGCCTGGTTATCAATGTAGACCTTGGGTGGAGATGCTATTGTAGTGATTTGTGTGCCTGGTGAAGCAGTGCTGGCACATTTAATTGTGGGATCAAGAGCGTTTAGGATATCGTATAGGTTTCCTTGATATTGGCGTGATGAGTATGCCGCGGCAGCGTTTAAGATCGACTCGGTGGGCATTGATCTGCCACTGATTTTAAAGACATCAATGCCTATTTCTTCATAAACATATATGTCCTCAGGTCTTATCCAGCGGGCCTTGATAATTTGAGAGGTATCACAGAGTCTGTCTATGGTACAACGAAGCACGCAATAATCCATAGGGAAGCCGTTAAGCAGGTTGTAGCTTTGACTAGAGTGCCCCAGGGTATTGTAGTGATAGTATTCATAGGGGCACTGGTATAGGCAGAGATTGTTCATTAGTACGCTGAGTTCACACTTTACGGCGCTTTTAATAGCCTTGAGTAGTTTAAAATCTCGATTTATATGGGCGTCCAGGGTAATGGAATCAGCGCCTAGCGATTCAAACAATTGGGCCCTAGCCACACTATG
>WJOY01000017.1 GCA_009619075.1 Dehalococcoidia bacterium
ACCAAAGCTTACTCACTACACTAAACCTGGCCCAGACCATCCCTGGCGTAGGCCTTTTAGAATCCATATCGATAGGGGGTGACAAATTCGCTGAATAATTAAGGTGACATTTTCGCTGGACAACAACATACCACTTTCTTAACCTTTCCTCCATTTTCAGGAAAATAACTAACACACAGCTTTATTCCACCCCAAACAATTTTGAAGGCGTTTCACATCCCAGGGCCTGGTGTGGGCGTTCATGGTTACAGTATATCGCCATACATCAAGCTTCCTTTGAGCATCTAGAGGGTCCAGATAGTCATTAGCATGGCTCACCTCTTCTTTAATTGTCCGAATAAGCCTTTCTACCATCACGTGGTTTGAGGATGGTAGTTTCTCCCTTGGATGTGGTAGTAAGGAGACACTTGAAGCATTTCAACCACTCAAAGTAATTTAAGAAGGATATGACTAGGTGTTCCCTAGATTATAAAGAGCTTGAGGTAATGTTAAGGAGCTATATTACAAATTGAGCAGTTACATATGCCTGGTAGAGAGCTGACAAAGATAGTCTTCTATGTAATCTTTGACCCATTTGCTGGTTGGTAGATGCCGAAATGCCCTTCGCACAGTATATCAGCTTTGTGGTCAGTGTGCTTTCGCTAGGTAAACGGCAATTATAGGGGTGTTATATCTCAGCGCTGCCGATGATATAAATATTTCCCCGTATATGAAAAGGCTTGCTCATAGCCCCTATCTCCTGGAGGTAGCCCTAGCTAAAAGCTCCTTTTCCCTGGCTCTCATTTTGGCTTCTTCCTCTGGTTGCTCATGGTCATAGCCTAAGAGATGAAGTATGCCATGAATAATTAGCAATGCTAGCTCTTGCTCAACGGAATGTCCTTGTTCCTTGGCTTGCTCCACTGCTTGAGGGTAAGAAATGATTACCTCTCCTAGGCGAGTTACGCCGTCAGGAGGCAGGACAAAAGGGGGAGAGGTTTCTTTTTGAGAAAGCATATGGAAGGCAATGACGTCCGTGGGGGCATCTACACCTCGGTAGTCTCGATTGAGCCTTCGCACCGTCTCAGAATCAGTGAAAACTAAGCTTACCTCATAAGGAGGGATTATGCCTTCAGCTTTAAGCCCCTGCTGGGTTATTTCCCTGACCCAACTTTCGTCAACTAGCCCCCGAAATTTTTCCTCAACAGAAATTCCAATCTCTTCCAACATAGCAAATTCCTATCTTGCTCCCTAGGCAGCTCACTCATTTACAATATACATAGAGCTTTCGTCCTTAGCCCAAAGAATGTCGCCCATTCCGAGGCTTTGCGAAGCCACCAAAGGCGCTTGGGCGAAGCGAAACAAAGCTGCAAAACCCGTGTTAGGGGACGCTGTGTATGATCCTCTAATCGCGGCCATGCGGAAAGATCTCCCTATCAATTTCCTTTGCAAACCTAACGTAGTTATTCCATTCGGATTGCTTGATGGGGGCGCCAAACAATCTCGCTATATCACCAAGTTGATGCTGAATAGCTGGTGCCTCCTTGGCTAGATTCCATGCATCCAGCAGGCTCTTGTAGCGATTAAGAATGAACTTCTCTTGATCCCGCTCGATAATCCTATCCACAGTCGTAGTAAACCATTTGAGAGGGTCTGCCTCTTTCACGATGTCCCAAAAGCGATAGACTAGTCGCTTTGACCTTCGATCAAGTTTCTTGGACAAGACTTCCCAAAACTCGTTAAACTCTTCTATTGCATCAAACTGCTCACCTAGTGTGGAGGCTTTCGCTAGCCTTTCTTCATGTTTTCGGCCTGCTTCCCGTAGTTCAGCAAACTCGGAGCGCAGCTTTAGCAACTCATTGGGAAGTTGATCCCTCGCTCGACATCGGGAGAGCAATATCGAGGTTAAGGGGGGAATAGGGATTACAGTATATCCACGATGCCTCAAGAGATCCTCAACTTTCACCTGGTAAATCTCTGCTAGCCTATGATAGAGTTCGACGGAAGGAGTTGTACTCTTAAAGAATTCCAGTTGAATGCTCGCAGCGTATAGTGGAAGCGCGGGATGGAATTGAGACGCTTGGGATAGACCAAGAATAGAACTTATGAATTTGCGCAAGTCTCGTTTAAAAATGCATATAGCGTGGTTACAATGGTCAGGTGCTCCACCAAGTACCAGAAGTGCCGTTGATTCAGCAGGCATTTTGCCAATCGGGTATAACGGCAAGATTCGTCTGAGCATACCTTTATCTACGTTTTCACGGTATTCGCGATACCACGTTTTGTCAGAATCGAGCGTCTCACCAGAAGCAGTCTCAAAGATGTATATAACGGTACCTATGTCCTCTTGTAGATGTTCGGGACCCTCTACAATCACTCGCAACATCTTTTCGCGAACGAGGGTATCAACTATAGGGCGACCTTCTGGGAATAGTGGGGCTGCAAGATTTAAGTGCATAGCGTCCGTAAAGGTGACAAAAATAGCATCGCTTAAAACGAAGCTTTCGACGAAGGTGTTAAGAGAATACAAGAATTGAGGTGTTGGCCTTCCATAACCCCCGACGACCCAATCTAACTCATCAAGAAGATTCACAACCGTGAGTGCAGAGTTATATCCAGAGAGCGGATGTGCATTTGCCTCTGTGCTAGATCTAGCGTTGACCATCGCTCACCCTCCTATGCAACGTCGCCCAACCTTGCTATATACGAAACTTCCCTTCCATTCCTATAGTAGGTGCGACTTTTAATTCCCCTTACCCCATTGCTATTATACTTCTCTGGCTGTTTTTGTTGAAGTCTCCTTCTCGGTGCCTGCTGGCTTTATGTGTCCTTAACTAATAAAATAATAGTGATGGCAATAACTCCACTCAGGCAACAGTATCTCAGGGTTAAGCAGAGGTATCCTGAAGCTATCGTTTTCTTTCGCCTAGGTGATTTTTATGAAACCTTTGATGAGGATGCCAGGGTTGCTTCGCGAGAGCTGGACATTGTCTTAACCTCTCGTGGGATGGGCAAGGGGCACAAAGTGCCTATGGCGGGGATACCTTACCATGCTTTAGATAATTATTTAGCCAGGCTCATCAACCGAGGTCATAAGGTGGCTATTTGTGAGCAGCTTAGTCCTCCGGGTAAAGGGTTGGTGGATAGGGATGTCATCCGGGTAGTAACACCGGGAACAGTGATTGAGCCTAACCTGCTTGAGAGCAAAAGGAATAATTACCTGGCTAGTCTGGTTATCGAAGATGAGGAGGCAGGGATTGCCTATGTTGATATAACCACAAGCGAGTTTGCTACTACTCAGCTTCCTGCTGGTAGGATTCTCCCTGAATTGGAACGTCTTCAGCCAAGCGAGCTTCTTATTTCTGAGAATGCCAATGACTACGGTCAATTGCCATTCACTATCACCAAGCTTGATGACTATTGGTTTGATTTGGAAGTTGCGCAACAAGCTTTATTGGAGCATTTTGGCGTGGCTACTCTGGAGGGCTATGGCTGTGCCCATTTGCCTTTAGCCATAAGGGCTGCGGGCTCATTAATCCATTATGTCAGAGCGACCCAAAAGGAAGCCCTGTCACAGCTAATCAGCCTCGCCACCTACTCTACAGATTCCTTTATGATTCTCGATGGTCAAACATGCCGCAATCTGGAGCTTTTTCGGGGTGGCAGGTGGGGAGAGACCAGCAACTCACTCCTTTCCATCGTTGACTTAACCAGAACAGCTATGGGTGGCAGGTTGCTGAAAAATCGGCTCGGGCATCCTCTTATTGACACAGTAGAATTGAATCAACGGCAAGAAGCTGTCGCCTGGTTTTATGACAATACTTTGGCTCGTCATAAAGCTGTGGCACTTCTGGCAGATATTGCTGATTTGGAGCGCTTAATTAATCGGGTGAGAAATGGCAAAGTTATGCCCCGAGAGCTAATAACGCTACGCTCTAGCTTGGAGAAGATACCTGAACTAAAGGCAGTGATGGAAGTCAGAGAGTTTGTAGATTGGTTAGCAGCCAAATTGAAACCTTGCCCTGACATTGTGGATTTAATTAGTCAATCTATTGCCGATGAACCTGGAGATTTTGAGCAAGGTGGAGTAATAAAGGAAGGTTTCTCCCCTGAATTAGATGCGCTTCGCCACAACTCAAAGGAGGCTAAGCAGCATCTGGCTAGTCTGGAGCAGAGAGAAAGGCAGCGCACAGGAATTAAATCCTTAAAGCTAGGTTACAACAGGGTGTTTGGCTATTATATTGAGGTCTCTCGGGCTAATCTCAAGTTGGTTCCTCATGATTACATCCGTAAGCAAACATTGGCAGAAGCGGAAAGGTTTTTTACTCCCGAACTTAAGGAATATGAGTCGCTGATCTTAACCTCACAGGAAAAGATCGCTGACCTGGAGAGTGCTATTTTCCGACAAGTTTGTCAGCAAATAGGTGCTGCTGGTGAGCAAATTTTGGCTATCGCCAGGGCTATCGCCCAGATTGATACCTTCTGTGGTCTTGCTGAGGTGGCAGCACGCTATGCCTATGTTAGGCCAAATTTAACTGCCGAAGATGTCATAGATATTAAAGGAGGGCGCCATCCTATAGTGGAGAGAAGTATAGGTAGCGATAATTTTATCCCCAACGACACTTACTTATGTAATAAGGATAACCAACTTATCATACTTACCGGTCCAAACATGTCGGGGAAATCCACTTATTTGAGACAGGTAGCCTTGATAGTTCTTTTGGCTCAAATAGGCAGCTTTGTTCCTGCGGATTCTGCCACCATTGGTATCACTGACCGCATCTTCACCCGAATTGGCGCTCAAGAAGACTTAGCTGCTGGGCAGTCTACTTTCATGGTGGAGATGACCGAGACGGCAAATATCTTACATAATGCCACTTCTCGCTCTTTGATTATCTTGGATGAAATCGGGCGGGGCACAAGTACTTATGATGGGCTTTCCATTGCTTGGGCGGTAGCTGAGTTTATTCATGGGTCACCCAGGCTAGGCGCACAAACTCTTTTTGCTACTCACTACCATGAATTAGTGGAATTAGCTAATACATTGCCCAGGGTGAAAAACTTTAATGTGGCTGTGGCTGAGGAGGGAGACAAGGTCGTCTTTTTACATAAAATTGTTCCTGGAGGCACTGACAGGAGTTATGGTATTCATGTAGCTCAGCTAGCTGGCTTACCAAGATCGGTGATTAATCGAGCTCAGGAAGTTTTAATTGAGTTGGAAGAGAGTCATGCTTCCAAGAAAAGCAAGACCCTTCGGCGGAAAGCACAGCAGTTTTCCCTTTTCCCGAAAGACTCTTTATTAGCCGATGAGATTGCTAAACTTGACATTGATTCCATGTCACCCTTGGAAGCTATTACCAAGCTTTATGAACTCAAACGAATGGCCAAGGAGAAATAATTTGGGTATGGATATAGCACCTACCACTAGCCTCTCAGACTATCTTTTGAGGACTGTAGTGGCATCTGGGTGACAAAATCGTAGAACATTAACAAATAACCACAATGTGCTTGACTTAGGAGAGATAATACGTCAATATACTGTGCTAAATTTGCTTATGAAACCAGTATGACGACCTGATCGCACCGGGATTAAGGAGGTAAGTTCTATATGGCTCTGCCTAAGAAAAAAACTGCCAAGGCACGCCAAGGTAAAAGGCGTAGCCACCTTAAGCTTAATCTACCGGCCTTGGATATCTGCCCTCAGTGCCAGAGTCTTAAGTTAGCTCACCATGTTTGCCCTACTTGCGGTAGTTATAATGATAGACATGCGGTCGAGGTCAAGACACCTAAGAAAAAAGGCTAGCTAGGGGTATGGCTGAGATATCTAAGACAGCCTATGTTTTTCCTGGGCAAGGGTCCCAGAGCGTTGGTATGGGGTTGGACTTATATCGCCGCTATTCCACAGCTAGGGAAGTCTTCGATGAAGCTGATGCTACCTTAGGTTTTCCTCTCTCTCGCTTATGCTTCGAAGGACCGGAAGAGGAACTAACAAGAACAGATAATGCCCAGCCAGCGATATTAGTAACCAGTATTGCTTGCCTAAGAGCAGCTCAACAAGCTAGCAATAAGGATTCGCCTTCCCCTTCCTTTGTCGCTGGACATAGCTTGGGGGAATACACTGCCCTCGTGGCTGCCAATGCCCTCAGCTTGGGCGATGCCGTGCGCTTAGTTCGGGAAAGGGGGAGATTAATGAATGAAGCGGGTCAAAAAGTTCCAGGGAGCATGCTAGCCATAATAGGGCTTGATGTAGACACTGTTGAGGATGTATGCCTTCATAGTAAAAGCACTATCTCCAACATCAACTGCCCAGGACAGATTATAATCAGTGGCGCTACTGATGCTCTGGCTGAAGCCAGCAAATTAGCTAGAATGAAAGGTGCCCGTCGCCTTATTCCCTTGAAGGTAAGCGGGGCTTTCCATTCCCCCTTAATGGAACCGATTATGGCTGAATTCGACGAAGTTATCTCAAACTTCATCTTTCATCCACCAGTTATTCCCTTGATAGCTAACGTAACTGCTCAGCCACTGACTGATGTTGATTTCATCAAAGAGGAACTCCTAAAACAGCTTCGCCACTGCATCCAATGGCAGCCTTCTATTGAATATATGATGCGTAACGGGGTTACTTCCTTTTATGAAATTGGCCCCGGAAGGGTGCTCTGTGGTTTAATTAAACGAATCGATCCAAGAGTACAGATTTTCAACATCTCAGGAATTGAGGATGTCACACAGCTAGAAAATTCAGCCACATCCAACTAACTATGGGTTTAAGGCGAAAGGCGCGAGTCACTGCTCTTCAGATACTCTATGAGCTCGATTGCACAGAACATGGAGCAAAAGAAACTTTAGCTCGTTTAGCCACTGAGAAAGCGTTACCGCAAGAGGCACTTAGCTTCAGTGAGGAACTTATACAAGGGGTGCTGCAAAATAAATTCAAACTCGATGACATCATTAAGCGCTTTGCACCAGCTTTTCCTATAGAACAAATGTCTGTTATCGATAGAAATATCCTGCGTCTTGCCATCTTTGAGATTTTATTTGATAATAACACCCCAATTAAGGTAGCTATAAATGAGGCTGTAGAGCTAGCTAAGGCTTTTGGCAGCGATTCTTCGCCAAGGCTAATTAACGGAGTGTTAGGGTCAATAGTAACTGAATATGGTGCGAAGAAACTCAAGTCAGAAAACCTAACAGACCGTTCAAGACACTATTGCTTACCTTTATGACCACGGAATAGAAGACGAGTAACTCTCCTTTTAATAACTTTGCCATGCCGACTTTCAGGAAAATTTGGAAATTTTTACGCAAAGTATTGCTTTTTGCTTAATCTTTGTTTTATAATATTTTCTCGTGCTTAAAAAGGGATAGCTAGAGGGTTTTTACGCTAGCTATCCTTTTTTATTGCCCATTTTGGAAAGTGCGGTTTATGTTGAAATGGAAGTGCTAAGCCCCTACAAGGAAGCTACAGAGGTAATAATTGAGGCTGGCGGTGAGCCTCTTAGATTGTGTTACCAATGTGGTATTTGCACCGGCACCTGTCCTTGGAATTTGGTTAGAGGCTTTATTGTTCGCCGTATTATTCATGAAGCTCAACTCGGAGCGACAGATTTTGGCAACGAAGAGGTCTGGCTTTGTGCTACCTGTCGGGCTTGTGTCCAGAGGTGCCCTCGCGGTGTAGAGATAATTGATGTTATGAGGGCTATGCGCCGAGCCGTAGTTAGCTTGGGCATTGGCATTGTCCCTGATGCCCTCAGAATCTCAGCCAAAAACATCGCTGGTGCTGGCAATCCACTTGGCGAGGCCCCAGAAAAACGAGGTGATTGGGCCAAGGATTTAGGGCTGAAGAAATTCTCGCCGGGCACGGAAATACTTTATTTCCCGTGTTGTGTTCCCGCATATGACCCTGATGTTAAAGTGGTGTCTCGGGCTACCGCCACTATCCTCAGCGAATTAGGAGTAGATTTTGGCATTTTAGGCAGTGAGGAGAGATGCTGCGGTGAGGCAATCCGCAAGGCTGGATATGAAGATACATTTCACAGCCTGGCTCAGAGCAATATTAATGCCTTCAGTAGCAACGACGTTAAGACTGTAGTGGTCTCCTCACCGCATTGTTACCACACCTTTAAGAATGAGTATCCTGAACTCGGAGGTGAATTCCAAGTAATTCATATCACTCAATACTTAGCCCAGCTTATTGACCAAGGGAGATTAAAGTTTTCTAAGGAAATAAATAAAAGGGTAATTTACTCTGATCCTTGTTATTTAGGACGGCACAATGGCATATACGACGAGCCAAGGAGGGTATTACAAAGTATTTCCGGCCTGGAATTAATTGAATTTCCCGATCCTCGTGAGGATAGTCTTTGTTGTGGTGGTGGTGGTGGCAGAATCTGGATGGAGACCGTGAAGGGAGAAAGATTTTCTGATATAAGAGTGGAGCAAGCTCTAGAGAAGGGCGCAGATATAATAGCTGTGGCTTGCCCTTACTGCTTCCTCAACTATAGGGATAGCGTGCTCACTATGGACAAGGCAGAGGTTATTGAGGTTAAAGATGTCTCGGAGCTTGTTGCTGAAGCAATGTAGCCAAGAGAGAGGGATGAAATGGAAGAGGTAAAGATTGGTGTTTATGTTTGCCATTGTGGATTAAATATTGCCGGCACGGTAGATGTAGAAGAGGTAGCTAAGTATGCAGCAACCTTACCTTCGGTGGTGGTGTCCCGTGACTACAGGTATATGTGCTCTGATCCGGGGCAGGATCTGATCAAAAATGATATTAAAGAGTATGTACTTAATCGAGTTGTGGTTGCTTCCTGCTCCCCAAGGATGCACGAGCCTACCTTCCGCAATGCTTGCCAAGAGGGGGGGCTAAATCCTTATTTGTATGAGCATGCCAATATCAGGGAACACTGTTCCTGGGTTCACGATGATAAGAAGATAAATACTGAAAAGACTAAAGATTTGGTAAGAGCGGCAGTAAAGCGAGTTTACCATCATGAGCCTTTAGAGGTTAAGGAGGCGCCGGTTAACCCCAACGTCTTGGTTGTTGGCGGAGGTATCGCTGGAATTCAGGCTGCTTTGGACATCGCCAACGGTGAAAAGAGGGTCTATCTCGTGGAGCGGGAACCTAGTATTGGTGGGCACATGATTCAGCTTGATAGGACCTTCCCCACTTTAGACTGCTCTGAATGCATTCTTACCCCAAAGATGGCTGATGTGGGGCACCATCCTTTCATCGAGCTTCTAGCCTATAGTGAAGTGGAGGAGGTTTCCGGATCCATAGGCCAATTTAAGGTCAAGGTGAGAAAGAAAGCTAGACATATAGATGAGAGTAAATGCGTCGGCTGTGGAATTTGTGAGGAGAAATGCCCTTGGAAAGTGCCAAGTGCGTTCGAGATGGGCTTGGCAATGAGAAAGGCGATTTATATTCCCTTTGCCCAAGCTATCCCCAATCTAGTAACAGTAGACCCAGATCTCTGTGTCTATATTCAATCAAATGGGAAGAAATGTGGAGCTTGTATAAAGTTCTGTGAAGCGAAAGCCATAACCCCTGAGACTCTTCTTAATCAAACCGACCAAATCATTGAGCTTGAGGTGGGCTCGATCATTGTTGCCACCGGCTATGACCAATTTGATCCCTCTGTTATACCTCAATATGGATATGGAAAGTATGACAACGTGTTAACGGGACTTCAATTTGAGAGGATGACCTGTGCTGCGGGGCCGACTGGTGGCAAAGTTCTATTGAAAGATGGCAGAGAACCAGAGAGTGTGGCTATCATACACTGCGTTGGCAGTCGAGACCAGAATTACCATGAGTATTGCTCCCGAGTTTGTTGCATGTATGGTCTCAAATATGCCCACTTAATAAAAGAGTTTACTAAAGCCGATGTGTATGAATTTTATATTGATATGCGTTGCTTTGGAGAAGGTTATGAGGAATTCTATAAACGTCTCTCCGAAGAGGGGGCCAATTTCATTCGAGGCAAAGTAGCTAAAGTTACTGACCAAGCCGTAACTGAGGAAGAAAAGGGGAAGTTAATCGTAGTTGCTGAGGATACACTTCTAGGAAGGCTGATACGAGTTCCCGCAGATATGGTTATCTTATGTGCTGCTTTAGAGGCGAGGGCCGATGCTGACAAGGTTGCTAGCCTCTTTACCCTCAATCGGAGGGCAGATGGCTTTTTCCTGGAGAGGCATGTTAAGCTTGACCCCGTAGCTACTCCAACGGATGGAGTCTTTATCGCCGGCTGTTGCGAGGGGCCAAGAGACATACCCGATACTGTAGCACAAGCTTCGGCGGCGGCAGCTAAAGCTTTGTCGCTAATAAGCAAAGGCAAAATCACACTTGAATCCGCCATAGCTAGTGTAGATGAGACTCGGTGTATAGGTTGTGGACGGTGTGAAGAGATATGCACTTTCCACGCCCCTAAGGTCATTAGCAAGAATGGGGTCATGGTTTCTGAGGTAAATGAGACCTTGTGTAAGGGCTGTGGGGCTTGTGCTGTTGTCTGCTCTACAGGGGCGATGTTGATTAGGCATTATAAGCCTGAGCAAATATTAAGCCAGGTCGCTGCTTTAACAGAGGTGTTGTAATGGCTGAATTTGAACCTCAGATTATTGCCTTCACCTGCAATTGGTGCACATATGCCGCAGCCGATTTAGCTGGAACAAGTCGCATTCATTACCCAGCAAATGTCAGGATTGTGAGGGTAATGTGCAGCGGTATGGTAAACCCTATGTATGTCTTTAAAGCTTTTGAGAGCGGTGCCGACGGAGTCATAGTCGCTGGGTGTAACTATACAGACTGCCATTACATCGATGGGCCGGTGAAGTGCGATGCCATGTTTGCCAGGCTGAAGAAGATGGTTCATGTGCTTGGCTTAGAGGAGGAGAGGTTAAGGCGTGAGATGATTTCCACCTCTGAGGGAGTAATATTTGCTCGAGTAGTTGAGGAGATGGTGGAGCAACTCAAGAAATTAGGCCCTTCACCTTTTAAAATTAAAATGGAGACTCTGGCGTGAATTTAGAGGATATTATTCAAGAAACTAAGACCTACTATTGTTTGGAGTGTGGCAAGTGTTCCAGCCTATGCCCTATTTCAAGGTATGATCCTCAGTATTCGCCACGAGTGATGGTGGAGAATGCCTTGCTTGGACTCGAAGATGAGATAGTTTACAATAAAAAGCTCTTTTCCTGCCTTACTTGCTATACCTGCCAGCTCAAATGCCCCTCCGATGTAGATTATCCTTTATTCATTCAGAAAGCACGAGTTTTAGCCACAGCAGCAGGGCAACATGGTGATTATGCCCATTCAGGCACCTTGCAATCCATTGCCATGCTTATGGCAAGGTCGCCACTTAAGCAAAATAGATTAGAGTGGCTTAAGAAGGATGGGTATCGCACTTCGGAGAAGAGCGACGTCATGTTATTCATTGGCTGCTCTCCCTATTTCGAGCCCGTTTTTGAGGACATCCCGATGAGAACGCTAAACATCGCCGAGGCAAGCCTGAAGGTTCTCAATTCTCTAGGGATAGAGCCTTTGGTGCATCCTGATGAGAGATGCTGTGGGCACGATGCTCTGTGGATGGGAGATGTGGAGACTTTCAAGAAGCTAGCAGAGCACAATGCTACCGTTATAAAGGAAAGCGGTGTAAAGAAAGTTATTTTCTTCTGCCCTGAGTGTTATCGCACCTTTAAATTGGATTATCCCAATTATGTCAAACTAGATTGCGAGGTTATGCATATTTCCGAACTTTTGGCTCAGAGGCTGGAAACAGAGGGCTTACGCTTTAACGAAGTCAAAAGGAAAGTCACTTACCAAGACCCTTGCCGCTTAGGAAGACATTTGGGGATTTACGATGCTCCGAGGAAAGTGCTACAGGCTATCCCTGGGATAGAGCTCGTGGAAATGGAACATAATAGAGAGGAATCCATCTGCTGTGGCACGAGCTGTTTTACCAATTGCGATTCATATTCCAAGCAGATAAGGGTGGAGAGGCTGCTTGAAGCTAAAGCCACTGGGGCGGAGACCTTAATCACCTCTTGCCCCAAATGTCAAACCCATTTCAGATGCGCTATGGTGAACAAGGGTGAGGAGAAAGGCCCTGATATAGAAATAGAGCTTATGGATTTGGTTAATCTGGTAGCAACTTCCCTAGGAGGCTAAGAATGAATGGGCAAAATGGACATAAATCAGTCTTAGTGATTGGTGGTGGCATTGCCGGCATTCAAGCCTCGCTCGACTTAGCTAATATGGGTTTTAAAGTTTATCTGGTGGAAAAGTCACCTAGCATTGGGGGGAGGATGGCACAGCTAGATAAGACCTTTCCCACTAATGATTGTGCCATGTGCATTCTTGCCCCTAGGATGATAGAAGCGAACTCTCACTCTAATATAGACCTTTATACTTATTCTGAAGTGGAGGATGTCTCCGGAGAGGTTAGCGACTTCAAAGTCAAGATAAAGAGGAATTCACCTTTTGTTGATTGGAGTAAATGCACCGGATGTGGTCTCTGCGAGGAGGGATGCCCTGTTATCCTGCCCAAGGAATTTGATCAAGGACTTGGGAAAAGAAAAGCTATCTTTATCCCCTTCCCTCAGGCTGTTCCCAAGAAATATACCGTTGATAAGAGGGAGGAGAGGCCATGTAAAGCAGCCTGCATGGATGCTTGCCCTGCTCATACTAATGTGCTGGGTTATATCAAGCTAATTGCCGAAGGGGAGTTTCAAGAGGCTTATAAGCTTATAAGGGATACAAATCCCCTTCCGGCATCCGTTGGTCGAGTTTGCTACGCTCCCTGTGAGGAAGCTTGTAATCGAGGGCAGATTGACGAGCCTATGGCTATCCGCGACCTTAAGAGATTTGCTGCCGACCAAGTGAATATTGAGGAGCTTGAAGTTCCGACTGTTACCAAAACCGATAAGAAGGTAGCGATTGTAGGCTCAGGCCCTGCAGGTCTCGCTGCTGCCAATGACCTTGCCTTGAAAGGGCATGATGTGACTATCTTTGAGGCTCTTCCCGAATCTGGAGGTATGCTTCGCGTCGGCATCCCTGAATATCGCCTTCCAAAAGAGATTTTGCGGAAGGAGATAGGCTACATCCAGAAGCTTGGTGTAGAGATAAGAACAGGGGTTCAGGTCGGCAAAGATATTGCGCTGGAAGAAATAAGGGGAAACTATGATGCCCTTTTTATTGCCGCTGGAGCTCACGGTGGGATGAGACTCAGGATGGAGGGGGAGGAGCTTCCTGGGGTGATAGAAGGGATAAGATTCCTGCGAGCGGTGAACCTTGGTGAGAAGGTAGAAGTAGGGAAGAAGACAGCAGTGATTGGCGGAGGGAATACTGCTGTAGACTGTGCTAGAACAGCAAAGCGCCTTGGAGCAGAAGAGGTAAAAATAGTGTATCGTCGTTCCCGAAGTGAGATGCCAGCTTCTGCAGAAGAAACAGCAGCAGTGGAGGAGGAAGGGATACCAATTGAATTTCTAACCACTCCAACCCGCTTCTTTCCAGGAAACGGGAAACTTGCCAGGATGGAGTGCGTAAAGATGAAGCTTGGGGAGCCAGATGCCAGCGGTCGTCCTCGCCCCATCCCTATCGAGGGCTCCGAGTTCACTACTTCGGTGGATACGGTGATTGCTGCTCTTGGACAGGCTCCGGAAACGGAATTCGTTAAGGAGTTCGGGGTCTCGCTCTCCAAGAGAGGCATGATAGAAATTGATCCTGAGACCGGGGCGACTAACATTGAGGGAGTCTTCGCCGGGGGGGATGTAGTTACCGGACCTGCTTTCGTGATTGATGCCATAGCAGCAGGAAAAAGGGCGGCTCACTCCATAGATCGGCATTTGAAAGGAGAGCCTATTGAGGTTAAAGAGGAGGGAAAAGAGCCGGAGAAGCTCTCTGAGGAGGAGGTTGAGGATAGGAAGAAACGCTTCCCCTCCCAAAAACGGGTGAGGCTGAGAGATGAGCCTATCGGGGAGAGAATAAAGGACTTTCGTGAGGTTTCTTTAGGTTATACCGTGGAAGAGGCCATAGAGGAGGCTTCACGCTGCCTTGCAGGACAAATAGAAGGGTGCATCGAGTGTCATGAATGCGCGAAACGATGCGAGGCAAATGCGATAGCTTACACGATGCAAGACGAACACATCGAAATCGATGTCGGTGCGATAATCCTCGCCACAGGCCTTGACCTCTACGATGTCTCACCATTAACGGAATATGGCTATGGAAAGATAAAGAATGTCGTCACCGCGATAGAATTTGAGAGATTAACTGCAGCATCAGGACCCACTTTCGGAGAGCTCAAGCGCCCTTCGGACGGAAAGATTCCCCATGCTATAGCCTTCATTCAGTGTGTTGGCTCTCGTGATTTCAAACACAAAGCATACTGCTCCAGTGTCTGCTGCATGCATGCTACCAAGGAGGCGATACTAGCCTACGAACATCATCCAGGGACAAAATCCACCATCTTCTATATGGACTTAAGGGCTGTAGGCAAAAGATTCCAAGAATATGTCACCAGGGCGAAAGAGGAGTACAACGTGACATATATCAGGAGTCGTCCTGGTAGGGTCGCAGTCAACCCGGAAAACCAAAATCCCATCGTGTGGTATGAGGACACCACTACTACGGAAACAAAGAATATGGAAGTAGATTTAGTGGTCCTTTGTCAGGCGATGACCCCTCGAGGCAGCAAGGAATTAGCAGAGATGCTAGGCATAGAGCTAAATGAATATGGTTTTGTAGAGGTTCCTGATAAATTGTCCCACCCAGTAGATAGCACCAGACCGGGAATATTTGCCTGTGGCTATGTTCACAGCCCCAGGGATATCCCGGACTCTGTAACACAAGGGTCAGGGGCAGCAGCTAGAGCAGCCGAGGTCATAGCAGGAGGTAGTTGACGTGGAACAGGCTCGCATCGGAGTTTTCGTCTGCCATTGTGGCGTAAATATTGGAGCATATGTGGATGTTCCACAGGTAGTGGAATATGTCAAGGGACTCCCCAATGTAGTGCATGCCGAGCGCAATTTATTTACTTGCTCTGAGGAAGGAATCTCGGCAATAAAGAAAGCAATCCCGGAGTATAGCTTGAATCGGGTTATAGTAGCCTCCTGCACCCCGAGAACCCATGAGCGACTATTCAGGGCTGCCTGTGAGGAAGCAGGCTTGAATAAGTACCTCTTTGAATTTGTCAATATAAGAGACCAGTGCTCTTGGGTGCATATGCGTGAGCCAGGGAAGGCAACCGAAAAGGCTAAAGAGCTCATCAAGATGGGGGTAGCCAAGGCAAGGCTTCTCCAACCACTGGAGGAAATTGAGATCCCGGTGATTCCCTCATGCTTGGTCATGGGCGGCGGCGTGGTTGGGATAAGTGCTGCCTTGAATCTAGCTGAGCAAGGCTTTGAGGTTCATTTAGTGGAGAAAGAAGGAGAACTTGGGGGTACTTTGTTGGACATCTATAAGCTCTTTCCTACTAATGAGCAGGCCAGTAAATTAATTGGAGCTCTCATTCAAAAAGTAAAGGACCACAGCAAGATCAAGACCCATCTCTCCACCAAGGTAAAGGATGCAAGCGGGTTTATAGGGAACTTCGATGCTACTTTAGACGAGGATGGGAAAGAGAGCAAACTTAAAGTTGGCACCATTATTGTTGCCACCGGCGCTGAGGAACTAAAGCCACTAGGTCAGTATGGTTATGGCAAGTTTCCCAACGTCATCACCCAGCTTGAGCTAGAACAGAGGATGAAGAAAGAGGGGTTTGATGGGCAAAATGTAGTGATGATCAACTGCGTTGGGGCAAGAGTTCCTGAGCGAACGTATTGCAGCAGATTCTGCTGCATGACAGCAGTCAAGAATGCTACCTTAATTAAGGAAAGTAATCCTACTTCTAAGGTCTGGCTCCTTCACCGCGATTTAATGGCTTATGGGGTAGAGTTTGAAAACTATTATCGCAAATCCATGGAGCAAGGTGTTAGATTTATAAGATATGAACTGGAAAAGCTGCCCCGAGTCATCGGGAATGGGAAGGCTGAGAAGGTGAAAGTATGGCACCAGTTGAGGGGCAGAGAGGTAGAGCTCTCTGTGGATATAGTAGTGCTTACCACTCCCTTAATTCCTCGAGCCGACAACGAGGAAATCTCCAAGATGCTTAAAGTCCCTTTGAGTGAGCAAGGGTTCTTCCTTGAGGCACATCTTAAATTGATGCCAGTTGAATTTGCCACCGATGGCATCTACCTTTGTGGCTCTGCCCGCTGGCCAACAGACATTGCTGAGGGTGTTTCCCAAGCTTATGCTGCTGCCGCAAAAGCAGCAATTCCCATGAGAAGGGGCTATGTGAAACCTGAGGCGATAACCGCCTTGGTTGATGAGGATAAGTGCTCCGGTTGTGGAACTTGTGAGCCTGTATGTCCCTTCAAAGCCATTGAACTTCAAGCTCGAGATGGTAAGAAGGTGTCTCACATCAGTGAAGCCGTATGTAAAGGTTGCGGCACCTGTGGTGCTGCCTGCCCTGCTGGAGCAATCATTATGAACCATTTTAGAGATGTGGAGATTCTAGCCCAGATAGAAGCTTTGTTTAGTAAATCTAATTAGAGAAAGGAGGTAACAGAGAGTGCCTTTTAATCCACCACAAAGGATGACCTTAATGGCAGGAAACATAAGGGTCTATAAGGCGAAACTGCCGGTATTTCAATTACTTCTCTGTGGATTTATGGCAGGGCTTTACATCGCTATGGGGGCAGCATTGTGCACTATGTGTGGCACTGGTTTTTTAAAAGGAGCTAATTACCATGGAGGAGTTTGAGCCGAAAATAATCGCATTTTTATGCAATTGGTGCTCCTATGCTGGCGCTGATTTAGCCGGTACCTCGCGGATTCAGTATGCTCCTAACGTGCGGGTAATTCGAGTTATGTGCAGCGGGCGGGTTGATCCTACCTTTGTAATTAAAGCCCTCAGAGCCGGGGCAGATGGTGTATTGATCGGCGGTTGCCATTTTGGCGACTGCCACTATATGGAAGGAAACTATAAAACGGCTCGGCGTGTTGCTTTACTGAAAAAGATGCTTGGGCAACTAGGGATTGAAGAGGAACGAGTGTGGCTGGAATGGATATCTGCTGCCGAAGGAAGCCACTTTGCCCAGGTCATTAACGACATAACAGCCAAGGTAAAAGAGCTGGGACCTTTTGCCCGTCAAAATAATAGCTAGGAGGCGTAACATGGTTAAGCTTAAGTTGGCTCTCTACTGGGCAGCTACTTGTGGTGGCTGCGACGTAGCTGTTCTAGACACAAATGAAAAGATACTTGATATAGTTAATATTGCTGATATCGTGTTTTGGCCTATAGCTATGGACTTTAAACGCCATCACGTTGAGGCTATGGAGGATAAAAGTATTGATGTCTGCCTATTCAATGGGGCAGTGAGGAACTCTGAGCTAGAGGATATTGCTAAGCTGCTTCGAGCCAAATCGAAAACGATGGTCGCCTTTGGCTCCTGCGCCTGCTTCGGCGGCATACCATCGCTAGCTAACCTCACCAACCGAAGGGAGATATTTGAGCGCGCCTATGTAGAGGCGCCATCTAATGTTAATCCCGAGAGGGTTTTTCCCAAAACTAAGACCAAGGTCAGCGAGGGAGAACTAGAGCTACCCGAATTCTATGATACTGTACTGGCTCTGGGGCAAGTGGTGCCGGTGGAATACTTCGTTCCTGGCTGCCCACCACCGGTAGACCTCATACTCAAGGTGGTGGATGCCCTGGCTACAAATCAATTGCCACCGCCAGGCGCTACTATAGCTGCAGAGAAGACCCTTTGCGATGAGTGCCCTCGCAAAAAAGAGGAGAAGAGAATTACCAAAATCTATCGCCCTCACGAGATCATCCCCGACCCCGAGAGATGCCTTTTGGAACAGGGGATAATCTGCATGGGTCCAGCCACCAGAGGAGGTTGCGGTGCCAGGTGCATTGAGGCAAATATGCCCTGCCGTGGCTGCTTCGGACCACCAACGGGCGTTTATGACCAAGGAGCAAAGATGCTCAGTGCCCTAGCTTCTATTTACGATGTGAAGGACGAAAAGGAGATCGCCAGAATGGTAGAAGAGGTACTCGATCCGGCAGGCACCTTTTACCGATTCGGAATGTCTACTTCACTATTACAAAGAAAACGAATGTAGGAGTGGCAGATGAAAAAAATAACTATTGACCCGATAACCAGACTCGAAGGACATGGCAAGATAGAAATTTTTCTTGATGAAGAAGGTAATGTAGCTAATGCTTATTTGCAGATCCCGGAGCTTCGTGGTTTTGAGAAATTCTGCGAGGGGCGCCCAGTGGAGGAGTTGCCACGGATAACACCAAGAATTTGTGGTGTCTGCCCCGCGGCACACCACATGGCTTCCACCAAGGCTACCGATGCCGTGTACCACGTTGACCCACCATTAGCAGCCAAGAAGCTCAGGGAACTCTTCTACTGTGCCCATATGATTCACTCCCATATAGCTCACTTCTACGTCTTGGCTGGCCCTGATTTCATCCCGGGCTATGATGCTCCACCAGAGGAGCGGAATATCTTAGGGCTTATTAAGAAGGTGGGGCTAGAGATCGGTGGTGAGGTGATAAAACACAGGGCTTATGCCCAAGATATCCAAGCAACCATTGGTGGCAAGGCAACACACCCTGTCTGTGGTCTCCCCGGTGGGATGAGCAGAGTTATAACTGAGGAGGAAAGAAAGGATTTTGAGGAGAAGGCAAAATCTTTTGTTGAGTTTGGCAAGTTTGGGCTGAAGCTGTTCGATGAGCAGGTATTAGCCAATAAAAAATACCTCGATTTAATCACCGGCGACGTTTACTTTATGAAGAGCTACTACATGGGCATGGTAGATGGTAATAACAAGGTGAACTTCTATGATGGAGACATCAGGGTGGTGGATGAAGA
Source organism: Dehalococcoidia bacterium (assembly GCA_009619075.1). Lineage (GTDB taxonomy): Bacteria > Chloroflexota > Dehalococcoidia > GIF9 > AB-539-J10 > 20-14-all-45-10. Next base: position 18,904 of record WJOY01000017.1, read on the forward strand.
TGGCAAGGAGGTAGCCAAATTTAAGCCGGCTCAGTATCTGGATTATATCTCAGAGCGTACCGAGCCCTGGTCTTACCTCAAGTTCCCCTACCTGAAGAAAGTTGGCTGGAGGGGAATGGTTGAAGGCAAGGATAGTGGTGTCTATCGAGTGAATTCCTTAGCTCGGCTCAACGTCGCTGATGGCATGGCAACACCTTTGGCTCAGGAGGCATATGAGAAGTTCTTCGCCACCCTTGGTGGCAAGCCTGTGCACGCCACCTTAGCCTTCCACTGGGCAAGGCTTATTGAAATCCTCTATGCTGCGGAGCGCCTTCTAGAACTGGCCAAGGATAAAGAAGTAACCGACACCAATATTCGCACCATTCCCACGGCTATCCCAGACGAAGGTGTGGGTGTGGTGGAAGCACCCCGAGGCACTTTATATCACCACTACCAGACGGACGAGAGGGGCATCATTCAAAAGGTAAACCTGATTGTAGCTACAGGAAATAACCATGCTGCTATGTGTATGTCGGTAAAAAAGGCAGCACAAGCGGTTATCAAGAAAGGGGAAGAAATTAGCGAGCCTCTTTTGAATATGGTGGAGATGGCCTTCCGTGCCTATGACCCCTGCATGGCTTGTGCTACTCATTCTCTTCCCGGGCAGATGCCCTTGGAAATCAATATCTACGATTCGGATGGAAATATCTGCCAGAGTTTGAGAAGATAGTTTGAAAACTCTTGTTTTAGGTATAGGAAATCCAATATTAGGAGATGACGGTATAGGTTTTTATGTTGCTCAAGAGCTAGCTAATAAAGTTAAGGGTGAAGACGTAGACGTAAAAGATGCCAACACCTACGGTTTAAATTTATTAGAGCTCCTTGCTGGATACGATAGAGTAATTATAGTGGATGCGATTAAGACTGAGAATGGAGAGGCAGGGCGAATATATAAGCTCAGACCAGAAGATTTCACTAATATTGTGCATTTCGCCACCTCGCTGCATGATACAAACCTTGCTACCACAATCGAAATCGGCAAAAAACTTTTAGCGGAGCAGATGCCAGATGAAATAGTAATATTTGCAGTAGAGGTTGAAGAGGTGATAAAGTTTACCGAAAAGATGACGGAAAAGGTAAAGGAAACTATTCCAAAGGTTGTAAATCTCGTCTTGGGGGAGATTGGTTCAACGTAACCCGAATGTGACCTTGGGACGGTGGTTTGATAATGACTTCCATTATTCTTGCCGGCGGCAACAGCTCAAGGTTTGGTTGGAATAAAGCTCTCGAAATTATTAATGGTAAGAATCTTGTTCAGCGTGTAGTTAACCGCCTTATCTCTCTTAGCAAGGAGATCATTATAGTAACTGCCCGGCGTGAAAGTCTTTCTTGCTCTCCCTCCTCCCCAATGATAAAAACAGTGGCTGATATTCATCCCGGCAAAGGTCCGCTTTGTGGCATCTATTCAGGTCTAGTTATATCGTCTTGCTCACGGGCCATCGTTGTTGGCTGCGATATGCCATTTCTAAACATTGATTTACTTAACTACATGACTCAGCTCTCCCCAGCTTTTGATATTGTCATCCCCCGTATAGGAGAGAGGATAGAGCCACTCTGTGCAATATATTCTAAGAATTGTTTAGTCCCCATCCACAAGTTACTAAAGCGTAATGAGCTAAGGGTTGGTGAGCTTTTTAGTGTAGTTAGGACGAGGTATGTCGAAGAGGATGAGATCGATAAGTTTGACCCGGAGCACTTAAGCTTTTTCAATATAAACACCCAAGCTGACCTGGATGAGGCAAGGAGGCTAGCAGTCGAGAAATGCCTCTTGTTATAGCAATTACGGGCAAATCTGATGCCGGCAAAACATCTCTAATTAAGGGACTTATACCCGAGATGAAAAGGAGAGGATATAAAGTTGCTGCTGTTAAGAATTGCCCGCATGGCTTTGATTTGGATGTTGAAGGGAAGGATTCATGGCATTTTACTAAGGCTGGGGCTGGGGGTATCCTTCTCCAGTCCCCATCAGAACTCGGACTCATTCGCACGAAAGGCAATACAGTTGGCAGCTTAAATGAGGTGGTGAAATATTATCTAGCCGACTTCGATCTTGTACTAGCCGAAGGTTTTGCCCAAGATACCAGCACAAGGAGGATAGAGGTACTCCGTAAGGGGATGAGCCCAGAGCTTGAGTCTCCCCAGGAAAGATTGGTTGCAATTGTAACCGATTTTGCCTTCCCTATAGACAAGCCAACCTTTAATCCTACCGAACTTTCCGAGCTTGCAGATTTTATCGAAAAGGTCATGAAGGAGGATAAAGAAAGTAAGCCTTATGTTGAGCTTAGCATAAATAAAAATCCCGTATACCTAAATGAATTCGCCCAGAGCATGATAAAGGGCACGATTACCGGACTCGTGGCTTCTTTAAAAAGGGAAGACAAGGAATTAAGGGAAATTGAAATAAGGATCCGCCCTTCTGAGGAGGTAAAAAAAGATGAATAGGTCTTTAAAAACCAACATAAGAGATGCTTTACCTATCATTTTAATTTGTGGAACGGTCTGGGGCTGCGTTGAAGCAGGCCTGGGACTATTGCCTAAGTATCCCTTCTCCTCTGTCCCGCCAACGTTAATAAGCCTTATGGTTTTGGCTTTAGCTCGAACTTACTTGCCCAAACCTGGCTCATCAACGGCTACCGGTGCCATTGCCATGCTTTATAGGGCGATGACCGCCCATGGCTGGCCCTGTCACATATGGGCAGTGCTCCTGATCGGGGTTTCCTTCGACGTAGTAGCTACACTGCTAGCCAAAAAGAATGAAAGGTTAGCCTGGAGGATTGTTAGTGGGCCAGCTACTGCTTACCTAGCCTATGCCCTTTTTGGATTTACTATGACCTATATCATGCTTTATATACCACCTATGAAACATTGTGCTCATTGGTGGGTAATAGGAGGATTGCCCAAGATTTTAAATTACATTGGCAAAAGCGGAAGCCTTGCGGCTGTCGGCTCGACAGTTTTCGTACCTCTGGGGTATTGGTTAGGCTCTTTAGTACCTAGCATAAAGTTACGGCAGCGATGGGCTATGATGGGAGCAGGATTTATTCTTGCTGCTCTCTGGATCCTTGGGTTTGTTATCTTCCCTTGACTTGCGGTGGCGAATGGTTAAGCTGCTGACTGGAACAAGAAAAGCGGTAAATTAGGAAAAGGCGAAAAATGGCTTGTGCCTACGACGTGTCCCATATTGTGGCTGCGGCTTAAGTGTGGTCGTTGAAGAAGGCATAGCTAAAAACGCCGAGTATATGGAAGAGCATCCAGTTTCCCAAGGTACTCTCGGCCCAAGAGTAACGCAGCTCTACAGGTAGCCTACCATCCGGATTGCTTACGCTATCCCTTTCACTGTCAGTCGGAGGTTGCTTCGCTTGCGATGATATCTTGTATCCTAACTAAGCTCAACGGCTCTCCGGTGTCGAAGGGCTATCCAGAGCTTGTCCCCGGATAAATCCACAAGGGGAAGAAGAGAGGTGGTAGAGGCTACTAGCGGCTACCACTTCTCCTGAGATAATCGAGAGCTAAGCCAAGTACGCAAGGGCGCGTCTAACATGCCCACCCTAGACTCCAGCCAATGCACATCTCCACTAGATAGAGCAGCTTTTGCCTCATCGGTCAAATTATAGCCCTCGAGAGCTTTGTCTGGATTCTCAGACAATTGGGCCAAGAAAGTGGCGTCATCCCTGGCTTTAGCCAGCACAGATAACAAGGCGGTGGTTTCCACATCGGGAGTCCATACCTTTTGGGGTTGAGCTTCAACGGTAACAAATCTTCCAAGCCAGCGCCTGGCGGCAACAACTTCAGCGGCTCGTTCCTTGCGAAGGAACACCAACCAGTAAAGCATGCCCACCGAGCTACCACCGATTACATTACCTATAGTCACTGGTATGAGGTTGTGAACAAAACCAAGTGCGGTGACATTAGTTATTTGAGCTGCAGTTACCCCTGCAGCTTGGGCAACCTCAGCTTGACCTGCCATAGCCATGCCCATAGGAATGAAGAACATGTTGGCGATGCTGTGTTCAAAACCACAGGCTACAAAGGCAGTTATGGGAAAGACAATGACCAGTATCCTACTGGTAACCGAGCGAGCAGCGAAGCATAGCCAAACAGCTAGACACACTAAAACATTACACATTATGCCTCGGTATAATGCTGGCACGAAGGCTAGATTCACCTTGGCATTGGCAATCATTAGAGCGTTAACTCCGACTCGATAGCTATCAAGTGCCCAGAACTGGGCATAAAAGATTAAGACTACTAAAATCAATGCGCCAGCAAGATTGCTAAAGTAAACTATTCCCCAGTTACGCAGCAGTTGAGACCCACTGATTCGGGCACTCATCCACGGAGCAACTATAAGGCAATTGCCGGTGAATAGCTCCGATCCGGCAACTACCACCAGGATAAGTCCTAGGGAGAAAGCCAGTCCACCTAATAACTTCCCCAATCCAAATCCTAGGCTAATATTAGTGGTAACCAAAGTGCAGAACACTGCCCCCAAGCCAATGAAAAATCCTGCCAAGAGGCCCAAAAGCACCATACTAAGGGTATCCCGAGAGGCTTTAGTTACACCGGTGCTTTCCATCTTGTGAACCATTTCCACTGGCTGATGGGCATCAGGCACTAACTTGTCCAACTTCTCGGCAATAGGTTGCATACCGGGCAATTCCGCTACCCGAGGCACACTTGTCAATTTAGTTCGCGCCATCGTGTTAACTCCTTTCGCTTACCATTTCTCTTGAGACAGCCGGCACCACAGCCAAGTAGCTAGCTCTTTATCCAGCTTGCCGACCCAGGCCTCTATTTTCCTGATATCACCACTAGCTAGGGCAGCTCTCTCCTCGGCAGTTAAAGTGTAATACTCTCTGAGAACCTCGTGAGGATTCTGGGCTAATCGGGCTAAGAATTCCGGCTCATTGGCAGCTCTTTTTAGAACGGCGAGTAGCTCCTCCCTCCCCGATACCACTTCTCCACTAACCTTTCCTCTGGTTACTTCAACCACTTTAGTCATTTTTATCCCTCCTTTCTTTTTATTCCAGAGCGAGTTTAGCAACTGCCCGACCGCCTGCCATCGTCCATAAGTTGTAATTTGCAATACCCTTTGGTCGCGCCCAAAGGGCCAACTGCCTTGCCCTAAGGGGCAGGCATGCTTTATAATTACTTAGGCATTTGAGAAATTGAGCGCAAGAGATAAATTAAGGATCTTGATTGCCGACGACCATCCGTTGCTGTGTGAAGCTCTGCATCGAGCATTGGATAGTGAGAAGGATGTGGAGGTTATCGCTGAGGCCAGCGATGGTGAGGAAGCAGTAAAACTTGCCTCAGAGCTAAAACCTGATGTCGTGGTGATGGATATTGTTATGCCCAAACTCAATGGAATTGAAGCCACTAAAAAGATCAAAGAGATGACTCCCAACGTAGCCATTTTGATCCTCACTGCTTACGATGACGATGAGTACGTATTAGGGTTGCTTGATGCCGGAGCCGCCGGCTATCTCTTGAAAAGTGCCAGAGGGCATGATTTAGTTAACGCTATTCGGGCTATACAAGCAGGAGAGTCAGTGCTCCATCCCAGCATCATCGCCAAGTTACTAAAGCGAGCTATGATGGCACCGGTTAAGGAGCAGAAACACCCAGAACTACTGAGTGAGCGAGAATCGGATATACTTAAGTTAGTCACCTTGGGGATGAGCAATAAAGAGATAGGGAAAAAACTGTTTCTCAGCGAGCGCACTGTTAAAGCTCACCTGACCAATATTTTCAACAAATTAAATGTTGCTTCACGCAGCGAGGCAATAGTCAAGGGATTAAAATGGGGATTAGTTACCTTGGAAGATACCACAGACAAATTCCAAGATTAAGGGGCCCACACCTCTGGATCATAATTATCCTCTTTGTCGCCTTAACTCTATCCCATTATACCGATCTCCTATCTGAAATACCTATCCTGGGCGACATTTCGCTGCCTGTAGCTCTCGGTCTTTCACGACACAGTTTGGAGCGGCTTCTTTATTTGCTGCTAGTGCTATATTCCAACTGGGCACTGGGGATAATCGGTGGTGGGGCACTATGGCTTTCAAGCAGTGTGGCAATGTTACTTCACCCCTTCCTCATTCCCTCCCATTTTAGAGCTGCATTGCTAGAAAGTTTCGCCTGCCTCGTCATCAGTGCTCTAATTATCATGCTTATACAAACCCGCCATGAATATAAGCAGCGACAGGAGATGCTAGAAAAGGCCGTGGAGGATCTGGAATTGTCGCGGCGAAACTATGAAGAGTTATTCACCAACACCAGCGACGCTGTTTGGGTTCACGATATGGAGAGCAATATCACTTTAGCTAATAAAGCCTGTGAAAAACTCACCGGCTATCCTGTTCCAGAATTGATCGGCAAAAATGTCTCCCAGTTTCTTGCCCCAGAGGCGCTAGCTTTGTTTAGACAGGCAAAAGAAAGGCTACTGAGAGGCGAAGCTATGGAACAGCGCTATGAGCAGCAATTAAATAGGAAAGATGGCTCTAAAGCAATCATACACTTAGCTACGCGGCTTATAGTTAGCGACGGCAAGCCTCAAGCTTTTCAGAACATAGCTCGAGATATAACTGAGGAGAGAAAGTTGCAGGATAATCTGCGATTTTACCTCAGGGAATGTCTCAGGGCTCAGGAAGAAGAACGTAAGCGCCTAGCCTGTGAGCTCCATGACGATACTTCACAGCTAGTATTGCTACTATCTCATCACATAGATAACATTGCCTCTGAAGCCAGCAATTATTTACCCCAGAAGCTAAGAAATGAGTTTGAGAAGTTATATGAACTGTCTCAGCAAGCCTATGAGGGCATCAAGCGCTATGCTCAAGCTTTAAGGCCCCGCATTCTGGATGACTTAGGTTTGGTGCCAGCTCTGGAGTGGCTAGCTCAGGAAATAACCAAGCTTGCAGGAATCAAAGTTCAGGTTAAAACAGATACCGTGCCCCCACTACCTCCAGAAACACAGCTGGTTTTGTTCCGTATCGCTCAAGAAGCCCTAAATAATATTCACAGACACTCTGAGGCATCTGAAGCCAACATTATGTTGGAGTACCAGGAAGATGCGGTCAAGATGACCATTAGTGATAATGGCAAGGGCTTTGAGCTTCCCCGGTGGCTAAGCGATTTTGCCGCTCAAGGTAAACTAGGACTTACTGGCATGGCAGAACGAATTCAACTGGTAGGCGGGGAAATTGAAATCACTTCTCAAATAGGAAAGGGAACTAAAATAATAGTTAAAGCACCGACAAAGCTTTATAATGAGAGCAATAGTTAGAGCAGTCCAAGGAGATTGCTTTGCTTCCCTCATAGCTAACATTTCTTGCCAAGTGCTCATAGTTTCTCCACTCTAACTGCTGCGACTTTGAGTTCAGGAATTTTGGATATCGGGTCTAGTTTGGGGTTGGTGAGGATATTGGCAGGGCTTTCAACGAAATGGAAGGTCATAAACACCACTCCAGGGGGCGATGCCTCAGTTATCTTGGCTTTAACGCGGATTTCACCGCGCCGAGAACTGACTCTAACTTTATCACCCTGAGCTATGGCAAGTTGTGAAGCATCCTCAGGGCTGATTTCCACAGTACCCTCGGGTTCTATAATATTAAGTCCGGCTACCTTACGAGTCATCGTCCCGGTATGAAAGTGATATAAGCTGCGCCCTGTGGTGAGAATCAAAGGATAGTCTTCGTCTGGCGACTCTCCTGGGGGAACATATTTTAGCGGGATAAATCTGCCTTTCCCCCTAACAAAAGTATTCACATGGAGTATTGGTGTACCTGGATGGTCATCGCTAGGGCAAGGCCATTGGAGTCCCCCACTCTCTAAACGCTGGTAACTTATGCCACCATAGCTGGGAGTGAGATAGCGAATTTCCTCCATTATGTCAAACGGGTGGCTATAATCAAAGCCTCCAGCCTCTAACCTTTTGGCTATCTGGCAAATAATCCACCAATCAGGATGGGAATCGCCAATTGGCTCAATAGCCTTCCTTACCCGCTGCACTCGCCGCTCAGTATTAGTGAAGGTGCCATCCTTCTCAGCAAAGCTCACTGCAGGCAAGACAACATGGGCAAATTTTGCTGTTTCGGAAAGGAAAATGTCCTGAACCACAAGAAACTCAAGTTTAGCTAGCGTCTCCCGAACATGCCCAACATCAGGATCGCTTAATGCCGGGTTCTCACCAATGAGGTATAGCGCCTTTATCTCTTTCCGGTAGGCGGCTTCAAGCATCTCAACCAAGGTTAGCCCTGGAGATGAGGGTAATGAGCACCCCCAGGCAATTTCAAATTTCTCTCTGATAGCTGGACTGGCTACTGCCTGGTAACCAGGATAGACATTGGGCAGGGCACCCATATCGCAAGCACCTTGCACATTGTTCTGACCCCTGAGTGGATTGACCCCGGTTGAGGGCTTGCCTACATTCCCGGTGAGCATTGCCAGGTTGGCAGTAGCCATCACATTATCAGTGCCATGGGAATGCTGGGTGATACCCATGGCATAGAGGATGGTGGCTGGACTATTGGTGGCAAACATACGGGCTGCTTGAGCTATTTTGTCACGTGGCACTCCCGTGATGGGCTCAACAAAATCGAGATCAAAATCATTTAATGCCTGCTTGAAGGCATCAAGGTTTTCACATCTCTCCTCGATAAAGGCTGCGTCAAGCAGCCCCTCGTCCACTATAACCCGCATCATGCCCATAAGTAAGGCAACATCTGTGCCAGGGTTATGCCGTAGCCAGAGGCTGGCAAAGCGGCAAAGGTCGATCTCACGGGGGTTAGCTACAATGAGCTTTGCCCCTTTATCTACTGCTCTTTTCACCTCAAGCCCGATCACGGGGTGGTCTTCTGTGGTGTTGGTGCCGATAGCTAAAATGCAAGCGGCGTTACCAACCTCGTTGATGGAATTAGTCATAGCCCCGCTGCCAAAGCTTTGGACAAGGCCAGCTACAGTAGGAGCGTGACACAGTCGGGCACAGTGATCAACATTATTAGTACCCAATACCGCTCGGGCAAATTTTTGCATGACATAGTTCTCCTCGTTGGTGCACTTGGCCGATGCAATCACTCCTATCTCGTCTGCTTTATAGCCTTTCAATTTCCTAGCCACCAGATCTAGTGCCTCATCCCAGGATGCCTCTTTCAACTCCCCATTCCTTCTTATTAGGGGAGAAGTTAAACGCTGGGGATGTTGGACGAATTCTGCGATACCGAAACGCCCTTTGACACATACTTGGCCATGATTAACTGTACCATCTGGAGCCGGAATGGAACTTATTATCCTCTCATCCTTGACCTCGAGCTTGAGTTGGCAGCCAACTCCACAATATGGGCAAGTAGTAACTACTTCACGGTCAGGCAAGCCCTCCCACTTATTAGCTCTTTCCATCAGGGCTCCGGTAGGACAAGCATCAATACAAGCTCCACAGAATTCACAGCTTACTTCCTGAAGTGGCTGATTGAAAGCGGTGCCTATCAAAGTTTCACTCCCTCGATAGGTAAAGGAGATGGCTCCCACCTTACGTACCTCTTGACACACGCGGGCGCAGCGACCACAAAGAATGCACAAGTTATAATCTCGGTCGAAGAATGGGTTTTCCCTGTTAACGGGGAGCTCCTTATAAGTATAAGGGAGAGTTACTTTCTCCAGTCCGATATAGCGAGCAACCCTCTGTAATTCACAGTTTAGATTTTTGGGGCAGGTGAGGCAGGAATATGGATGCTCGCTTAAAATCAGCTCCATTATGTTACGGCGAAGCTCTTGCAATTTTGGGGTATTGGTATGGACTACCAATCCTTCAGTCGCTGGGGTAGTGCATGCTGGGGGAAAACCGCGCATCCCCTCGATGTCCACAATGCACAGGCGGCAAGCACCAAAGGGAATTAGGTCTGGATAGTAGCAAAGCGTAGGAATATAGATGCCAGCTTCCAGGGCTGCCTCCAAAATTGTAGCCTCCCTTTTCGCTTTTACTTCCTTCCCGTCAATAATCAAAGTAACAGTATCCATGCTTACTCTCTCTTAATCAAATTTACTCCCGCTCCTCCAAGTCGCATCTCAAGCACCGCGTTGCCTCCTCAATGGCTAGTTCCTCACTAAGGCTAAGTTCCACCTCAGCAAAACTACCAAGTCGCTCACCTAAAGGCAGAGTAGGTATTGGGAGACGATGCTTCTCCCCCTCGTCAATTTCAGGCAGCGCCTCTAGCTCTTCAGGTGGCGCCAGCTTTTCGTCTATCACTCCCTTGCCACCTAAATATTTATCAATCGAGATTGCTGCCTGCCTTCCAGCAGCGATGGCCTCGATGACTGTGGCTGGTCCAGTCACGGCATCGCCGCCAGCAAAGACACCCTCCCTACCTGTAGCTAAAGTATAAGTGTCAACCTGGAACGTATTCCCCCTTCCCAAGGGGAGCCCGAATTGGTCTGGAGTCTCTGGCATCTGACCGATAGCAGCAATCACAGTATTAAAGCTCGAGCTGAATTCACTGTCCTCGATTGGCACTGGGCGTCGTCTACCACTGGTATCCACCGCCCCCAGCTTCATGCGAATGCATATAAGCTCCACCACACTGTCTTTGCTCTCTATTCTAATCGGGGCAGCAAGGAACTCTATCTTCACCCCTTCATGTATTGCCTCATTTATTTCTTCCTCGCTTGCTGGCATCTCAGTCCTAGTGCGGCGATAGATAATGGTTACCTCCTTGGCACCAAGTCGAAGTGCGTTGCGGGAAGCATCTATGGCGACATTGCCCCCGCCGATGATTGCTATTCTGTTCCCTACCCTAACTTTATTCCCCATATTTATCTCTCTGAGAAAGGATATACCTTCCATAACCTCAGGACTATCCTCTCCTTCAATCCTTAGCTTAGCCCCTTGGTGAGCGCCAATGGCAAGGAAAATGGCGTTATAACCATCGGCAAAAAGCCCGTCTAAGGAGTTGATTTTTGCATTTGTCCTTATGTCAACTCCAACACTCTTTATCTCCTCAATTTCCTCAGTTAATACCTCTCGGGGCAAGCGATACTCGGGAATGCCATAACGCATCATGCCACCTGGCTCAAGGAGCGCCTCAAACACAGTAACGGTATGTCCTCGCTTCGCCAGGTAATAGGCTGCAGTAAGTCCTGCTGGCCCGGAGCCAATGATGGCAACTTGCTTTCCTGTAGCTGGAGCTATTTTTGCCCTCATTTTCCAGAGCCCATTGCCCCTCTCGGCGGCAAAGCGCTTGAGCACCCTTATAGCAATAGAGTCATCTAATAGTCCTCGCCGACATTTGGCTTCACAGGGATGGGGACAGACACGCCCACAAACTGAGGGGAAGGGTATTTTCTCTCGAATTACCGCCAACGCTTGGTCAAACTGCCCCTGACTAATGAAGCGAATATAGCGAGGTACATCCACACCAGCGAGACAGGTATGGCTGCAAGGTGCCTTGACCAGCCCCTTACAGACCGCAGCAGGACATTTCTTTCTTTTGATATGGGCTTCATATTCATCACGGAAGTAGCGGATGGTACTCAACACTGGATTGGGTGCTGTTCCCCCTAAGGCGCAGAGCGAGCCATCCCTGACTGTTTCAGCAAGTTGCTGTAATTTATCAATGTCTCCGTCTTGCCCCTCTCCACGAGTTATGCGTTCCAAGATATCGAGCATCTGTCTTGTGCCCACTCGACAGGGGGCACACTTTCCACAGGATTCGGCTTGAACAAAGGTGAGGAAGAATTTGGCAAAATCAACTATGCAAGTATCTTCGTCAGCCACGATCATGCCACCTGAGCCCATAATGGAGCCCGCTTGGGTCAAAGCTTCATAATCTACAGGTAGGTCTAAGAGCTCAGCGGGAAGGCAGCCTCCAGAAGGACCACCAGTCTGCACCGCCCTAAACTGCTTATCGTCAGCAATGCCACCTCCAATATCATAGACGATCTCACGAAGGGTGATGCCTAAGGGAACTTCAATGAGTCCGGTGCGCTTTATCTTTCCCGCCAAAGCAAAAGTCTTTGTTCCTTTGCTCCCCTCTGTTCCATATTGGGCATACCAATCTGCGCTTTTTTGCAAAATCGCCGCCACAGCGGCAAGGGTTTCTACATTATTGATATTGGTTGGTTTGCCCCAGATGCCTGATTGAGCGGGGAAGGGAGGACGGGGGCGGGGCATACCCCGTTTACCCTCAATAGAAGCCATCAATGCTGTTTCTTCGCCGCAGACGAAAGCTCCTGCTCCCTCTTTGATTTCTATGTCGAAATTGAAGCCTGAACCAAGGATGCTTTCCCCCAGAAGCCCATATTCCTTCATCTTAGCAAGGGCAATATTCAATCGTTCTAGAGCCAGTGGGTATTCGGCGCGGCAATAGATATAGCCATGTGTTGCCCCTATAGTGTAGGCAGCAATAAGCATTCCCTCCAGAACAGCATGTGGGTCTCCTTCCAAGACGGATCGATTCATAAAGGCCCCAGGGTCTCCTTCATCGGCATTGCAAACGAGGTATTTTTCCCTGCCGGGAGATTTACGGCAGAAATCCCACTTGAGCCATGTAGGGAAGCCAGCACCACCTCGCCCTCTGAGCCCTGACTTTTTAATCTCCCCTATAATTTCCTCCGGGCTCATTTTAAGTACCCGGGCAAATCCGCTATAGCCACCACGGGCAATATAGTGATTAATATTTTCGGGATCAATAGTTCCACAATTTCTCAGAATGATACGAACCTGCGGTTTGAGCATGGGCAAGTCAAAGAATCTGGGAATACCCTCAATGCTACCATCACCTATAGTGCCTAAGGCGAGGTCTGGGCGAGGATTATCTTTAATCAGATAATCCTCGACGAGCTCGGGCACAATTTCAGGGGTGATATTGCCATAGCAAATGCGGGGTCGCCTTGGCTTGATGATATCAACTAAAGGCTCAAGATAACATAGCCCGACACATCCCACCTGTATCACAATAGCATCGATACTGCGCTTGGCTAATTCATCATTAATAGTTTGGAGCACATTTAACGCGCCCGCTGAGCGACCACAGGTGGCAGCACCAACGAGGATGCGGGGCTTTTCACTGTGCTCTAAGGCTTCCCATTCCGATTTTGCTCGACTTTGAATCTGGTCAAAAATCATCTCAGCTTCCGAAGCTAATGATAAGAGGACAGAACTTGCTTTGCCTTTATCGGGGTCATCCTACTATAAACTGTCTTATCCACCACCATCACTGGGGATAAAGCACAGCAACCAAAACAGGCAACCCTCTCCAGACTAAATTTATAGTCCTCCGTAGTCTCTCCCGGCTTGATGCCAAGTTTTCTTTGCACCGTTTCCATAATGCGCGCTCCAGCCCGCACATAACAGGAAGTGCCAAGACACACCTTAACAGTATATTCACCAGAACGGGTAAAGCGAAACTGAGCATAGAAAGTAGCCACACCGAAAATCTCACTCTTTGAGAGGCCTAGAAAGCGGGCGATTTCGGATACCGCTTCCTCCGGGAGATAGCTCAGTTCTTCCTGAACTTTTTGCAAGATAGGAATTAAGGTTCCTCGCTTCTCTCTATATGGCGCTAATATCTCAGCCAGTTTATCGCTGATGATGCCTCCGAAAACTAACTAATTTCAAAAGGCTAGGTTCAAACCCATACTATAGCGTAAATGGAGAAGTTAATACAAGTAGTTGTGCTCGTTGGGTCTGCATTTTTTAGTGTGAAAATCTGTAAAAGGTGCCGGGCCATTTAAAAATGTAGTTGCCCAATTTATTGGGCGACTGTGCCTGATAAATCAGGCAACTACAAAAATTTGGGGGGAAACACCTCTGAGGTGGCTGAAATTGAACGGGGAATCAAAATTAAACAGCCTGGGTGCCGGGAAGGAGGTGATTATTCGTGGAAGTAAAGGACGTTACCAACTTTAGTGGCAAATGTGCTTATCTATAACTCTCCACTCATGAGAATAAATATTAAATCGATGCCCTCGAGCAAAGCCGATCAATGCTATGCCAAACTTCTGGGCAGCTTCTATGGCTAGGCTAGTAGGGGCTGAGATGCTTACTATCACAGGAATTTGGACACGGGCTGCCTTCACCACGGTTGACTTTGTCTGCCGACTCGAGGTTACCAGTGCGCTGTTAGCCAGGTCCATCTTGGTACCAAATGCAAGGCCAATGACCTTATCTATAGCACAATGCCTACTTACATCTTCAACAAAGATATAACTACGCTGATTACGTATCTGAGCAATATGAGTACCTCCAGTCTCCTTAAATAGGAGGCTATCTTCATCCAGCTTCTTGATAGCATCCCAGATCTCGGTGACAGTTATCTTGGCTTGCGAGTTAACCTCTTTCACCTTTACAGAATTGCACCTGCCAATTGTAACGGCAATGGCAAATTTGCTTCCATCCGACTTGACTTCTATGCCTTTTATATTCGAGGAATGGCATATCCCCTCAGAAATCAGATGCCCCCTAGCCAGCTCCTCTAAATGGGTTGGCAAACAATAGAGTGACCGATAAACCTCACCGTTAAGCCTGATCACAACCTCGGCCTCAGAGGTAACTAGATCAAAACAGACTTCCCTATGACAATCTAAAATTCTGTGTATTTTAACCTTTCTTAATTCTGCCACTACTTCTCTGTATCAGAGTTGCTTCTTTATTTTTATCCCTAAAAATAAGCGTATGCGTTCACCATGGATTTTACGCTGCTACTTCCTCCATTTCAATTTTGTCCGTGCCGGCTAAGGAAAAGCAGGCCAAACATATCGGCTAGAACCCAAAGATTTTTCCTTCCCTAAACATCTCTCCTCCCCTCATCAGATAAACTTGGTCACTGCTCTAGAGCTGGGCAGAATGCTTAGCTTGTCCATGCTCCAAAAGATCGCTATATTTGCTGTGGAAGGAAAGGACGTTACCAACTTTAGTGAGAAATGCACACCAGAAGTGGAGCGAGCAATTCCCAAAGTGGTTAAGATGGTGCTCTGTGAGCTAGGCAAGCAATTTCTTGGCACAAAAACCTAAACCCCCTTGTTTTTTCCCCCACCTTGGTTTAATATTTACCTTTTGAATACGTAAGTGACTTTCTTGCCAAGTGTAGTGCTTGTGCAAAAACTGGGTAAATTAAATACTCACCAAGTTTAGCAGAGTGACCGTGATAGCATTTTTAGCAACTGCGTTTGGGACTTTTTTACTATACCTACTCTTGACCACCGCATCTGGCCCTTTGTTTCTCTGGAGTAAAGAAGAACTAATTATTGGGGCTATTTTCGCTCTAATAGTAGCAGCAATAGTAAGGAAGATATTCCCAGCGGAAAACCTTCGCTTGCTAAACCCGAAGAGATGGTTTCTACTCCTTGCCTATATTATATGGCCATTCTTTCCAGCGATGGCAAAGGCAAATATTGATGTTGCCTACCGAGTAATAACAGGAAGGATAAACCCAGGCATTGTGAAGATTTCCCCAAAGCTAAAGACTGACGCTGGTTTAACCATGCTTGCCAACTCCATAACCCTAACTCCAGGCACTTTGAGCGTGGATGTAGATGAAGAAACAAATGACCTGTATGTCCATTGGATAAATGTGAAGGAAGAGGCCTTAGAAAAAATGCCCAGAGATTACAAATACATATGTGGTGAATTCCCTGATTGGGCAAGGAGAGTGATGGAATAATGTGGCTTCCCGTAGCCATATTCCTTGCAGTTTGCGCCACTATAATTCTTATAAGGCTGTTCTTAGGCCCTACCCCACCAGACCGACTAGTAGGATTGGATACCTTAAACACCGTAGTTGTAGTGTCCATGGTTATCCTGGGGGCGGCATTTGAAGAGCTAATATATGTTGATGTGGCTATTGTCTATGCCTTGCTTTCCTTTGTCAGCACCCTTTTCATAGCCAAGTATATTGAGAAAGGCAAATTCTAATGATACTAGATATAATCACCTACATATGTATAGGCATCGGATGCTTGCTTAACTTGCTGGCGGCGATCGGCCTGCACCGTTTCCCTGATGTTTATACCAGGCTACACGCCGGAACGAAGTGCACTACCTTCGGCTCCATACTTTTAATTGCGGCTGTTGTTATACAATCTGTAAGTGTTTGGGTAGCGGAGGGTCTTTCCTCTCCCCAATCAGTACTTACCCTACATGCAGTTATTGCTTTGGTAGTTATTTTGCTGACCAATCCTACCAGTGCTCATGCCATCGGTAGGGCAGCACATAGGAGCGGGATCAAACCAGCGAGAGCGGTGGTGGATGACCTGGAGAAAGAAAAACCATGATTGAGCTAGGAGTTCTACACATAATTATCCCTATTTTGATTGTAGTGTGTGCCTTGTTAGTAGCTATATTCAAAGACCTCATCGCTGCTGTAATAAGTTTAGCTGCTATGAGCCTGCTCTTAGCCCTAGAGTTTTACTTACTTCAAGCCCCTGATGTGGCTATTGCCGAGGCTGGGGTAGGAGCAACTATCACCGTAGCGATTTATATCCTGGCCATAAGGGCAACAAGGCGTGAATAGGAGGAACATGAGAAAAATTGCTATCGCAGTATCCTTGAGCATCTTTATCGCCTTCTTAATCGCAACAGCATTCCTCATTCACCCCTTTGGCTATCCTCCATCTGAAATGGATGACTACATAATAGAAAATACCCAGAGTGAAACTGGAGCCAATAATGCCGTAACTGCCGTTGTCTTTGATTACAGAGGCTTTGATACTTTAGGAGAGGCTACTATTTTGTTTACCGCAGTGACCGGCGTGGTAATGCTATTTAGAGCCAAGAAGAAAAGGGAGAAATAAAACCATGATGTCTAAAATTGTGCGTACTATGGCCAGCCTCTTAATCCTTTTTGCCCTTATCTATGGCTTATACATCATCATGCATGGTCACTTGACCCCCGGCGGTGGGTTTCAGGGAGGTGCTGTAGTTGCCTCAGGCGTAGCCTTGCTCATTGTTGCTTTTGGCTCCGATAACATTCACAAAAGCCTAAAGGAACACCATCTCTCTATCTTAGAAAGTAGTGGAGCACTAATATTCATCGGCTTAGCCTTTGGCGGTCTAGCCATCGTATTCTTCTATAATTTCCTTGTTGGCTCCTCCATTTTCGGTCACATCCCTCCCTCTGGCCCTAACACTGGAGATATATGGACTGCCGGGGTAATTCCTTTTATGAACATAGCAGTAGGCTTAAAAGTCCTGGCCGGCTTGTCTGCCATCCTTCTGGTCATGGCTTTAGCCACCACCGTAATGGAGGTGGAAGAATGACACAAGGCACTCCTTTTAATGTTCCCTTTTTAGCAGTAGCGGCATTAATAGGCATTGCCTTTTATATCATCCTATCCCAGAGAAATCTGATAAAGCTGGTAATGGGGCTCAGTATCCTGGCATCTGGCGTTAACCTATTCTTGATCACTTTGGGGTATAGGGAAGGTGGGGTGGCTCCCATTTACACCCACGCTCCCGCAGGGGTTATGGTATTGCCTGTCCCCCAAGCTTTGACTCTCACCAGCATCGTTATTGCCGTAGCATGTTTGGCTTTGATGCTTTCCATGGTAATACACATTTATCGCCACACCGGAAGTACAGATTCAGAAAAATCTAGAATAATGAAAGGGTAAAGTAAACTGGACACTCTAATAATTCACTCCCCTATCCTGATAATAGCCATCCCACTATTAGCAGCATTTTTAACTCCTCTAATTGGCAGAGCCAGTGGAAAGGCTAGAGATGTCTTGGTAGTAGCCAGCCTGGCATTTGTAGAATTCTTGGTCATAATTTTAGCTCGGGATATTTACCTCAACGGATTACACATCTATACCCTGGGAGCATCTTCTCCCAACCTTGCCATCCCTGAAAATTATATCGTCCCGGTGCGCATAATCCTGGAAGTGGATAGCATATCCATATTTATGGCCATAATAGCGGCCACTGTTTCCTTAGCCGCAGCTATATATTCCCTCTCCTTTATGAAAGGGGAGACAGGCCAGAATAGGTTTTATACTCTCCTGCTACTTTTGGTAGCGGGCATGTTTGGCATGGTGCTTACCGGCGACTTGTTCAACCTGTTTGTCTTCCTAGAAATAGCTTCTATTGCTGGGGCAGCATTGGTCGCTTTCAGAACCAAGTTTGCCGATACCGCAGAAGGCGGATTGAAATACATAGTTATATCTACCGTTGCTGCCCTGATGGTCCTATTCGCTATAGGCATATTTTATGCCCAATACAACTTGCTCAATATAGGTGCTCTGGCCCATGTAATGCAATATACCATGTTGGATAAGATAGCCCTAGTCTTGTTAGCCATAGCATTTATGATGAAGCTAGCAAGTGTGCCCCTGCACATGTGGTGCCCCGATACCTATAGTGTTGCCCCGGCTGGTATAACCATTATGCTTGTAGTGGCAAGTTACGCCTGCCTGTACGCCCTTTTCCGGACATGCTTTACCCTGTATGGAGTTAGTCCAGACATGGTTACGGTGGGGTGGATAGTGATAACCCTGGGGATGTTAACTATGTTCGTTGGAGTTACTATGGCTGTTTTCCAAACGGATATCAAGAGGTTGATGGCCTATCATTGTATCTCCCAGACAGGATATATGCTGCTTGGAATAGGAGTCGGGCTTGCTGTTTTAAATCGCCCAGAAGCCCTAAACACTTACGGTATAGCCGCTATGGACGGAGGGATTTTCCACATAATAAATAACGCCCTATACAAGGGACTCCTATTCCTAACTGCGGGGGCTTTATTCTACCGCACGGGCACCAGAGACCTTAACAGAATGGGTGGCTTAGCCCATAAGATGAAGTGGACTACTATATTCTATATCATCGGGGCTTTGTCCATCTCTGGTATCCCTCCTTTCAATGGATTTGCCTCAAAGTTATTAATTTACGAGTCTGTGTACCGTTTCAATCCCATCCTGGCTATAGTAGCCATGATAACATCGATCCTCACCCTAGCTTCCTTTACCAAAGCTTTCTACTCAGCATTTATGGGAGCAGAGCTCCCCGAATACCAGGAGGTAAAAGAGGTGCCAAAATCTATGATAGCCGGCATGGCCGTCCTAGCTGCAGGCATTATCTTCTTTAGCCTTTTCCCCGGGCTTATTGTTGATTGGCTAGCTCACCCAGCTACTGAGGCACTGATAAATCAGGGAGCCTACATCAATGGAATTATAGGAGGAGGATAGATGTCAATTTTAGGACTTAGTTATTCTCCTTGGAGCCCAATCTTTTGGCTCCTTGCCTCTGTAGTTGTGATGATAATGGCCTACTTTTTTAGGAGGCGAGGACAGAAAAAATATAAGAAAGATACCGAGCAAACAAAGATCTTCTTATGCGGTGAAGAGGTGCCTGAGGCAAAGCAGCGACATATAAGAGCCCACAATGTATACTGGGGGTTTTTTGAGACTATGAAAGAATACTATGACGCGAATATAAAAGCGCATACGGGAATAATAAATGATTATATAATCTGGTTCCTAGTTCTTATAGCTATAAGCGCCATAATACTCTTTATCGTGGGGATAGTTTAAATAAGAATGTTATTGCGAGCGAAGCGAAGCAATCTCAACTGGAGTGCATATGAGCCTTAACGCAATAAAGAGAGCACTTTGGATCTACCATATCAATACTGGCTCGTGCAACGGATGTGATATTGAGATCCTTGCCGCACTCACCCCCAGGTATGACCTTGAACGTTTTGGTATGATGCTTGTTGGCTCACCGCGCCATGCCGATGTATTACTGGTGACTGGTCCAGTGGCAAGACAGATGGCTCCAAGGCTCAAACGGGTATATGAGCAAACACCCGACCCCAAGGTAGTCCTACAAGTCGGTAGTTGTGGTATGGAAGGAGGAGTGTTCTACGAATCCTACAATTTGGTGGGACCAGTAGATCAACATATACCTGTAGATGTATATGTTCCCGGATGTCCCCCTAGGCCCGAGGCTATTATAGAGGCTGTAGCTAAAGCCTGGGTAAAACTGGAGAAAGCTGAGCAGGTGGCATAAATGGAAATACTGAGTCCCGAAGAAATAGTTGAGAGCTTTAAGGCTGCCCTGGGTAGCAGCTTTATCGATTCAAAGATTTACCAAAGAGAGGTGGCGGTCAAAAAGAACCTTTTCCAAGCAATTTGGATATATGTAAAGAGGGACGCCCTTAGGCAAGCAGTAGAACACATCTGCGAGTTACAAGAATATCCTCATTTGTCCATAATCTCATCCTCTGACCTCGGGGATAGCATTGAGTTGATATATCACTTCACAATATATTATGGGCAGCACCTTAAAGAATTATCACTAGGACTATGCCTAAATCTACCAAAAAGCGACCTGAAGATACCAACAATTACAGATATCATTCCCGGCGCAATATTTACCGAGCGTGAAACTCAAGAGATGATGGGAGTAGAGGTGGTCGGCATACCCGATAACAGAAGGTTGTTCCTGCCAGAGGATTTCCCCGAAGGTGTTTATCCCTGGAGAAAAGACGAGAAAGGACCAGAGGACATGCTCAGAGTCCTACCGGGGAGGGAGAAGAAATGAAGAACGAAGAGATGGAAACGACTTACACCATCCCTGTAGGTCCAATCCATCCGGCACTGAAGGAACCTATCCGTAAGT
>WJOY01000003.1 GCA_009619075.1 Dehalococcoidia bacterium
TGGGACGGCTAGAGGGGTTATCCATCCAGATAGCTGGTATCAAGGGCAGATTAATTTCTGGTTTTGAGCATAAAGCTATCATAACTATGGCTGCTGATCATGGCGTGGTAAATGAAGGAGTAACTCTCTACCCCCAAGAAGTAACGGCACAGATGGTTTCTAACTTTCTTAATGGTGGCGCTGCTATAAATGTTTTAGCGAACTTTGTCGGTGTTCGTGTCATCGTAGTTGATATGGGAACCGCAAGTGAGCTTCTATCTCATCCTGACCTTATCTGTAGAAAGATAGCTTACGGGACAAAAAACATGGCTCAGCAAGCAGCGATGACTCCTACCGAAGCTGTGCGGTCAATAGAAGCTGGAATTGAAGTTGTAGATTCTGAGATAACCAAGGGGCTTGACATTGTGGGAACTGGAGACATGGGCATTGGCAATACCAGTGCTAGTAGTGCCATATGTGCTGCTATTATGGGTGAGCCAGTAGAAAAGGTCACTGGACGGGGTGAAGGGTTGGGCGATGAACAGCTGGCTCACAAAGTCAAGGTAATTGAAAGAGCCTTGGAGCTCAATAAAGCCAATCCTCAGGAGCCAATCGATGTGTTAGCTAAAGTCGGTGGTTTCGAAATTGGAGGCTTGGCAGGGGTGATGCTTGGAGCAGCAGCGCATCATATCCCTGTGGTCATTGATGGCTTTATTTCTGGTGCTGCTGCACTAAGAGCCAGTCCTAAGGCCGCTGTGGTCTTGCCCCTACCATCTCCAGTATAGACTTGAATTAATCCTCGAGTATTCATCTGCCTCTTATCTCCTCAATAGCAGTGATCAGCTTCTGACATTCAGGCAATGTACGGGGTGCGATACGAATATACTGGTGAAGGCCAAATGAGCTACAGTCGCGCACTAATATCATTCGCTTAAGCAACTCCCGCCGGAATCTGGGAGCATCACCTACCTCCACTAAAAAGAAATTCGCTTCCGAAGGGAGCGGCGCTAAGCCAAGTTCAGAAAGCTTGGCTACGAGATAATTCCTTGCTTCTCTAAGTTCAGTTTGGCATTGCTTCAAATATCCCTCTTTGCCTATAGCGATAAGGCCCGCCTTTTGAGCTAGAGCATTGACATTCCAAGGCGGGCAGATACGACGAAGGTTAGCGATAATTTCCTCGTGTGCCACTCCATAACCCAAACGAAGCCCAGCCATGGCGTAATCCTTGGTCATAGAGCGCAAGATAAGCAAGTTGTTTCCTTCAATCATATCCAGAGAAGACCAGGCATTATCCACAAAGCTAACATAAGCCTCGTCTAAGATTACCATAGAATCCTTACCAGCATCCAAAATCTTCTCGAAATCTGCTCGTGAGAGATACCTGCCAGTGGGATTATTAGGATTGCAAACAAAGATGCCCTTGGGATAACTACTGCGGATTAATTCAACAGTCTGGGTTAAATCTAGCCAAAAACCATTTTGTGCTGAGAGCTGTTGTTTTATAAGGGATGCTCCAGTAATTTGGCAGGCAACTTGATATTCACCAAAAGTAGGTTCAATGATTAAAACTTTATCCCCTGGAACAAAGTAAGC
>WJOY01000016.1 GCA_009619075.1 Dehalococcoidia bacterium
GGCGGAGAGTAATAATTGCTGAAGAGGGTAGAGCCAAAGAGAAAGCTTTGGAAGAGCTTCTGCGGATTCAAAGAGCAGATTTTGGGCAAATTTTTGAACAAATGGAAGGCTTGCCTGTCACCATTCGCCTTTTAGACCCTCCTCTTCATGAATTTCTTCCCCCGCCTCACGCTGCGGATGAACTCAAAGCTTTATCCCAGCACTTAGGCACTCCCTTTGAAAAGCTTCGTGACAGGGTGGAAGAGTTGCACGAGTCCAATCCTATGCTTGGTCATCGCGGATGTCGTCTTGGCATTACCTCCCCTGAAATCTACCAAATACAGGTTAGAGCTATAATGGAGGCTGCCTGCGAGTTGAGTAAAAAGGGGGTTAGAGTCTTTCCTGAGATTATGCTACCTCTTATAGCACATGTTGAGGAGTTAAAATTTCTCAGGGAACTCGTAGTTAATACTTGTGAGAAGGTAAAAAGGGAGAAAGAAGCTGAAGGTCTAGCCTATAAAGTAGGAATAATGATCGAACTTCCCAGGGCTGCTCTCATTGCCGACGAGCTTGCTAAATTTGCTGACTTCTTTTCCTTTGGCACTAACGATTTAACTCAAATGGCCCTAGGGATTAGTCGAGACGATGCTGGAACTTTTATGCCCTCTTATCTCGAGAAGGAAATTTTTAGGCTCAATCCTTTCATTAGCTTGGATGAGAAGGGGGTTGGTGAACTTATAAAAATAGCAGTGGAAAGGGGGAGGAAAACCAAGCCTGACTTAAAGATAGGCGTTTGTGGGGAACACGGAGGGGACCCAAAGTCCATAGAATTTTTCCACAAAGTGGGCTTAGACTATGTGAGTTGCTCGCCTTACCGTGTGCCGGTAGCCCGCCTTACTGCGGCAAGAGCAGCGGTGGAGCCAACCACTTAAGCTTTAAGAACTAATTTGGCTATCCTTTAGCCAGTGCCTATGCTAAAATCCATTCAACTTTTATGCTAACCACCGATGAGCTGAAATATTGGGTAGGCTTCTCCAAAATACCTGGAATTGGCCGAGTAAGAGTTTCCCAGCTAAAAGAGCACTTTGGCAGTTTACAGGACGCTTGGAAAGCCCCGGAAGGCGAGTTAAAGCAGGCCGGATTAGACTCACGAAGTATAGATGCTTTACTTCTGCTGCGTCCCAAGATTTCCCTGGATGCTGAGATAGAAAAGCTGGAACGCTACAAGGTAAAGGTGCTTGCCTGTGAAGACCCCTCTTATCCTCCTAGATTGAAGCAAATCTATGATTACCCACCAGTGCTCTATGTCAGGGGCAATCTTTTATCCCAGGATGAACCCTGCCTTGCTGTAGTTGGCACCCGCCGCCCTACCATCTACGGACGGCAAGTAACGGAAGAAATCGTGGCTGACCTGGCAAGAAGCAGCATTACTATTGTTAGTGGATTAGCCAGAGGAATTGATGCCATAGCCCATCGGGCTACCTTAGATGCTGGAGGTAGAACGATAGCTGTCTTCGCCTCTGGACTGGATATTGTTTACCCGGCTGAAAACGTTAAATTAGCTCAAGCTATTATGGAAAGCGGGGCATTGCTAAGCGAATATCCTTTAGGTATAAGGCCCAAAGCTGAGAATTTCCCACTCCGTAATCGGATTATGAGCGGTCTAAGCTTAGGGGTATTAGTGGTGGAGGCTGGAGAAAGGAGTGGAGCTTTAATCACAGCACATCAGGCAGTAGAGCAAAACCGGGAGGTTTTTGCCATCCCAGGCAGTATCCTTTCCCCCTCTAGTAAGGGAACCAACCGCCTTATACAGGAAGGAGCCAAGCTAGTCCATGACTTTGCTGATATTTTAGAAGAATTAAACTTGACCATGGTAACACAGCAACTGGAGATCAAGGAGTTCCTGCCAGCGGATGAAACTGAATCTGTGATACTAAAGCAACTAACTTCTGAGCCAAACCATATAGATGAGATTTGCCGTCGTAGCGGTTTAACCATACCGGAGGTAAGCAGCACGCTAGCCATGCTGGAATTGAAGGGAATAGCCAAACAAGTAGGCAATATGAATTATGTGCTGGCTCACGAAGTTAAAACAGGGTAGGTTATGGCACAGAAACTAGTTATTGTTGAATCTCCGGCAAAGGCGAGGACGCTAAATAAGATTTTGGGGCGTAGCTATAGCATTAAGGCATCATTGGGACATGTACGTGATTTACCTCGGACAAGCTTAGGAGTAAATATAGATAAAGACTTTACCCCCAAATATGTCATCCCACCGAGAAAGAGAAAGGTAATCCGCCAAATTAAAGAGGCAGCGAGTAAAGCCAGCTCTATTTATCTAGCCACCGATCCTGACCGCGAGGGAGAGGCAATCTCCTGGCATCTTGTTGCAGCAGCCAAATTAGATGAAGCTAAAGTGCCTATTCGTCGCGTTGTCTTTCACGAAATAACCAAGGAGGCAGTAGAAAAAGCATTCAAGACCCCCCACTCTATTGATATGAATTTAGTTAACGCCCAGCAAGCCAGGCGTATCCTCGATAGACTCGTTGGCTATAAGCTAAGCCCCTTGCTATGGCGGAAGGTGCAGAGGGGCCTCTCTGCCGGTAGAGTTCAATCGGTGGCGGTAAGAATGATTGCGGACCGTGAGCAGAAAATTCAGGACTTTAATCCTAAAGAGTATTGGACTATCGAAGTTGAATTAGCCCCACTCGAAGAACAGCAAGCCAAGTTTAGAGCCAAACTCGTAGCCTCAGCCGATGGCACGAAGCTAAATATCAGCGATGAGAATAAGGCAAACAAGATTGCTGCCGATTTAGAAAAGGCTAATTATTTCGTTAAATCAATACGAACCAAACAGATAGCTCGCCAGCCAGCTCCACCTTTCATCACCAGCACTTTACAGCAGGAAGCCTGGAGGAAACTGCACTTTACCGCTAAGCACACCATGGCAGTGGCTCAACAGCTTTACGAGGGTCTGCCCCTGGGCGAGGAAGGCTCGGTGGGGCTTATTACCTATATGCGCACCGACTCCACTCGTGTGGCTGCCTCCGCTATAGCTGAAATGAGGGACTTTATCGCTAAAAAGTACGGGGTGGATTTCCTGCCATCAAGGCCACGTGTTTTTGCCCGGAAAGCAAAATGGGCGCAGGAAGCTCATGAGGCAATTCGCCCTACTAAAATTTACCGCGAGCCAAAACAGGTTAAACCATTTCTTAATCCAGCCCAGTTAAAACTCTATGAGCTTATCTGGAAACGCATGGTAGCCAGCCAGATGTCACCAACCTTATACGGCACAACCAATGTGGAAATACAAACCAACCATGTTAGCTACGAGCAAGAAGCGAAGCAACCTCAAGGCTACCTACTTAAAGCCGCTAGCTCGGTGGTTAAATTTCCTGGCTTCATAACCGTTTATAGCGAAACTAAGGATGAAGAGGTGCAAGAGGGTCTTGTTTCCTTGCCTGAACTGAAAGTTGGTGACCGCTTAAGTTATTGGGGAACCTTCCCTGAACAGCACTTCACCCAACCCCCGCCCCGCTACACCGAAGCGACCTTGATTAAAGCGCTGGAGCAGAGGGGTATTGGTCGTCCCAGCACTTACGCCCCCATCCTGTCTATTATTCAGGAAAGAGACTACGTGTATAAAGCAGACGGCAAATTCTATCCCCACGAACTGGGCGTGATTGTAAATAGCATTTTGAAGCAGCATTTCCCCAAGATTGTTGATTTTAGCTTCACAGCACAGATGGAAGAACAGCTGGATGAAATAGCTCAAGGTAAGCAGGAATGGATATATGTCTTAAGAGACTTTTACTCTCCCTTCGAGGATATGCTGTCTAAAGCTCGATTAGCTATAGCTAAGGTTGATATGAGTAAGCCAACCGATGAAATATGTCCTAACTGCGGCCGACTTATGGTGGTAAAAGTGGGACGGTTTGGCAAATTTCTCGCCTGTAGTGGCTACCCTGAGTGTAAGACGGCGATGCCCTTCGTGGTCAAGACCGGAATCCCCTGCCCACAATGTGGTGGCGAATTGGTGGAGAGAGTCAATAAAAGAGGGCAAGTTTTCTATGGCTGCAGCAATTTTCCCCAATGTAAATTCGCCACAAATTATAAACCACTTCCCCAGCCTTGCCCTGAGTGTGGTAAGCTTTTGGTGCTGGATAGAGACGGCAGGGCAAAATGCACCGCTTGTCAGTATAAAGTAAAACTAGCTGAGTTGGAGACAAAGAAAGAAACAGAAGAAATGTTAGCTACGATGCACATTTCCTCTCTTGTAAGGAAAAGGGACTTCATTACATGAGAGGATTAAGGTGAGGGTGATGAGCGAAGCAATCCCAAGAACAAGAGGGACTAACTATAGGATTGCTTCGCGGAGCCTGTCCTGGGCGCAGCAGATTCTTCCCCTTCACTTCGTTCAGGGCTTTGGCTCACACGCTCAGAATGACAAGCAGAACCGTCGAACAATGAAGGTGTTTAAAAATGTAGTGCGAGGCTTTAGCCCTGTGTAGTAGCGAAGATTACTACACGGGGTAGCCTCGTGCACGACCCTAAAGGGTCGCACTACAAGAATCTGGATGAGGCAAATCTAGTTTTAAAGCTGAGGCAAAATTAAATAGTTTAACAGTCTCAAGGAGGAGGTAGCCTTATGAAAATTCTAGTCATTAACGGACCAAACTTAAATATGCTGGGTAAGCGAGACAAAGAAATCTACGGAGGCAAGACTTTAGCCGAGATCGATTCTCTGATAAGGGAGCAGGGTGAGGCATTAAATATAGAGGTGGTAACCTTCCAATCTAATAGCGAAGGCGCACTTATAGACTTCATTCAGGAGCAAGCGGATTCAGCAAGTGGCATAATCATCAACCCCGGGGCTCTCACTCACTATGGCTTTTCCCTTCGTGATGCCTTGGCTGATACTAAGCTGCCACTCATTGAAGTTCATTTATCCAATATTTATGCCCGAGAGGAATGGCGAGCCCAGTCTGTAATAGCTCCCATAGCCAAAGGGCAAATCAGTGGCTTAGGCTGGAGAGGGTATATCGCTGCCTTGCGAGCTTTAGTAGCCCAACTGAGGGGAGAAGGTTGACCGTAAGCCGATTGCAGAGGTTGCGACCTCTGATTGCCGAAAAGGGCTTGGATGGCCTTTTAGTTTCTCAGCCAAAAAACTGCTGCTACCTTTCTGGATTTACCGGCTCCTCAGGGTGGCTGCTCATCTCAGATAGCTATGCCCTTTTAGCTACCGATTTCCGCTATACGGAGCAAGCTAAGAAAGAGACGCAAGATTTCGAAATCATTCAGATTAAAGGAGAGCCACATAACTGGCTTCTCGACCTGATATCCAACCTGGGGTGGCATAAATTAGGTTTTGAGGCGGAGCACCTTTCCTTTGCTGCTCATCACCAGCTCGCTGAAACGATAAAAGGCAAACAGTTAAACCTGGAGCTTATTCCCACCACTAATCTGGCGGAGCATCTTCGCTCCATAAAGGAGCCAGAGGAATTAGAGCTTATCATGAAGGCTGTGGAGCTAACTGATGCTGCTTTTGAACAAGCTAAAGCCATAATTCGCCCCGGTGTAACAGAAAAGGAAATAGCCTGGGAAATTGAGAAATTCCTTCGCCGGAATGGAAGCGAGGGAGTGCCTTTTGAAATTATAATCGCCTCAGGCCCCAATTCAGCTTTACCTCATAGTAAACCTACGGAAAGGATAATTTGCTCCGGCGAACCAGTGCTGATTGATATGGGAGCCAGGGTTGGAAGCTACTGCAGCGATTTTAGCCGCACTTTATGTTTGGGAAAGCCTGATAAAACCCTACCGGAAATTTATAATATCGTCTTAGAAGCACAGCTTCTAGCTATAGACAGAATCGAATCAGGCATGACTGCCGCTGAGGCTGATAAGTTGGCTCGGAGTGTTATTGAGCAAGCTGGCTATGGCGATAATTTCGGACATGGTCTGGGTCACGGTGTCGGGCTAACAATACACGAACTCCCTACGCTTTCTGCCACTTCATCAGACTTGCTTGGCGATGGCATGGTTTTTACCATAGAACCTGGAATTTACCTCACTGGCTATGGTGGTGTTAGAATTGAGGATATGGTAACTCTAGAAAAAGGCAGAGCTAAAGTGCTCACCAGGTCAGGAAAGGATAGCTTTCAGCTATGAGCTTTCAGCAATCAGCAACTCACTGAACGCTGATGGCTGACCGCTGAATATTTAGCAATGAAAGATTTCAGAAGCTTAAAAGTATGGGAAAGGGCCCGAGATTTGGGATACCTAGACATAAAAACTTATGAGGGATTGAATAATCAAGCAGTGGAAGTAAAACGCATGCTTACAGGATTCATACAGAAACTGATAGCTGACTACTGAACGCTGACCGCTTACAAAGGATGGAGGCTATTATATGATCAGTGCTGGGGAATTGAAGAAGGGAATCGCCATAGAGCTAGATGGAGAAATATATCAGATTACTGAATATCATCATATTAAGATAGGGCGAGGCTCAGCCCAGATTCGATTACGGCTTCGCAATATCCGG
>WJOY01000025.1 GCA_009619075.1 Dehalococcoidia bacterium
CAGCAATAGCTCCCGAGGAAACTATTATTATCTCCTTACCTTGGCGGTGAAGTTGGGCTACCTGCTGTACCAAGTTAGTCATAACCGGTAAATCAAGATGGTCTGTGCCTGAGGTGAGGAGACTGGTGCCAAATTTAACTACTATGCGGTGATAAGACATTATCTCGAATTATATCAATAGCGAAGAGAGTCAACAACTCAAGAAAACCTTGCTATACTACAGTTGCTTGGTGATGAATCTCTCTTGCTTGCTTTCTTTACTTAAAGAAGTGCCCGTCTATAGGCAATTGGTTGAAGGGCTACTTACTACTAACCACGAGCATAAGGTAATAGTGCTTGATGCCGCCGAGCCTTATCTCGTAGCTGCTCTCTATGAAGAGCTTGACTTGCCTCTAATGGTAATAACCGCTCAGCCCGAAGGCGCTAAGAAGCTCCAGGAGCAACTTCAAGTCTGGTGTCCGCCTTCAACTAATTTGCATGGGTTCCCCGAACTCGATTTCTCGCCCTATGAGTATTTTGCTTCTTATCCCAGCAATACGATGGTGGAAAGATTACAAGCATTAGCCACTTTAGTCTTTTCTGAGCCTCTTGCTTCCCCTGTCATTGCGAGTGAAGCGAAGCAATCTCATTACCCTCAGGACAGGCCCCGTGGAGTAGCAAAATTTACTCCACGGGGCAGGCTCCACGAAGAATCTGGAGACTCTTCCCCTCATGGAGTTTACCCTGACCGAGATTCTTCGGTCGCGGAGTTTACACTGAGCGAAGCCGAAGTGCTCCCTCAGAATGACAAAAAGGTGAAGGGTTCAGGGGTGGGGGTTAAACGCCCTCCTTTGATAGTAGCTTCCGCCTTGGCAGTGATAAGCAAAACTATCCCCCGGGAGGATTTCGCCACTTCCTGCCACGTGCTACAGCAAGGCATGACTGCCGAGCCAGTGGAACTGCTACACAGGTGGCAAAATATGGGCTATGAAATGGAGGATGTGGTTGAAGTGCCCGGACAGCTAAGCCGACGGGGTGGCATTGTTGATATTTTCCCTGTTTGCAGCCAATCACCAGCTCGAATAGAGTTTTGGGGTAACCAGATAGAGAGCATGCGGCTATTCAACACGGAGAACCAATGCTCAACCAAACCGATATCCTCGCTAACCATTACTCCAGCCAAAGAGATTCTTCGCGGAGTTTATCCTGAGCGAGATTCTTCGGTCGCGGAGCCTGTCCTGAGCGGTGAGATTCTTCGCTTCGCTCAGAATGACAGTAGTGCGACTGAAAGCATACTTGATTACCTAGATGATACTGCCCTCATCATCCTTGATGCTCCTGAAGAAATCCAGGCTGTCATTGAAAGGCTAAACAAGGAGACTCAAGAACTAAGAAGGGTAAAATGGCAAAATGGTGAGCTGCCCCAAGGCTTTCCTTCTCCCTACCTCAGTTGGGAGGAATTACAGTTGAAAGTGAGGGCAAAGCAACACTTAATCCTAGAACCCTGGGATGCTACTTTGGCCTCGGCTACAGGGAATTATATACAAGCTTTGCCTTTTACCTCGCCTCCAAGTTATGGAGGCAATTTGGAAAGGTTCCTTATGGCAGCTAAGCAGATGATTCGAGAAAAACAACGCCTGATCATAGTTAGCCATCAGGCAAATCGTTTAGCTGAGCTTCTTCGGGAGAGAGACGTCCATACTTCTCCCACTTCAAAAATAGAACAGGTGCCACCTCGTAGTTCAATCACCTTGCTTCAAGGTTCGCTAGCTAAAGGCTGGGTGATGGACAAAAAGCTAAACCTGATTACCGATGCTGAGCTCTTTGGCTTTGTAAAACAAAGACGCCTGAGTAGAAAGACTCCCATACGCGCTAGCTGGCTTCTCCCACAGCTAAGTCCCGGTGATTACGTAGTCCATGTTGACCACGGCATCGGCAAATTTAGCGGCTTAATCAAAATATCCACTGAGGGGACCGAACGGGAATATCTTGTTTTGCAATATGCTGCCGGTGATAAGCTCTACGTGCCTACCGATCAGATTGGGCGTGTCAGCCGCTATATCGGCACCAGTGACCAACCACCAACCCTGAGTCGGCTGGGGACTCAGGAATGGCAGAGAACAAAGAGAAGGGTGGAACAATCAGTGGCTGATATTGCTCAAGGGCTGCTCGCCCTTTATGCTGCTAGAGAGATAACACCTGGCTTTGCCTTCTCTCCTGACACATTATGGCAACAAGAACTGGAAGCCTCATTCCCTTACCTGGAAACACCCGACCAAGCTGAGGCAGTGGTGGCTACCAAAGAGGATATGGAAAAAACTAAGCCAATGGATCGACTTATTTGCGGAGATGTGGGATATGGTAAAACTGAGGTGGCTCTACGTGCTGCCTTTAAGACGGTGATGGATAATAAACAGGTGGCTATACTGGTCCCAACCACCGTGCTAGCTCAGCAACATTTCACTACCTTTAGCCAAAGATTACAAGCTTTCCCTTTAAGAATAGAAATGTTAAGCCGCTTTTGCTCCTCGGAAAAGGAAAGGGAAATACTTGTAGGCTTGGCTAATGGCACTGTTGATATATGCATTGGCACTCACCGCTTGTTGCAGAAGGATGTCGCCTTTAAAGACATAGGACTGGTGATAATTGACGAAGAACAGCGATTCGGCGTGGTGCAAAAAGAAAAGCTTAAGCAAATGAGAAAAGAGGTGGACGTTCTTACCCTGAGCGCTACCCCCATTCCACGCACCCTTCACATGTCTTTGACTGGGATCAGGGATATGAGCCTTATGGAAACACCTCCTGAGGAACGTCTATCTATTAAGACTTACCTTGGCACCTATGATGATACTTTAGTGCGCCAGGCAATACTGCGCGAGTTAGAGAGAAATGGTCAGGTTTTCTTTGTTCATAATCGAGTTCAGAGCATTGCCTTGGTTGCCAGCAAACTACAAAGTCTAGTGCCCGAAGCGAAAATAACCATAGCTCATGGACAAATGCCCGAGGAGAAATTGGAAAGGGTAATGGCAGATTTCATCGCTGGTAACTACGATATCTTGGTCACCACTACCATCATTCAGTTGGGTTTGGATATGCCCAATGTTAACACGTTAATTGTCGACCAAGCTGATAAATTCGGCTTAACCCAACTTTATCAGCTAAGAGGCAGGATAGGCCGTGGCACCAACCAAGCTCATGCTTATTTCCTCTTTGATAAAGGTAAGCAACTGACTCCTCAAGCTTATAAGCGGCTTAGGACCATCTTCGAGGCTACAGAGCTTGGTGCTGGATTCGGCATAGCTATGAAAGACCTGGAGATTCGGGGAGCGGGAAACCTTCTGGGTGTTAAACAAAGTGGTCATATAGCCGCCATAGGTTTCGACCTCTATTGCCAATTACTAACTGAGGCGGTTGATGAATTAAAAGCGAAGCAAGCTGGAGAAGTTAAGCCAAAGGAAGCCAAGTTGCCTTCCCCCAGCATAGCCCTACCACTAACTGCCTATATACCTGAAGAGTATGTTCCAAATCTAAGCACCCGCTTAAGTCTTTACCACAGGCTAGCAAAGATAGAGCATGCCGAGGAAATAGAAGATATGACACAAGAACTCAGAGATAGATTCGGTGTCCTGCCACAGCCAGTGGAAAACTTGCTTTATATAATAGAAATAAAAATACTGGCAGCTAAGGTGGGAGTGGAATCTATCTATACTCGAGGAAAACAAGTGGTATTAAACCTGGCTGACAGGAAAACGTTGACTAATCTACCTTCCTGGCAAGAATATAAAGACGCCGTCAAGGTCAGCACCAGACAGATCAGATTAGATACTAATCGTCTTGGGGATAAATGGCCGGAGGTGCTAGGAGAGGTTACTCAAGAGATAGGAGCACAGACAAGCAAGTGCTGAAGGCTTGATTTTGGTGGAGATAGAAATGTAGAATTGGATTGTCTTGTTAGCCACAAGTAAGCAATTAAAACGAAGGAGGTAGAAATGCCAGCAAAAATTCTATCGGGAAGAGAAATCTCAGCCGAGGTGAGAGGAGAGTTAAAGGAGAAGGTGGAAAAACTTAAGGCAAAAGGGCTTACTCCAGGGTTAGCCATGGTACGAGTAGGAGAGGATCCGGCGTCAGCGTCCTACGTGAAGCAAAAGGGGAAAACTAGCGAGGAGGTGGGCGTTTATTCGGAGACGATTGTGTTCCCCGGGGATACCTCAGAGGAGGTGCTCCTGGCCAAAATAGCTGAACTCAACAAAGACCCCAAATTTCACGGGATTTTAGTCCAGCTCCCCTTGCCCAAGCATATCAACCAGGACCGGGTGATAAACGCCATTGATCCCATAAAGGATGCCGATTGTTTCCATCCAGTCAATGTGGGTAAACTCCTCATTGGAAAGCCCTACCTTTTGCCCTGTACTCCCCACGGGGTGCAGCAGATCCTCATCCGCAGTGGTTATAGTCCGGAGGGGAAGCACGTGGTCATCTGTGGGAGAAGCAACCTTAACGGCAAGCCCCTCTTTGCCATCCTAATTCAGAAGAAGACAGGAGCTAATGCCACCGTCACCGTGTGCCATACCGGGACGAAGAACCTGCATGAGATAACCCGGAGTGCTGATATCCTGGTAGCTGCCATGGGGTCTCCTAAATTCATCAAGGCGGATATGGTGAAAGAGGGGGCAGTGGTGGTAGACGTAGGGGTCAACCGTATTCAAGACCCAACCACAAAATCTGGCTTTAGGCTGACGGGGGATACCGATTTCGAGGCTTTAAAGGAAAAGGTTGAGGCCATTACCCCTGTCCCCGGTGGAGTTGGGCCGATGACAGTCACCATGCTCATGTGGAACACAATAATGGCTGCTGAAGTCCAGACTGGGATAACAGCGGAATGAAAAAGCTGAAACCATAACCCCGGTCCCGGGAGGTGTATGACCAATGCTGGTCACGATGCTCCTGGTCAATACAGTGACAGCGGCAGAAAGGCAAGCCAGCAGCTAAAGCTGAAAAAAAATTAAATTTTTTCCGCTGAAACTCCTTGACTTCCCATAAAAATGGAAGATATAATGTAACGTTTGCAATATGAAAATCGCTATTAGCGGCAAAGGAGGGACAGGTAAGACAATGTTAGTGTCCCTCCTTTCTACTATATTTGCCCAGTCTAGTTATTCTGTCCTGGCGATAGATGCCGATCCAAATGCCAACCTAGCAGCTACTCTTGGCTTTCCTAATTCTGAAAGGATAATACCTATATCTGAGATGGCTGATCTAATTGAAGAAAGGACTGGGGTGCGTCCTGGCGAGGTGGCAACCTTTTTTAAGTTAAATCCTAAGGTCAATGACCTCCCGGAGAAGTATTGTGTAGAACATAACGGGGTAAAATTAATGGTAATGGGTCGGTTAAAAAAGGGTGGCAGTGGCTGCTATTGCCCCGAAAATGCCTTATTACAAGCCTTAGTTACCCACTTGCTTTTGGAAAGGGATGAAGTTGTCATCATGGATATGGAAGCTGGAGTAGAACATCTAGGACGTGGGACGGCCAAAGCAGTAGATAAGCTAATTATAGTAGTAGAGCCAAGTAGAAGAAGCGTGGAAACAGCTTACAGGATAAGAGAGCTGGCAAAGGATATAGGTTTACAAAATATTGGCGTAGTAGGTAACAAGATTCGAAGCGAGAAAGACAAAGATGCCCTCATTTCCAGCATGCCAGGCTTCGAATTCCTCGGCTTTATCCCCTACGACCAAGCTATAGTAGAAGCCGACCTTGCCGGTTTTCCTCTGGTCCATTCGAGTCAAAGGGTCATGCGCGAGGTAGAGGACATTGTTGCTCGAATTATTGAACCAACACTATATATGACAGCGTAAATGAGAGTGTTTAAAAATGTAGTGCGAGGCTTCGGACTCGTGCACGACCCTAAAGGGTCGCACTACGAGAATCCGGACGAGGCAAATCTAGTTTTCACTCTGAGACGAAATTAGACAGCTTCAACAGGGAAAGGAGGTGACGTGTCACTAAGATACTGAACAAGTACAAATTTGGCTTTAATTAAAGCTACACAGCCAAAAATATTAATCAAAATTCAATAAGGAGGTTACTAATGCCTTACGATGCTACAAAAATGAAGGACTGGCAGATTGCAGAAGCAGCTGAAGAGAACATGCCAACCCCTGACGAGTGGCGGGAAAGACTCAACCTGCAAAAGGATGAAATCATTCCTTACGGGAGGCTATGCAGACTCGATTTCCCGAAGATTATCGAGCGTCTCAAGGACAAGCCAGACGGGAAGTATATTGAGGTAACCGCTATAACTCCTACACCACTGGGTGAGGGAAAAACAACGACCACCATGGGTATCCTGGAGGGTCTGGGCAAGCGAGGCAAAAATGTCGGCGGCTGTATACGCCAGCCCTCGGGTGGCCCGACCATGAATATCAAAGGAACCGCTGCTGGCGGTGGCAATGCTCTGCTCATTCCCATGACCGAATTTTCTATGGGGCTTACCGGCGACATCAACGACATAACGAATTCTCACAATCTGGC
>WJOY01000034.1 GCA_009619075.1 Dehalococcoidia bacterium
CACTCGACTTTTCAGTCGCAGCGTGGGAGAAGGAACAGACATTGTAGAAAAGCAAATGTATACCTTTGAAGATAGAGGCGGAAACAAAGTAACCCTTAGACCGGAGGGCACGGCGCCAGTGTGCCGAGCCTATCTGGAACACGGGCTGCATAATCTACCACAGCCGGTGAAGCTATACTATATTGCTTCTATTTTCAGATACGAAAGACCCCAGGCAGGAAGATACCGACAACACTATCAGTTTGGCTACGAGGCCATTGGCGATGACGACCCCGCCCTTGATGCTGAAGTCATTGATATGGCATGGCAATTCTTCCAGTCACTAAACCTTCGCCACCTATCGCTCCAGCTCAATAGCATCGGTTGTAAAAAATGCCGACCAGGATATCTAGCTATCCTGAATGATTACTATGCTAGCCATACTCACGACCTATGCTCAAACTGCAAAACCAGGCTAAAGAGAAACCCGCTCCGCCTGCTTGATTGTAAAAAGCCCCAATGCCAGCAAATAGCTAACCCTGCCCCAAGAAGCATTGACTTCCTTTGTCCAGAGTGTGAAGAGCACTTCAACCGAGTAAAAAGATACCTGGGATTGCTTGACCTCCCCTTTACCGTAAACCACCGCCTGGTCCGGGGGCTAGACTACTACACCAGGACAGTATTTGAGATTCAGCCCGAGGCAGAAGGAGCCCAGACTACTCTCGGCGGTGGGGGACGGTATGATGACCTAATTGAGGAGCTAGGCGGTAAGCCTACCCCAGCGATTGGCTTTGCCGCTGGTATAGAACGGATAATACTTAATTTGAAGAAACAGAATGTTCCCATCCCAGCCCTACCCAGACCACAAGTTTCTATTGCCTATGTGGGCGATGAAGCTAGAGATAAAGCAATAAAGCTAGCGGCTACGCTCAGAAAGAATGGTATTGGCGTAATAGAGGCTATCGGCTCTAAGAGCCTGAGAGCCCAATTGAGGCAGGCAAATACCCTTGGTGCTCATTACACAGTGATTATCGGTGACCAGGAAGTGAAAACAGGCACCGTAATACTACGGGATATGACCACTGCCCAGCAGAAAACTATTCCCACTAACCAGCTGCAAGGGCTACTACGATAACTAAGATCTATTAGCTGTGCTCGCCCTTGACACCAGGATACTGGTAAACACTGCGTCTGCTGAAAAAACTTTTGGTAAATTTAAGGCATGTGTCTGAAATTAACTTCGAGTCGACTTTCGCACAGGGCTACGCTTATTAAAGAGCGGATGCTTTGAACTCCAGATAAGTTAGATAGCTAGCAAGTTCCTCTAATTGCTCCTCGGGAAGGTCAGGCATTTTGCGCCTTACTTCATCACGATTATTAGCTAAAGTGCTAGCTAGGTCCATCTCCACCATACCACACTTGCTAAATAGATGGTTCGGTGTAACTCCCAAATGAATGCTTAATCTACGAATAACACGCGGTTTTGGAATTCTCTCCTGAGTCTCCAGTTGACTAATGTAGCTAGCTGTTACGTCGGCGAGCTTAGCAAGCTGGCTCTGTGAATACCTTATTTTACCCTCAAGGCGCAGCTTCCTAAGCTCCCGGCCAAATTCACTCTTTGGTTCCTTCATAGCTATATTCTCCCAAGGATGAGTTAGATAATATAACAAAAAGTTACTAATGTCAAATCGTAACTATTGACATTACATTGTAAATATGCTACACTGGTTCTAACAAGATTAACTATTAGTTTATTTTGACTATGTTTGTGACACGGTGATATAATTAGAATCCTTCACAAGGAGGTTGATTATGATTTCGGAGACTGAGTTCGCTGAGTTAAGTGATTCACTATCTACTGGGTTCTTTGCTGATAAAGTTATGATGGCACTCGCAAGAACACGACGACTCGGTCAACTTCAAGACACAGATCGGCCGACTATGAAAGCAGCGTACAGTTTGTTGGGGCAAGTTCTACGGGGAGAAAAGTGGCTAGCTACAAGGAAATTAAATAGTCAGTCGGCTGAATCAGCAGTCGCGTTTGACAGGGCGGTTCACGCTTTGCCCAGCATCAGGGTTCCACATGAATTTGTCAACTACATTACACATCTTAGGCAAATCCTGCAGACTTTGCAGGAAAAAGGCAAAGCTTCTGAGGAAGAAATTCAGAAAGTACGAAGCTTCTTTTTTAATTTTGCTAGAGCAGTATCTATAGAATCTCAAAGGGTGATAGAACGGTCCAGTGAACCTCAAGGGGTAATGATATGGGCTCAGCCCAACCAAGGGACTCCCTAATTGAGTCAGTTATTGATCATTGTTTAGCGTTCGCTGACCGCCTCGAGCCTCTGGATTCTAGACAGTATGCATCTAAATTCCCCCGCGATTTTTTAAGACAGCTGTCTAACCTCAATGTAGCTATCGAGGAAAGGTTGAAAGCGCTGAAAGCCGACCCTGATTTCCAGTCCCTGAAGCATGAAGAGGCTGAACAGCACATCCTTAGATACTCCTGGCTATACAGTCAGCTCTATGTTGCGGCTTCTATTATTGAGAGGTCAGACGTGCCCCATACTGTGGTCGAGCTAGTTCAACCGCTAAAACGTCTTATGCAGTTACAGTGCGGGTTGAAAAATTTCGAGCTTCTCTTACATCCTTTACCTATTTTAAATTATAGTTTCTACCATCTCGGTAATGATTTATCAAAAGTCAAAGACCAACTTGCGATAACTGATTCTAAGGTTGCTTTCACGAAGCAGCTTATAACTGTCGGTTTTCCCGGCCTAGAAATGGGACGACTTCTTGTTCACTCTATTATAGCGCATGAACTTGGTCATTGCTTATATGTGGAAGGCAAGTTAGAGAAAAAATTATTGCAACTCGTCAAGCCAGATAAACAAAAGCTTGATACATTAGTCAGAGAATTGGTTGCGAGAGCACCAACAGCCCTGTCTGAGTATATCACTGAGGTTGAGATTAGAAGCACTTTCACAAGACAAATAAATTTCCTCGCCAAATTATGGGTAAAGGAGCTTACCTGTGACGCCATCGGCTATTGCCTATTCGGCCCTGCCTACTTGTTTGCAGCACTTGACTTCCTCACTGTAGCCTACACCTTTGATGATGACCTACACACCCACCCTCCAAATAGAATGAGGTTTCGCCTTCTATACAAAATGTTGGATAAGGAAACAGGCTTCCTTAATATTCTTGACCCGCAAGTAAAAAGCTTTCTAGATTCATGGCGAGCTATTACGGGGAGCCAAGAGCCAAGGTTCACAAACCCTATTTCGGATTTAACTGGTAGTGCTATTTTGAATATATACGACCACATAATCAACACCGCCACTTCGGCGGTAGGGAGTGCTGGGCCTTATTCTGCGTCAGAGAACGCAACCGAATTACAACAACTTGTTAAACGGGCTGAGGCACTTATACCTCCTAACGAGCTAATAGAGAAGGAGGGCTCTCGTGAGGTTAAATTTCAATCTGTACTTAATGCCGGTTGGTTAGTTTACCTTAAAGGGCTCGAAGCTATACAGGAGAAATTCAAGTGGGAACCTTGGGAGTGTAAGACAAAATTTAATGCAACCGTTGCAAGAGCAGTTGAACTGAACGAAATCCAGAGACGGTGGAGAGAAATCCAATGAGTATCAAATCTGCCGGCATCCTTCGCCAACTTATTTTTATCGAAAAGAAATTAGTGATAACGCCACTGTTAGACCCTGAAAAACAATTACACGAAGGTAGTGCTTCTGTAGACCTGCGCCTCGGGACTCGCTTCGAGGTTCCACGAAAGGGAGATTTAACTCACATAGATACCCAGAGTCGCGATTTCGAGAAGAAGATTGCCAACCTTCAAGATTCCTATTATGTCAATATTGGAGATTTTTTTGTTCTACACCCAGGCCACTTTGTTTTAGCCACCACACTAGAAACTCTATGCTTACCACCGAATCTTGCCGGCAGTGTGGTGACTCGCTCATCCTGGGGAAGATACGGCCTCATTATTGCAACTGCAGTTGGAATACATCCTAAATTTGTTGGGGTTTTAACTTTGGAACTCCGAAATCTTGCTGAGGTACCGTTGAAGCTCTATCCAGGGCGCAGGATTCTTCAAGTATTCTTCCATGAGGTCGAACAAACTGATATTGAACGGGCTGATCCAGATGCGTTTGACAAGTCAGCATATCTGGCTAGTACTAAACCCGGCACTGGTAAGTTTGCTCCGGAAGTAGCTGAAATAGACGCCATCGAAAAATTCCCGAATTACAAAGATTTTCCGTTTCTTCACTAACCAGCTACAAGAGCCTGAAAGCCCAATTGAGGCAGGCAAATACCCTTGGTGCCCATTACACGGTGATTATTGGCGAGCAGGAGGTAAAGACTGGCACCGTAATACTCCGGGATATGACCACCGCCGAGCAGAGAACTATTCCCCTCGCCGAATTAGAAGAGTTACTGCAGTAACCAGTCAGGGATATGCGAAACTCCTTATAAGGTTAATCTCTGTGCTTGGTTCAGAATTACGGAAAAATATTTACCCTAAGTCAGCATTCATTAAGGCCAACTC
The DNA here is from genome assembly GCA_009619075.1 of Dehalococcoidia bacterium. Classification (GTDB taxonomy): domain Bacteria; phylum Chloroflexota; class Dehalococcoidia; order GIF9; family AB-539-J10; genus 20-14-all-45-10. The sequence goes on from WJOY01000034.1 coordinate 4,547, forward strand.
GGTTATATCTGCAACTAGGGTAGCCTTTCCATCAATATAAGCCTGTCGGTCGTTATCGTACTCTTCACACAGCAATCGCTTAAGTTCGCTTAATTTTTGACACCACTCAGGATGTTGTCTCATGAAGTCACGAAAAGCAAGATGCTTTTGTAATTCATGATTTCCTCTCTCACATACGTATAGGTGATGGGGCGGTAGCCAAGGCGTTTCACCGTCTTCAATTAGGTCAAAAGCTTCTCGTCCAATAATCCCAAGGTCACCTTGGTGGCGATAACCAAGCTTCCTAAGGCAGTCTCTAATCTCAGGGAAAGTGCCGGGATCGATCACAATGTCAATGTCGATTACTGGTTTAGCTGTCATCCCAGGTATAGCAGTACTGCCCACATGCTCAATGGTATGAGGTAATCCCTGAAGTTGGTCTTCGATTCGATCCCTGATTTGCTCAAACCATGAAGGCCATGCCGTATTATATTCTTCAACAAGGTTCGGTTTCATTTCTGCTTAAGTCTTCTGAAGATGTAATTTAACGTTCACTATTGCGGATTTTAATAATAAAGGATGGAAATGTACCCCTGATGTTCTCACAAAATAGTAATATTATGCAATAAGCAATAACCAGCCTCAAAAGCTTCACTTTATAGCTAGATTGTGCTATAATAATATAAATGGATATCTTATCAGCACGAGAAAGCGCCTCTAATTGGTCAGTCTCTTCTATTTCACCATCTCCGTTCAACAGCCCAACCTTTTTTCTTCTTTCTGTTCTCACCGCCACCAATGGGAGTAAAGACCAGTTATGACACAGGATGCCTCTTCTTTAACTGAGCCATTAAACAATGAGTATACCGCTGAGGATATTCAGGTCCTGGGCGGGCGGGAAGCAATACGCCGGCGACCGGGTATGTATATTGGTAGCACTGACCAGCGGGGACTGCACCATCTGGTCTACGAAATCGTCTACAATAGCATTGATGAAGCTATGGCTGGCTGCTGCACCAAAATCGTGGTCACTATTCAAGAAGATGGTGCAGTTTACGTTGAAGATAATGGGCGGGGCATTCCGGTAGAGGTTCACCCGGCTACTAATACATCAGCCCTGGAGACAGTAATGACCACACTGCACGCCGGGGCAAAATTTGGTGGTCATACCTACCAGGTATCGGGCGGGTTACACGGGGTAGGTTCTTCAGTAGTAAATGCACTTTCCTCATGGCTCAGGGTTAATGTCAGGCGTGATGGCAAGCTCTACCAGCAGGAATACAGGGAGGGCATACCCGAAGAGGAGGTTAAGGTAGTTGGCGAAGCCAGTGATACCGGCACTATCATCACTTTCACCGCCGATGAGGAGATATTCGGTAAAGCCAAATACGATTTTGATGTCCTCAGCGAGCGCCTACGAGAGATGGCCTATCTGAATAAGGGGCTTGAAATATGCTTTAAAGATGAAGGGAAAGAATGCGAAAAGACCTTCTACTTTGACGGTGGGATTACTAGCTTCGTCCGCCACCTTAACCGAAATCGACTAGTCCGCCATCGCCAACCCATCTATATCTCTAAAACGATAGATAGCACCATAGTTGAAGCTGCACTTCAGTATAATGATGGTTTCGCCGAGTCTACCTTCAGCTTTGCTAACTGCGTTAATACCGTGGATGGAGGCACTCACCTTACTGGCTTCCGCTCAGCACTAACTCGTGCTCTTAACGACTATGCCCACAAAAACAAGCTTCTCAAAGAGGACGAGCCCAACCTGGTAGGTGATGATGTCAGAGAAGGGCTCACTGCCATTATTAGCATCAAGCTCGCCGAACCACAGTTTGAGGGACAAACTAAAGCCAAGCTGGGTAACCCTGAAGTCAAAGGCGTCGTGGAGAGCGCAGTGGG
>WJOY01000032.1 GCA_009619075.1 Dehalococcoidia bacterium
GAGCTAATTTCTCCTCGATTTCCATCTCTTCTCCATTGTTACTTATTTAGATTGCTATTTTAATAGCTTGTTCTGCTATAATCAATGACGTGTCCCATCATAGCAATTGTAAACCGAAAGAGCTTGGCCACTGTAGCTATGGGCATCGCCAAAGGCGCTGACATCTTCCGCGTGCATGACATCAAGGAGATAGCACGTGTTTGCAAAATGAGTGACGCCATTATCAGAGGTCGGCCATAAATTGCCCAGTGCTTATCTTTGCCTTGGTTCAAACTTAGGAGCCCGGGAGAAAAACTTGACTCGGGCTTTGTCACTGCTTTCTCAAGAGGTAAACCTCAAGAAAGCTTCGTCTATTTATGAAACTGCGCCGGTAGGCTATAAAGAACAACCACTTTTCCTTAACCTGGTATGCCGCATTACAACTAATTTGAATCCCGGGGGACTCCTCCGTCTAGCTAAAACTATCGAAATCAAAATGGGCCGAATTCCTAGCTTTCCCAATTCACCCCGCCCTATTGACATAGATATCCTTTTCTATGACAACAAAATTATTAAAACCAAGGATTTAACTATTCCACATCCTCGCTTAGCAGATAGAGCTTTTGTCCTCCTACCGCTAGCTGAGATTGCTCCGAAACTAATTCATCCCAAACTGGGTGAAAACATCGCCAAGCTAGCCAGCAATGTACAAGGACAGAACGAAGTGCGAAAATACAACCAGGAGGTTCTCTAATGTATCAACTATTCGTGGAAGAGCATTTTGATGCTGCGCACCATTTGCGAAATTATCGTGGAAAGTGTGAAAAACTACACGGGCATCGCTTCAAAGTAATAGCGCATTTAGAAGCGACAAAACTCGATCAGGCTGGCTTAGCTTACGATTTTGCCCAATTAAAGCGCTGCTTAAGAGAAGTCCTAGCTCCATTTGACCATGCTTGCCTCAACGATGTGCCACCATTCGATAAGATTGAACCCTCCTGTGAGAACATTGCTGCCACTATATACAGCGAACTCCAGCCTCACTTTTCAGAGACGCCTGTTAAATTAGCATGTGTCGAGGTTTGGGAATCTCCCACTAGCGGAGTGGTTTATAGTCCCTGAGTTAAGTTTGCTACTTGCTTGGTGGCAGCAAATTAGGAATTGCGTCCACGATAGGATAGGAATATCGGCACTTGGGGCAATACAAAGACCCAGCAATAACTTCCTTCCCTTCTTCTTTATCTATCTTGAGCTGCAATTCCCCTTTGCATACTGGGCAAGCCAAAATTTGTATTAACTCCTTCTTCATCTCGGCCACAGATTATACCACTTATCAGCCCTTGTGAGGAGCACTGTCAGCCAAAGCCCTGAACCCTTCACTCCTCGTCATTCTGAGGGAGCCCTTCGCTCCCCCTGTCATTCTGAGCGAAGCGAAGAATCTCACCGCTCAGGACAGGCTCCGCGACTGAAGAATCTCACTCAGGCTAAACTCCGTGAAAGGACAGCAAAGAATCTCATAACTCTCAAATTAAAACCCGCGAAGGAAAAAACTATGGGCATGGGATTACCTTACCGGTAGCTAACAGGCAGAATTGCTATCTAAAGTGGTATAATATGCCATAGGAGGACAGAATGACTATGCAAATTAGGAAAACTTATATGGGCATAAACCCTGAGATGCTTCATGATGAAATACGAGACTTGGTGCAAAAACAAGGAATTATAGCCAGCGAAGCCAAGCTGCAAACGTATCCTCTTCCCAGCGGCGCAACACAATCCCGCGTCACTTTGGTATTCAAGGCCCAAGCCAAACAGAAAGAATGCGGCAGTGCCCACATCATAGGCTCGCCTGGAGGTGAAACAAAAATGCTCCTCGACCTGGACGAAAACCTTCTTCCTCAAGAAACAATCTCAACCCTTCAAGCAAACTTAGCTTTTATCCTCGGCTCTTACGAGCTTAAGTGGTGACCCGTGGAAGAAACCAAGCAGGAACGAAGGCAAAGGCGGCGGATAAAGGAAAAAACCAAGATACCTCAGCATGGCAAGAGCCTGGCAAGGGTATATAAGGATAGTGTATCCAAGAGGGCGAAGGATACAGAGACGCAAAAAGACAAGGCCGGTCGATAGACCTGTCTTCTATCTTTCTTGGCAGCGGAGGTTGGATTTGAACTAGCAACCTACAGGCGGTTCGAATTCCCAACCGGTTGTATTGCTCTTTGGCTCAATTTCTTGTCCAGCAAACTTTCTAGCCCTGGCGACAGTTCCTTTAGTCGCAAGGTCATTAGGAGCAAAGCAGTATCTGCCCTCGACCAAGGTTTTGGCAACACGATTGAACTCTTGGCACAGAAACCTCCGATTCCCAAATCCCCACCTGCATTTCCCTGGCGAGGATGTTGTCGGTCATTTTGAAAACTAGCTGGAGCTTTCTATCAGCGCATTAAAGAATTAGTAACAAGGGCGATTTGTGGGGAGGAGGGGACTTTATTGAACTGTCTCCAGTGTTTCCCCTAGTACTTCTTCTACACGATTGAGTGCTTCTTTAGCCCCTCTCTCAGCAGCCAATCCTAGATATTTTTTAAAATCGATAAATTTTCCCACACCCTCTATCACCGCACTTGGTACTTTTGAATCTTTTAAAAGAAAGGCAAACAACTCATCCCCTGACTTCTTCTTTATCTCTTCATATGGGATTGCGTCAGCTAGCATTGTCGCCGCTGTTTTTAACTGGTTATAGTCCCTTGTCAATGTTTCATAAGTAGATTCTAGCTCGCTATGCTTTTCTTTTAACTGTTCAAGCTCCCCTGCCAGGGTTCCTTTTTCTGATTCCAAACCTTCTAATTTGGACTCATACCCAGCTATTTGGGACTCATATCTTTCCGTTAATTCTGCCTTTTCCTTACTCAGGATTGCTACTTGTGATTTTAAGTGTTCTACATCAGCTAGCCTATCCACGATTTCGTTGTAATTGGCTTTTAATGCCTCATAATCTCCGCCTACTACTTCAGCTACCTTTCCCACAAGTTTGTCATGATTCTTTCTTTCCTTATCACGCTCCTTCGCTACTACTACCATTTGCGATTCTAAATTCCCTACCTCACGATCATGCTGTTCTTTCAGTGCCGCGTATGTCACGAGGGCGCTTACCTTAGCAACAGCGTCGGCTCGGCCTTTGATGTCGTACGGACCAAACACTTTATCAGTCGCCCTATCCATGCCAGAAAGTGATTCAGAATATCCCCTTAATACTTTGTCAACCACAGGATCCAGGCCTAACTGATGATATAACCCGTCCGCAAGTTGCTTTTGCTCCAGGCTCATCTTTTCCAGGCTGACTTCCTCAATCTTCATAAGTTGTCTTTGTTCTATATTCTTCTCTTCCATTTTTGTCCCCCTTCAATTGTAGTATTTCCAACCACTTTTACACTCAGCAAATTCCCCCGGCCTTTTCCATCTCTTTTCCTGTTCAGAGATAAAACTATCTAACGAGTCACTGAGACAAGTGATCCTCCTTAAGTATATTATATACCCGGCCCAAAAACTCTTGCATCTATCCCTAGAAAAGGAATACTGTTGAGCCAGGAAGGGACGAACCACCGCCAAAGGCTCGGTCATTGCTTTTCATGCTCGGTTTCCTTGTTATCAAGGTAACTGGAACTCTCAGTCTGGTGTGCCCGATTCTTCTCAGCCACTTGCCTGAAGCTTAACAAATTAAAAAGAGGCAAGCCAAACTGACCTGTCTCTCAAATCTCCTGGTAGCGGGGGCGAGACTTGCCTCGTTTTGCTTCTTTGCCCCGCCTTCGGAGCGGTGACATAAGAATGGTGTATGCAGCTTGTTTCGCCTTCCCAAATGCCTACCAGAAACCTAGACAAAGGGACAGAATGTATGTATCATCGTAGGTTAATATGATAGTGGATATGAGAAAGGGTGCCACCCCAGAGGAGATAGATGGGGTGGTAGAGCGGGCCAGGTCGCTGGGACTGGACATCCAGTTGAACTTGGGCACCGACAAAACAATAGTTGCTATACTGGGAAGTAACACAGGACAACTGCCCACTGACATCTTCGCCGTGCTCCCTGGCGTGGAGAACGTAGCCCGGATTATGAAACCCTACAAGCTCGCCTCCCGGGAATTCAAGGCAGAGGACAGCATAGTTTCCATTAATGGAATCGAGATTGGTGGCAAGCGCATCGTGGTTATGGCGGGGCCATGTGCTGTGGAGAGCGAGGAGCAGTTCATGAAAGCGGCCAGGACTGTGAAGAGTTCCGGGGCCTGTATTGTGCGCGGTGGCGCCTTCAAACCACGCACCTCTCCTTTCAGCTTTCAGGGGCTGGGGAAGGCTGGCCTGGAGTTGCTGGTGCGAGCCAGGGAGCGATTCAGCATACCTGTCGTCACCGAAGTGGTGGATACCCACGATGTCAGCCAGGTATCCAAGTATGCCGATATTCTTCAAGTTGGGGCTCGAAATATGCAAAACTTCACCCTACTGACTGAGATTGGCAAGAGCAAGTGCCCGGTTCTCCTCAAGCGAGGCTTATCGGCCACTATTACTGAGTGGCTTACAGCGGCCGACTATCTGCTGGCAGAGGGCAATAGCCAGGTTATTCTCTGCGAGAGGGGCATCAGAACCTTTGAGGACAGCGCTCGCTTCTCCCTTGATGTCTGTTCTATACCCGTGGTTAAGAAATTCAGCCACCTTCCTTTGATCGTCGACCCCAGCCACGCTGCCGGCCACTACTCCCTTGTTCCCGCTATAGCCAAGGCGGCTGTCGCTGCTGGCGCTGATGGATTACTCATCGAAGTTCACCCCAACCCCAAGGAAGCCTTGGTGGATGGACTTCAGTCCCTCACTCCATCAGACTTCGCCAGGTTGATGAAGGAGCTTAGGCGAATTGCCAAAGCGGTAGGCAGATATATCTAGCCAGAGCATAGGCGTTCCATAACCGCAGGCCTAGTCATCACCCATCAACAGGACTCAGCTTATTTAACCCGTCTATCCCTTGACCTACTGTGAGCATCTAACAAAAGGGCGAATTACTCGCCGGGGTTGGATTTGAACCAACGACCTTCGGGAGACCTGCCCTTTCCCCAAGGTTAGGGACTTGGGGTCTTAGTTAATATTAATGGTTCAGTTTCTTGGTAACTCCTTCAGGCTGGGAAGCGCACTGGCCCTAGGATTATAGAGGGGCGCCTTTCTTGAGGCTGCTTCGGGCCACTTTCCTACGAAGTGTACGGGGATGTTTAGTGAGGGCACTTAGTTTGATAATATTGTGGACCTCGAATCCGAAATCTTGCGCCGCATATTCTGCTAGGCCTTGGTCCGCTTCCTCTTCCTTGGCTGGCTTTGGCCCCACGGTGCCAGTGCAATGTATAGGGTTTTTTTTCCCCTCAAGTTCGTTCCTAGAGGGGCAACATCGTTGAAATCTCAAAGCTAAAAAATTGATTCTAGAGCCTCACCTGGCCTGGACGCCCCTGCTTAACATCGCTCCATGTGACTTCTCTGCAAACCGCATCTGGATTGTTTTGGAAAGCAGTGCCTTCAGCTAGGGTTCTTGGTGGGATCATTCGGCCGCGAACCTAAAGGGTGACCGACAGATAAGAAGGGCAGGCCAATCTGACCTGCCTTTTTATCTTTCATTGGTAGCGGGGGTTGGATTTGAACCAACGACCTCCGGGTTATGAGCCCGACGAGCTTCCACTGCTCTACCCCGCGACAAAAACCCACAAAATCTGCGATTTTTGTGGCAACTATATAAAAGGTTTTGTGCTCAGCCTGATGTAGGTCAAGGCCTCGGCCATTAGTACGGCTTAGCTAAACGGATTACTCCGCTTACACACGCCGCCTATCAAGCAAGTAGTCTACTTGCGGCCTTACCCGGTTAACCCGGTGGGAGATCTTATCTTGGGGTGGGCTTCGCACTTAGATGCTTTCAGCGCTTATCCCCTCCAGACTTGGCTACCCAGCACTGCTGCTGGCGCAACAACTGGCACACCAGAGGTCTGTCCCTCCTGATCCTCTCGTACTGAGGAGAGCTCCCCTCAAATCTCCAGCGCCCACGACGGATAGAGACCAACCTGTCTCACGACGGTTTGAACCCAGCTCGCGTACCGCTTTAATGGGCGAACAGCCCAACCCTTGGGACCTTCTCCAGCCCCAGGATGCGATGAGCCGACATCGAGGTGCCAAACCTTGCCGTCGATATGAACTCTTGGGCAAGATAAGCCTGTTATCCCTGGCGTAGCTTTTATCCGATAAGCCACGGCCCTTCCACACGGGGCCGTGGGATCACTTTGCCCGACTTTCGTCTCTGCTCGACTTGTAGGTCTCACAGTTAAGCTCCCTTATGCCAATGCACTCAACACACGATTTCCATCCGTGCTGAGGGAACCTTTGGACGCCTCCGTTACCTTTTAGGAGGCAACCGCCCCAGTCAAACTACCCACCAGACATTGTCCCCGTCTTGCAACGGGTTAGAACCAAAACTGAACAAGAGTGGTATTTCACCGTTGGCTCCACCGAGGCTGACGCCCCAGCTTCTTAGCCTCCCACCTATCCTACACATGCTCAGCCTAAGCTCAGTGCCAAGCTATAGTAAAGCTGCCAGGGTCTTTTTGTCCTGTCGCGGGTAGAGGGCATCTGCACCCCCACTTCAATTTCACCGAGTCCCTCGTTGAGACAGCGCCCAGATCGTTACACCATTCGTGCGGGTCGGAACTTACCCGACAAGGGATTTCGCTACCTTAGGACCGTTATAGTTACGGCCGCCGTTCACCAGGGCTTCAGTTCAAGGCTTTGAATGTCACCATCCTAACCTCTCCCCTTAACCTTCTGGCACCGGGCAGGTATCAGCCCCTATATTTCAGCTTTTTCGCTTTAGCAGAGACCTATGTTTTTGTTAAACAGTCGCCTGGGCCAATTTTGTGTCCCCGCCTTCTCAGACGGGCCCCCTTCTCCCAAAGTTACGGGGTAAAATTGCCGAGTTCCTTAACGAGGGTTCTCTCGAACACCTTGGGACTCTTATCCCCACCTACCAGTGGCGGTTTGCGGTACAGGCGCTTAGCATTTTAGCAACGAGGCTTTTCTTGACAGTGTAGGCTCAGTTGAGTTATCTCGGGTTGCCCCTCAAATTCTCCCTCCCCTTAGCTTAATATCAGGGTGGATTTGCCTGCCCCGATGCACCTTGAGTTGGGAACACACCATGTCCATTAGGCATGCTCAACCTACCTTCCTGTGTCCCCCCTTTGCCTTAAAATAAAGGCTAAGCGGTGTAGGAATATTAACCTACTATCCATCGCCTACCCCATTAGGGTTTGGCTTAGGCCTGACTAACCCTATGCCGATTGACGTTGCATAGGAAACCTTAGGTTTACGGTGGGCATGGTTTTCACATGCCTTTACGCTACTCATACCGACATTCTCACTTGTCATAGCTCCACTATGGCTCACGCCACGGCTTCTCAGCTTTGACAACGCTCCCCTACCCATTGCCTTAAAGGCAATGCCATAGCTTCGGTAACAGACTTAAGCCCCGTTAAATTGTCGGTGCAGTATCACTCGACCAGTGAGCTATTACGCACTCTTTAAAGGATGGCTGCTTCTAAGCTAACCTCCTGGCTGTTTTAGCAACACCACTTCCTTTCCCACTTAGCCTGTATTTAGGGACCTTAGCTGATGGTCTGGGCTGTTTCCCTCTCGACTATGGAGCTTATCCTCCACAGTCTCACTCCCAGGATTACATTTATGGCATTTGCAGTTTGGTTGAACACGGAAACCTCACGGTCCCAAGCCCATCCAGAGCTCTACCTCCATAAATTACTTCCTGAGGCTGCACCTAAATGCATTTCGGGGAGAACCAGCTATCTCCGAGTTCGATTGGCATTTCACCTGCACTACCCACAGCTCATCCTAGAGTTTTGCTTCACTCACAAGTTCGAGCCTCCACTCAATTTTACTTGAGCTTCACTCTGGCCATGGGTAGATCACTCGGTTTCGGGTCTGATCCATGCGACCCGCTCAGCTAAGCTGAGCAGCGCCCTATTCGGACTTGCTTTCGCTTCGGCTCCGCAACTAAGTTGCTTAACCTAGCCACATAAATCAACTCGTCGGTTCATTCTCCAATAGGCACGCCATTAGTCCGCCGAAACGAACCTCTGACTGCTTGTAGGCATAGGGTTTCAGATTCTATTTCACTCCCCTCCCGGGGTGCTTTTCACCTTTCCCTCACGGTACTGGTTCACTATCGGTCATCAGCAGTATTTAGCCTTGGAGGGTGGTCCCCCCAGCTTCCCACAGGATTCCACGTGTCCCGTGGTACTCAAGAACACAAGCAGAGACTTCACTCTTTTCGCCTACCGGACTCTCACCTTCTATAGTTGCCCTTTCCAGAAGCATTTGGCTAAGATGAAGTTTTGTAACTCTGTAGCAGACCTCGGAATCTGCTCCTCGTGCCTTACAACCCCAAGATAGCTTAGGATCCAAGTCCACTTAGCTACCTTGGTTTGGGCTCTTCCCCTTTCGTTCGCCACTACTTAGGGAATCTCTTTTGATTTCTCTTCCTCGGGTTACTTAGATGTTTCAGTTCACCCGGTTCCCCCTCGCTTAAAGCGAGTGCTTGGGTTTCACCCAAGCGGATTGCTCCATTCGGGAATCCCCAGCTAAGCTAGCTAGACAGCTCCCTGAGGCTTTTCGCAGTCTTGCCACGCCCTTCTTCGGCCACTGATGCCAAGGCATCCACCCTACGCCCTTTTTCCCTTGACTTACATCAGGCTGAACACAGAACCTATTCAATTTTTAAAGTACTGAATATGACTGGTAACAAAACAAACATTATACATTACCATATTACCCAATGTCAAATAAAGCTAGATTTGGCTTAGCTATTTATCTTGGTACTATTAAATATTATACTAGTTCGGGCTTTCTTAAAGCAAATTCGAATAACTATGAAACAAAAACAAATCTTCGGGCTTAACCCCAATGTGTTTTTCCTGGGACTGGTCAGCTTTCTCACCGACGTTAGCAGTGAGATGATTTTCCCTATCTTCTCCTTGTTTTTGTTCAATGTGCTTCATACACCCACCACGATTATTGGCTTGATTGAAGGGGCGGCTGGAAGCATAGCTTCCCTAGTTAGAATCTTCAGCGGTTGGCTCAGCGATAAACTGGGGAAGAGAAAATCTTTGACTATTCTGGGTTACGGACTATCTACCGTCGCCAAGCCTTTTATGTATATCGCCACAACCTGGGGTATAGCCTTCGGGGTGAGGTTTGCCGATAGGGTGGGCAAGGGCATTCGCACCGCTCCCCGGGATGCTTTAGTAGCTGATTCCTTAACACCGGAGCAAAGAGGCAAGGGCTTTGGCCTCCATCGTGCCATGGATACCTTCGGGGCCGCTGTGGGCATCATCTCAGCGGTAATTGTTGTCCTCCTCTGCCAGGGTAAGAACTGGGCACTTACTAGAGGCACCTACCAGCAACTGGTGTTAATCGGCGTTATTCCCGCAGTGCTGGCTCTATTCGTATTCTTCTTTGTTCAGGAGCCTAAAAAGGAAACACCGAGAGGTGTCTCCCCTATAGCCAAACTTGGTGGTTTGCTCTCTGGCTTTGATAGACGATTCAAGATTTTCCTGGGCATCATTTTTCTGTTTACTTTGGGCAACTCCAGCGATGCTTTCCTTGTCCTTCGAGCCCAGAACCTGGGCAATCCTGTCCTTCACATACTTCTCATGTTGCTGCTGTTCAATTTTATCTATGCCTCTATATCCACACCAGCGGGTATGCTATCAGACAAGCTGGGCAGAAAGAGAGTCATCCTATCTGGCTGGCTAATTTACACCCTGGTTTACCTTGGCTTTGCCCTGGCTTCGCCAGAAGCTTCATGGCAATTATGGCTCCTGTTCGGTCTCTACGGAGTTTACTATGGATTAGCTGAGGGGGTAGCCCGTGCCTTTGTGGCCGATTTAGTACCCGCGGAGAAAAGGGGAACCGCCTATGGCCTTTTCCACGGTGTAGTAGGGATTACCTTACTCCCCGCAAGCCTTATTGCCGGCTGGCTATGGCAAGTCGTTAACCCAGCAGCTCCTTTCTTATTTGGCTCCGCCCTGGCTTTCCTGGCCATGATAGGACTACTGGTGCTAATCAAGGAATAGTTCGACCCAGAAGTATGTTATCTATCAATCTCGTTCTGCCTACCCTGACAGCTAGGGAGGCCAGAGCTGGATGGCTGTTCAGCTCTAACTGCCTTAACTGTTCCGGCACCGACACTAGCAACAGCGACACCTTTCATAGTATTATCGTAGATTGGCATAGAATGTGGGGAGGCTACTATGAAGATCGAAGAGGTTCTCAAGGAATTTAGAGCAGAAGTTGAGAAACTATATGGCAAGAGATTAAGAAACATAATCCTGCATGGCTCGTGGGCAAGAGGCGAGGCTACAGAGAGTTCTGACATAGACCTGGTCATAACTCTGGAAGGAGATGTCATTCCTGGAAAGGAAATAGACAGGATGATAGACATAATTACGGAGATAAATTTAAAACACGTGGTGCTGTTATCCATTTATCCTGTATCTGAAAATGATTATTCTGCTGTGAATAGCCCGCTGCTTATGAATGTGCGAAGGGAAGGAGTGCCGGCGTGAAAGAGGTAGAATCCCTCATCGAAAGAGCAAAGAAATATCTTAGAAGTGCCAAGGTACTCATTGAAGAGGGTGATTTTGAGTCTTCAGTTTCTAGGGCATACTATGCCATGTTTTAGTGTGCTGAAGCCATGTTGCTCACAAGAGGTCTGTCATTTTCATCCCATAAAGGCGTGGTTTCCGCTTTCGGAGAGCACTTCATTAAGACTCACATTTTCTCAAAGGAGATGGGTAAAGAACTAAATAGGGCGTTTGAGAAAAGGCAGTTAGGAGATTATGAGTATACCCTCGTAATATCTAAAGGTGAAGCTGAGGAGATATTCGAGAAGAGCACAGATTTTGTAGACCAGATAGTTCAATACTTAAAACAGCGGGAGAGCGGAATACTATAAGGAGCCTGCTGTGCAGAGGAACTGGAGGCAAAATAGGATATCTATTCCAGAGTCATATTGTCTATCAATCTTGTCTGGCCTATTCTGACGGCTAAAGAAGCTAAGGTCGGGCGGTCAATCACTTTTAGCTCTTCTAACGTATCGACATTGGCAATGCTGACATAGCCAATTTTGGCTAGAGGTTCCCTCTGAATAAGCGAGATCATTTGCTGGCGAATCTCGTCGGCGTCTTTTTCTCCGCCTTGCCATAATTGCTTGGCTAGGGAGAGCGCCCTAAATAGAACAGTGGCTGCTTGGCGCTCCTTAGGACTGAGATAGGTATTGCGGCTGCTCATAGCCAGGCCATCCCTTTCCCTGACTGTAGGCACAACTACAATCTCTACCATCATATTAAGGTCAGTCACCATTCTCTTGATAATAATTGCTTGCTGGGCATCCTTCTGCCCAAAGTAAGCTTTGGTTGGCTGGACGATGTTGAATAGCTTGGCCACTACTGTAGCCACCCCCCTGAAATGCCCCGGGCGTGAGGCTCCCTCAAGACGCTCGGTCACTTTCTCCACATCCACCCAGGTGCTAAACTCAGATAGATACATCTCTTCCTCAAAAGGCACAAAAACGATATCCGTTTTCTCTTTCTCCAATAGCTTCAAATCACGGTCGAGGTCTCGCGGATAAGTGCCAAGATCTTCGCTGGGGCCAAACTGGGTAGGATTGACAAAAATGCTAACCACAACGATAGCATTTTCCGCTCTGGCATGTTTCACTAGAGCTAAATGACCTTCGTGAAGATAGCCCATGGTGGGCACAAAGCCAACTGAGCCGGTAAGGCAGCGCCTTAATTCCCTTAGCTCGGCGATTGTTCTTACTACTTCCACTTTCACCCTCACCTTAATCCTCTCTTGTAAGGAAAAGAAACTTCATTACATGAGAGGAGACACTGAAGTAGTGCGGTGGATTCATAATGGTCCTCTCTCCCCTCGCGGGAGAGAGTTAGAGTGAGGGGGGATACAGAAGCGACTTGTAGGGTCGGGGCTTGTCCCCGACCGAGGCGGAGATGAACTCCGCCACTACGTTCAGAATAACAGGAGGAATCGGCGATTGTTTTTATTACTTGCATACTGTTAGCTGTTAGCTATCAGCCATTAGCTGTTTAAGGATGCTTTCATCCATGGTGTAGCTCTGTTCCACAGTGGGGAAACTAACAGACTTAACTTCAGCTACATAATCAGAGACAGCGACCTTTATTTCCTCAGCCAATTTGGCATACCGCTTAGCATGTTTCGGTACAAAATCAGTGTAAAGACCCAGAATATCGCTAATCACTTGAACCTGACCATCACAATCAGGTCCAGCTCCAATACCAATGGTGGGAATACCTGCCCTCTGAGTAATCAGCTTGGAAAGAGGCGCTGGAACACATTCTAAAACGATAGCAAAAACACCAGCTTCCTCCAAAACTTGAGCATCTTTAAGCAGTCTCTTAGCTACCTCTGGCGTTTTCCCTTGCACCTTAAAGCCACCTAGCTGATGTATGGATTGTGGAGTAAACCCGATATGCCCCATAACCGGGATGCCACAATCAACAATACGCTTCACCGATTCAGCAACCACCTCACCTCCCTCCAGCTTAACCGCCTGCGCTCCGCCTTCCTGAATGAAGCGCCCGGCATTATGTAAAGCCTCAGAGATACTGACATGATAGGTCATGAAAGGCATATCTCCTATCACCAAGGCCTTCTTAGCACCCCTGACCACAGCTTTTGTGTGGTGTAGCATCTCCTCCATGGTCACTGGTATGGTTGACTCATAACCTAACATCACCATCCCCAGGCTATCACCAACCAATATCAAGGGCACACCAGCTTCGTCAAGCATCTTGGCAGTTATATAATCGTAAGCAGTAAGCATAGGTATCTTTTCCTGCCTCTGCTTCATTTCTTTTATTTCGCTGATAGTAACTCGCATTCCTTCACTCCTTCCTTAAAAATTAAAAGTCAAAGATAAAAAATCAAAGTGACAACTCAAAATGTAAAACTTTTTAAATCTTGCTCTGTATTTTTGCATTTTAATCTTTTATTTACATTTCCCGTCCAGAGAGAGGGACTATAGGTGAGGGCTCGATGACCCTATTTTTCTCATCTGCATAAATCATAGTTGGCTCCATAGCTATAGCCTCATCATCGGGAAGCTGGCAATAAGAAAGGATGATAATCATGTCTCCTTTAGCCACAAGTCTGGCGGCAGCACCATTAATCCCAATCACTCCTGAATTTGCCTCGCCCTCAATAGCATAAGTGCTAAACCGAGCTCCATTATTAATATTCAGCACTTCCACCTGCTCATTAGGCAAGATATCGCTGGCTTCCATAAGCAATTTATCAATAGTAATGCTGCCCTCATAATCTAAATTGACCTGGGTAACTCGAGCTCGGTGAATTTTACTTTTCAGCATGGTCCTCATTCTTGCCCCCTTTAGGTATACAGCGTGTTTAATTTTGTTCTAGCTTTGGATTCAGCTTCGTTTCGATTATCCGGGAAAATTTTCACCTCCAAATTTTGTAGTGCGACCCTTTAGGGTCGTGCAGCACGAGGCTACCCCGTGTAGTAATCTTCGCTACTACACAGTGCTTAAGCCTCGCACTACTTTTTAAAAAGCCTCGTATAAAGTTTCCGGTAAGGAAAACAAAACCTTTAACTCTTGCGCCCTGCTTTCATCAATCCTACCTTTGGCTAAAGCAATGGGAATGGTTTGAAACCCTAAATCTTTATAGGTAGTTAGCAATGAAGAGTTTCTAGCCTCAAGTGCATTTAGATGCTTGCTTATGGTGCCTAAGTC
The DNA here is from genome assembly GCA_009619075.1 of Dehalococcoidia bacterium. Taxonomy (GTDB): domain Bacteria; phylum Chloroflexota; class Dehalococcoidia; order GIF9; family AB-539-J10; genus 20-14-all-45-10. Next base: position 13,845 of record WJOY01000032.1, read on the forward strand.
ACCACGGGCGATGGGTCCAGTAAGGCAATCAGGTAAGCCAACATTGTCAATATTATTCACTGTCCCTCTAAGCAAGGGAAGCAAAGCCCTCGCTGCCTCCTTTGGTGGCACTCCAAAACCTTGCCACAAATCCAGGGCTAACTTGACCAAGGTTACTAAGTAGTTAGAGACAAAAACAGCTGCTACATGATATAACACCTTGTCTCCCGGCTTAAGTTCCACCCAATTGCCATTCAAGAGAGAAGCTAACTTTTTCAGTCTTGATAGCAGAGGCTCTTCGGCCTCTACCACAAAGGTGGAACCAGGCAGATTATCCATAGCCTCACGAACACTGGCAAAAGTTTGTAGCGGATGGAAAGAACCCACATTGGCCCCAAGTCGCCTAGCTGGCTCCAGAATGTCAATAGAGTGAGCGCCACTGCAATGTATGACATTCTGTCCTTTATGCCATTTAACTTCGCTAGCTATTTCAGGGATAACATCATCAGGGGTGGTGATGAAGATTAATTCAGCAACATCGGCTACTTCCTGAGCTGTTTGGCAAACTCGACAATCGGCCACTAGCCTGGCCAGCTTTTGTGTTGAGCTAAGATTTCGGCTGGATACAGCCATTACCGGGCATCCCCTTTGAAAAAGCCTTACTGCTAAGGCTGTGCCCACCGTTCCAGCGCCAACAAAGCCAACTTTTAACACTTCTCCATCAGTTATAGAGCTACGCATAACAAACCTCAATAAGAAACCCTCTCGGTATTGCCGAGAGGGTCCACAATTAGCCTTTTCCATCGTCTCGGTCGTTGCCGATCCAAGCGGGAATTCCTTACCTATCCTAACTTCAAGCTCACTGCCTTCAAAGGTCAGTGGCTAACTTTGATACTAGCACATTTTTTGTATCTCGTCAATAGCTTGTGCTCATTCACACGGTTGGTGACATTTTGTCTCCTCGTCTTGCCATCAGCAGGATAGTCCGAAGTGAGCCTAGAACAAGCTCCACAATCCCTGAGATTACTAGACCGCCTTACCTTGGTCGGGGACAAGCCCCGACCCTACAAGTCGCTTCTGTATCCCCCTCACTCTAACTCTCTCCCGCGAGGGGAGAGAGAACCATTATGAATCTACCACACTACTTCAGCGCTTCCTCTCCCTTGATGGGAGAGGATTAAGGTGAGGGTGAAAGATGAACCAACCGTAGTGGCGGGGTTCATCCCCGCCTTGCTCTCACAAAGGCATAAGAAACCGCCCGAGTTTCACCTATCTATCTGAACTGGATGATTTTTAGCTGTGGAGCTCGTTATAAATGACAGGCGCCAGCTCTTGAAGACAATGCTGCAGGGAGTCAGCAGTAGAACTATCAAATAGTGGAGTGATAGAGATCCTATCTAGCTGTAAAGCCCACATATCGCTGCCAAGTTTATTATGATGTAAATCTCCACAGCGCATAATACGGTAATACCCCTCTTCACTATCCTGTTCCCTTTCTACCATATCACAATAACTTTGCTCGCTCAGCCTGGTAATCTCTACCCCTCCAATTTCACTTACCTCCAGGTTAGGCAGGTTAACATTTAACAGGACTTTATTTGGCAAGCTCCCGTCCTTGACCTTGGCAGCTAGCAAAGCTGCTAGCTTGGCAGCAGTATCAAAATTTAAGTCCTCATAGGCATTCATCGAGATAGCTATGGATGGGATAGCATGCAAATAACCCTGGAGGGCAGCACCCACAGTGCCTGAGACAAAGATATCGCGACCTATATTAGGCCCTCTATTAATGCCAGAAACAACCAGCGCTATCTCCCCGGGAAACAACAACTTAACAGCTATGATGACACCATCAGCCGGCGTGCCCTCCACCGAGTAAACCTCTACCCCTTCTACCTTCGGCTCTATTTTACTTACTTTGATAGCTCGATGAAGACTAATAGAGGTTCCCACCCCGCTTTGCTCCTGATGAGGAGCTACCACCACCACCTGCCCTATCCTCTGAAGTTCCTTTGCCAATACCCAAAGCCCCGGAGCAGCTATGCCATCATCGTTGGTAACTAGTATTTTCATATTTGCTTATCACTATTTATTGAGACGCTAGCGCGAAGGGCTTTCACACTACATCAGGCTCCACAAGCTTCTCATCAACATAAAGCTCATAGTCATATGTGAACATGCCAGGCTGTACCTTTAGCACACAAGGAACACCAGAAACTTCAAAGTTAACTTCCGGCTTGGGAAAAAGTGATATTCCTATTGAGAGCGCTTTAGCCGGGAACATCCCCACTCGCTCACCATCAACCTCCACTACCCCTATCGCAAGCCAGGGCTTGCGCTTAACTTCCACAGTATGCTTCCTGCCACGAACTCTCACTGTCCAGGATTTACCCATTCTAGGCATCGTTTATCCCTTTCTTATCCTAATTTCTTAATCTTATGCTCTGATATTCTGCTTTCTCAGATAAGTTCTGTCAAGCATACTGCTTTGCTTGACAGCACAAAGTTTCCCCTGATAGACTTAGCTTTGAAAAGTTCCTACTAATGGCCCCGTGGTGTAGCGGTTTTAACATGCCACCCTGTCACGGTGGAGATCAGGGGTTCGAATCCCCTCGGGGTCGCTTGCTGTACCGGCAATACAAGAACCCAAACTTAGTTCACCCCAAGAAAAGCACTGAGCCAACTTCACCTTCGCCTTCGCCTGCGAAATAGGGAAAGAAACCACATCATTGCCAACACGCTGAAGAAGGGAGATATGTGAATTCCGGTGCTGCCACCCCCTTTGGTAACAGTAGTGGAAGGTTTATCAGGTGGCTCCACCACAATTATAGCTTTATCTTCAACTTCGTAAAACCCTAGCCTTTTTCCTATATACCTCTCCGGCATCCAACCTAAAGGGTTGTTCCCACCAGTAGCTTCAGCCCAAACC
>WJOY01000028.1 GCA_009619075.1 Dehalococcoidia bacterium
TCAATAGAGGCTACCTTCCCGGGGATACCAATCTTATCTCTCTTAAAATCGATAATACGAAGTTTGCGCTTACTTCCCCCACCTCGATGACGCACCGTTATCACGCCGCGGTTATTGCGTCCCGCCTTTCTTTTCAATGATACAAGCAAGGACTTCTCAGGAGCCACCTTGCTTAACTCCTCAAAAGTGGCACCAACCTTTCCTCTCCTGCTTGGAGAAGTCGGCTTATAAGTCTTCAACATTGCTACCCAATCTCCAATTCTTCCTTACGGATGCCTTCTTTGCCAACGAGTCTTCTTAAGAAGCTTCTTATGTTGATGCTTCGACATTTTTTTCTTTCTCCACTTAACAACTGATCCCAATGGGTAACCTCCCGTCCTTCATCAGATATTAGCCTTCACCTATCAGTTTTCAGCTAATTGCTGACTGCTCCTATTAAACACCTTCAAAAAAGGTGATTTTATTTTCTGGCTCTAAGCTAACTATCGCTTTCTTCCAAGATGGGCTTGTCACTTCTCGCCTACCCATTCTCTTCGTCTTCCCTGAAACAGCTATTATATTAACCTTAACTACCTCCACCAAAAAAGCTTTCTCCACTGCCTCCTTAATCTGAGGCTTAGTAGCTTCCTTAGCCACCTCAAAGACATATTTATTCCCTTCCTTAAGCAAGGTAGCTTTCTCCGTAATTAAAGGACGACGCAACACCTCATAAAGATGCATTTTTAATTACCTCTCGCCCCCAGATTCTCTCTATATTACGTAGCGCAGGAACAGTAATTATTAGCGTTTTATAAGAAAGTAAATCCAATACGTTAATTAGAGCGGAAGGCAGGACTTTAGAATTAGCTAAATTACGAGCCGATTTAACTACATTACGATTGGAATGCTCAGTAACAATTAAAGCAGTGGAATCAACATCAAGTGCCGACAGAATATCAACCACGTCTTTCGTCCGTGACATTTCAAAGGCAAGCTCTTCTATCACCTTCATGTCCTTCTCTCTAGCTTTAGAGGAAAGAACACACTTTAAGGCTAAGCGCCTCATCTTCTTAGGCATGGATTGATAATATGACCGCGGTTTAGGCCCAAAAACTACTCCTCCGCCCCTGAGCAGGGGTGATTTTATATCTCCCCTCCTCGCCCTGCCGGTATGCTTCTGGGAAAAAAGTTTCCTTGTACTTCCCTTAACTTCACCCCTCGTCTTCGTAGATGCGGTTCCGTGACGCTTATTAGCTAGCTGCCTCACCATTGCCTGATGAACCACTGCTTCATTAAAGGAAATGCCAAAAACATCCTCACCAAGCTCCACTTGGTCAACAACCTCACCCTTTAAACTATAAACAGGAACTCGCATTTTCTACTTCCCCACCTTTTCAATAATTAGCAACCCTTTCCTGGCCCCAGGCACTGCTCCTTCGATCAGAAGTAAGTTACGGCTTATGTCAACCCCTACCACTTCAAGATTATGTACCGTAGTTTTCCTATCTCCCATATGCCCAGCCATGCGCATCCCCTTAAGCACTCGACCAGGAAATGTAGTGGCACCAATAGAACCAGGAGCACGATGGCGGTCAGATTGCCCATGAGTTTTTGGCCCACCAGCAAAATGGTGGCGCTTCACCACGCCAGCAAAGCCCTTCCCTTTGGATAAGCCGCTTATATTTACAAAGTCACCCGGGTTCAGGAGGCTGACATCCACTTTATCACCGCGCTTAACTGAACTTACATCCTCAGTTCTAAATTCATGGAGATGCCTAACCTTGTCTATCCCCTGAAGATGTCCTCTTTGTGGAGCATTGAGACGCTTAGCTTCCCCAAAACCTAGCTGGATAGCGTTATAACCATCTTTAGCCTGGCTTTTTACCTGGGTAACAAAGCAAGGTCCAGCTTCGACGGCAGTTACTGCTACTGCCACTCCATCCTCGCGGAATAGCCGTGTCATACCAACTTTTCTACCAATAATACCTAACATTTCAAACTCAAAAATTAAAATGCAAAGATCAAAATTATAATTCAAAATTCAAAACTTTTGCATTTTTCATTTTGCTTTTTTATTTCTTTTTATAACTTGATATCTATCTCCACACCAGAAGCCAAATTGATTTGGGTCAAAGCGTCTATAGTTTTAGAAGTTGGCTGCAAAATATCGATCAGCCGTTTGTGAGTGCGAATTTCAAATTGCTCCCTCGAATCCTTATCAATGTTTGGAGAGCGGATGACACAAAATTTCTCTATATGCGTAGGTAAAGGCACCGGGCCAACAACTATGGCTCCACTACGTTCCACCGCTTCCACTATCTGCCTTACCGCCTGGTCAACTAACCTATGATCAAAACCTTTGATTTTGACGCGAACTTTCTGACTACTCATCTACCTAGCACTGGCCACAATTTGCCCGGTTAAACTGGGGGGCAACTCTTCATAACGATAAAATTCCATAGTATAAGTTGCTCTCCCTTGACTGAGAGACCTCAAGTCACCAATAAGGCCAAAAGTTTTCGCTAAGGGAATAAAACAGCGAATAACACAGGGATCTTCACTAGTCTCAATGCTATCAATGTGAGCTCTTCGGGAATTTAAATCGCTAATGACATCTCCCAAGGATTGAGCCGGAACTAATACCTCCACCTTCATAATTGGTTCCAAGAGTATTGGCTTGGCTTTAGCTACACCACGCTTCACTGCCATGGAACCTGCTATCTTAAAAGCCAGATCTGAGGAATCAACCTCGTGGAAACTGCCATCATACAAAATCACTTTAATATCTACTATAGGATACCCAGTCAATTGTCCGCTTTGCAAAGCCTCCTTAACCCCAATTCCCACTGCAGGGATAAATTCTTTGGGCACAGCTCCGCTTCGAATTTGGTCACAAAACTCGAAACCACTGCCTCGCTCACCAGGCTCAAGTCTAAGCCAGACATGCCCATACTGACCTTTGCCACCAGATTGGCGAATAAATCTCCCCTCAGATTCTACAGATAGAGTAATCGTCTCTTTATAAGCTACTTGAGGCTTGCCAATTTTTACCTTCACACCAAACTCACGAAACATGCGCTCCGCCAATACCTCAAGGTGCAATTCACCCATCCCTGAAATGAGAACTTGACCTGTTTCTGGGTTACTGTGAACCTTAAAGGTAGGATCCTCCTCAGCAAGTTTAGCTAGAACATCAGCTAACTTATCTTGGTCTGTTTTTCTCTTGGGCTCGATGGCCATTGAAAGTATCGGCTCAGAGAAATGGATGGATTCAAAAAGCACAGGTCGAGCAGCATCACAAAGGGTATCTCCTGTAGACGTCCTCCTAAGCCCCACAGTAGCTACAATGCTGCCAGTATCAGCTTCATCGACCTCTTCGCGACGACTGGCGTGCATAAGATACAACCTTCCCAAACGTTCTCTCTCTCCCTTGGAAACATTAATAACCTGTGCCCCAGCCTTTACCTTGCCCGAATATATGCGTAGGTAGGTTAACCTGCCCATAAACGGATCGGAAACAACCTTAAAGGCTAAAGCTGAAAGGGGTTCATCGTCGCTTGTGCGACAAAAGATTTTTTTTCCATCTCTGGGATTTATAGCACACGCGGAGGGAATATCCAAAGGCGAAGGGAGATAGTCTACAATAGCATCAAGCAAAGGTTGAATTCCCTTACCTCTCAAAGCACTGCCGCAAAGAATAGGCACTATCTGGTTAGCTATGGTCAATCTTCTTACCACTGTTTTGAGTTGAGAAACAGGAATTTCTTGACCCTCAAGATACTTAAGCATGATCTGGTCATCGCTTTCAGCTAATTTTTCCATGAGCGCTTGGCGGTATTTAGCCACAACAGTTTTATCACCTTCCGGTATAGCTTCCTCCACTGGCATCAGATAAGGATCTTCGGGAAAAGTAATTGCTTTGTTCTCCACAATGTCGATAATCCCTCGGAAGGAACTCTCAGCACCCAAAGGAAGCTGTATGGGTAAAACCTTGGCTCGCAATCGTTTCTCGATCATAGTGACGGCGCGATAAAAATCAGCACCAACCCTATCCATCTTATTAATAAAGCAAATCCTGGCTACATTGTACTTATCTGCTTGGCGCCACACTGCCTCCGATTGAGCTTCTACTCCAGCCACAGCATCAAGAATCACAACCCCACCATCCAATACCCGAAGGCTACGTTCCACCTCAGCAGTGAAGTCCACATGTCCAGGGGTATCGATGATATTGATGCGTTGCTGGCGCCAGTGGCAAGTGGTAGCTGCCGAAGTAATGGTAATGCCACGTTCCCGCTCTTGCTGCATCCAATCCATCACCGCTGTTCCTTCATCCACCTCGCCGATCTTATAAGTACGCCCGGTGTGATAAAGAATCCTCTCTGTGGTGGTAGTTTTGCCAGCATCTATATGAGCAATGATTCCTATATTTCGTATCTCTTCTAAAGGGAAAGTTCGTGACATAAGCTTATCCTTTACCTCGAGTACCGCTTTCACTCTAATTTCTCACCAGCGATAATGAACAAAGGCTTTGTTAGCCTCAGCCATCCTATGAAGATTCTCGCGTTTCTTAATTGTTGCTCCTTGGCCCTGAGCAGCGTCGGTTAACTCAGCTGCTAACTTCTCCGCCATAGACTTTCCGCTACGCGCCCGCGCCGAGGTGACGAGCCAGCGCATGGCCAGAGAGCGCCCACGGCCTCTTTCTGTCTCAACGGGGACCTGATAAGTAGCACCGCCAACACGACGTGGCTTAACCATAAGCAGCGGCGTGGCATTCCCAATCGCCTGTTCCAAAGCTTCCACAGGAGCGCTATTGAGTTGCTGAGCAGTAATCAACAGGGCATCATAGGCAATACGCTCAGCTGTAGCTTTTTGCCCTCTCAGCATAATCTTATTAATAAATTTAGCCACCGTGAGGCTACCATATTTAGCATCAGGAGCTATCACTCTTTTTACTACTTTCCCAGCTCTCCTTGGCATTTAATACCCTCGCTACTTTTCAGGTTTCTTAGAGCCATACCCACTGCGGCCTCGTTTCCGGTTAGCCACTCCCTCAGCATCCAAAGTGCCACGAATAATATGATAGCGAATTCCAGGAACATCCTTAACTCTGCCTCCTCGAATCAAAACTATCGACCTCTCCTGTAAGTTATGCCCTTCGCCAGGAATGTAAGCATTCACTTCCATACCATTAGTTAACCTTACACGGGCAACCTTACGCAGTGCTGAGTTAGGCTTTTTCGGCGTAACAGTCTTAACCTGAATGCAAACGCCTCGTTTCTGAGGCGACCCTCGAGTCCACTTGCTCTCGCCTTTCATAGCATTATACCTAAGACGCAACGCTAAAGCCTTAATTCGCTTGCCAGGCTTTCGTCGCCCCTTGCGAACAAGCTGATTAACTGTTGACATTTCTACAACCCTTGATATTTTAGGCAATCAAAAAGCCGCCTAGTTATTATACCGGCCTACTTACTTTCGAAAATCCTACCCGGCTTCAACTAGCCGACTTTCTTAGACCTATAACCTTTTTTACTTTTCAGTAGACGCCAAGTTTTCATTTTAACATAAGAGAATAATAAAGGTCAACTAAACAAATTTGGGCTGTTAATGTTCTACGATTTTGTCACCCTGTAACTGTTCAGGGAAAATGTCACCCATGAAGGAGATGGTGACATTGAACAGGAGAGAACAGAAGAGGTTGGTGGTGTTAAATCAAATGGAGAAGGGTAAGATGATAGGCAGGGAAGCAGCTGAGGTATTAGGTCTGTCCTTACGTCATGTGAGAAGAATTTTAGCGGTGTACAGAAAGGAGGGCGCTGCGGCATTAGCGTATGGCAATCGGGGAAGAAAGCCTCACAATGCTCTGGACGAGAGTGTGAGGAAGCAGATATTGGATCTGGGACAGAGAACTTACGCTGGCTGCAACAATCAGCACTTTGCTGAGCTTCTAGCTGAGCGAGAAAGCATCGCTCTCTCTCGCTCCTCCGTGCGCCGCATTCTCCTTAAGGCTGGGGTAAGGAGTCCCAGAAAGAGACGCCCGCCGAAGCACTGCAGTCGCAGGGAGCGTTACCCTCAAGAGGGGATGCTGCTGCAGACAGATGGCAGTCGCCATGATTGGCTGGAGGGGAGAGGCCCCTGGCTAACTCTGGTGGGAGCTGTAGATGATGCCACAGGCAAGACCCCTTACGCTTTATTCAGGGAGCAAGAGGATGCTCAGGGCTATCTTCTCCTGCTACACCAAATTGTAACT
>WJOY01000038.1 GCA_009619075.1 Dehalococcoidia bacterium
GGAAGGCTTGCTTGAAATCAAATCTCAAAGATAAAAAATCAAAATTACAGGTCAAAACTTAAAAACTTTTGACTTTTGCTTTGCATCTTTGCCTTTTGCATTTTAATCTTTTATTTAGCTTTGCTAGGCACCAAACTTATCCAGTTTCAAGGCGTTAGCCATGGCCAGGGGCATGATATCCACGGCGGGAAAGCGACCCATGCCGCCGGCAAGGCAAGCTCGTTCTGAGAACTCAGTTACATCGTCAGGACGACACCATCTTGACCTCAGCATGAAGGGAACCGAGTGCCAGCTATGCATGGCTAAAATTGCTGGAGTGGAATGGTCTGCAGTGACAATCAGGACATCTGGGTTCTGGTTGAGCAAGTTAGGAAGAGCGTCATCAACTTCCTCAATGGCGCGAACCTTAGCCTCGAAGTCGCCATCCTCCCCTCTAGAATCAGTTGCCTTAAAGTGGATAAAGAAGAAATCGTAGTCCTTGTAATGATGATGCAAGCTTTCTAGCTGGTCTGTTATACTGCCGCCTGCTGGCAATATCTGCATTCCCACCAGCCTGGCCAAACCGCGATACATGGGATATATGGCGATAGCAGCTGGTTTTAGCTTATAGATTTCAGGTATAGAGGGGATGTCTGGACGCTGGGAAAAGCCGCGCATAAGCACCATGTTGGCAAGAGATTCATTCTTTAAGCAGGCTCTCGCCTGTGAGACAAACTCATTGGCTATTTCTGCAGTTCTCTGTGCTTGTGGTACTAGAGCCTCTATCTTTTTGGGTGCTAAGCCTACTTGCTGCGGGTCAGAATCTGTTAGCTCAGGTGATAATCCTTCGCCTCTAAGAATGAGCACAAATCTATGCTCCTTCACTGGCGTAACCAGGATTTCGACTCCATCAATGGCAATTTTATTTAGTAGCTGACATAACTCAGCATTCTTTTCTGTGGTGATTCGCCCTGCCCTCCTGTCAGTGATAATTCCTTTGCTATCAATAGTGCAAAAGTTGCCCCGAGCGGCGATATCCCCTGGCTTTAGCTCCAAGTCTATTCCCAGAGCCTCGATGATTCCCCGCCCGATATTGTATTTGACAGGGTCATAACCAAAGATTGCTAGATGTCCTGGCGCACTCCCAGGTGTAATTCCTGGGCTTACCGGGTCGATAAGACCACAAACTGACTCCTTGGCTATCTGGTCTAGATTTGGTTTTTTCGCTGACTCTAGCTCAGTCTTGCCAGTTTTGGGATGGGGCAATCCACCTACGCCATCAATTATTAGAAGTACTATCTTGGATGGAGACGTGTGGGAGAGTTTCTTCAGGTGCTCAAATCCGATCATTATATTGGCATTTTATCCCTTAAGCTCACTGTTTGACAAGCCACTGTACTCGTTTTATAGGATTAGTATCACATCGTATCCTTCCTTGTGATTGCGAGCTCCTTCGCAGTGTGTCATTCTGAGGGAGCACTTCGGCTTCGCTCAGTGTAAACTCCGCGACCGAAGAATCTCGCCCAGGGTAAATTCGGTGAAGGGGGAGCGAAGCAATCTCATTTCTCTCCTCAAATTGTGGAGCTTGTTCCGAGGGTGTTTAAAATGTAGTGCGAGGCTTTAGCCCTGTGTAGTAGCGAAGATTACTACACAGGGTAGCCTCGTGCACGACCCTAAAGGGTCGCACTACTAGAATGAGGGTGTTTAAAATGTAGTTGCCCAATTTATTGGGCTATCGTGCCTGATAAATCAGGCAACTACAAAAATCTGGGGGTGAAAGGCTTCCAAAATGCCCAAAATTGAACGGAAAATCAAAATTAAATAGCCTCGTTCCAAAAATGAGGTGGAAGATACCCTTGTACTCCGAGATGTTACCCAGCTAGCTGAATGAAATCACACTGTTTGACAAGCCACGTTGCTGACACGTAGCATAAGGGTGCATTGGTAATGCCAGAAAACAAAGAGCAAAAGCTTATCTTGGGAGTAGACCTCGGCGGCACTAAGATTGCTGCCGCCCTTGCCACTGCCCAAGGGAAGATACTTGCCCGAGGGCGTAGCTCTACCCGTGCTCAAGCTGGTCCTGATGTCGTGATTAAAAGCATTTGTGCCACTATTGACAGAACCTTAGCTGCTAAAAGATTGAAGCCATCTCAGTTTTTGGGCATAGGCATTGCTGCTGCTGGCATTATAGACAGTGATAAGGGCAAGGTTATTTCCTCTCCTAATCTTCCTGGCTGGCATGAAGTACCATTGAGAGATGCTGTTGAACAGAGATTTGGCATTCCTACCTATTTAGGCAATGATGCCACTCTGGCTGCTTTGGGAGAGTGGTGCTTTGGACTGAAGAAGGGAATTGCTAATCTCATTTATATTACCGTGAGCACTGGCATCGGGGGAGGCATCATTGCTGGTGGCAAGTTATATACCGGAGCTTGCGGAGTTGCTGGCGAAATTGGGCACATGACTATAGATGTGAATGGACCAAAGTGCAACTGTGGCAATATCGGCTGCTGGGAAACCCTAGCCTCAGGCACAGCTTTAGCTAGAGAAGCAGTGAAGCAAATCAGGGAAGGTGCCAAAACATCTATTATTGAGCTCGTGAATGGCGACATAAGCAAAATCGATGCCAAGGTTGTGGACCTAGCCGCCAAACAGGGAGATGAGTTGGCTAAGGAGCTAATTTCCCGTTTGGGCTATTATCTTGGGATAGGCTTGGTTAATTTAGTCAATATTTTCAACCCCGAACTGATATTGATAGGTGGTGGTGTAGCCAAGATGGGTGATTTATTGCTTCAGCCGGCAATAAAGATAGTCAAAGAAAGGGCCTTCAGCACACCAGCCAATGCTGTCGAAATCAAGCCAGCCTTGCTGGGAGATGATTCCGGTATATTAGGGGCAGTAGCTTTTGTTTTGGAGCGCTCTAAGAATTACAGGAGGTGATAGTTTATGTTTATTGGACATAGTAGTGCCGGGCTGATTATAGGAATAGCCAGTCTAATTTTCGGTATTATAGTGATGGTCTTTCCCAAAATCCTCAATTACTTAGTGGGCATTTATCTTATTATGGTAGGAATAATAGCGATTGTTGCTTACCTTTTCTAGCCCCAAAAGCATAGGAGCTATTTAGCAATCTGTCTGTCATTCTAAGCTCTTCACTCCTTGTCATTCTGAGCGAGTGAGCCGAAGCCCTGAACGAAGTGAAGGGGAAGAATCTCACCGCGCAGGATATGCTCCGCGAAGAACCCTTCGTCATGCTCAGGGTGACAGTCGAACGAGCCAAAAGTGTGGAGCTTTAATTTTTGGTGGTGGGCGGTAGAGGACTTGAACCTCTGACCTCCTGTGTGTAAAACAGGCGCTCTAACCACTGAGCTAACCGCCCGTCCCTCGCCAGATAAAGGTGGCACGCCTGGCGGGATTTGAACCCGCGGCCTCAGCCTCCGCAGGGCTGCGCTCTATCCAGCTGAGCTACAGGCGCATAAACACTAAAAGTGCCGAAGGAGGGATTTGAACCCTCACGTCCTTAAGGACACTACGCCCTGAACGTAGCGCGTCTGCCATTCCGCCACTTCGGCTTTTATTCCTCTGGCACAAATTCTCCCCTTGCCAGGGATACAAAGATCACTGCTAATATTCCCAAAATGCCCGATGGAAGGGCACAGATAGCCCCGGCTAGGGACAAGCCAAAACTTTTCCTTCTTATGGCTGAGGTGCCACCCACTATAGCCACTATACCCAGTACAGCAAGGACAATCCCTATGATAATAACTATAGTTAGTTCTGCGCCCCAAAAATCTCCAAACTCGGGAAAGAATGGAAAGCATGGGTGCCAAAGTGGTATGCTAAGCACCGTTAAAGCGGCTATCAGTCCTCCACCGATTACCTCAAATACCCCCACTATTATGCTTAAGATTCCGCCAGCGCTAAGTAAACCACCCCTGCCATTACTGTCAGATGCCATTTCCTTACCTCCTCATTTTATGGTGGGCAGTAGAGGATTTGGACCTCTGACCTCTTGCGTGTGAAGCAAGCGCTCTCACCACTGAGCTAACCGCCCAAATCACATTTATTTTAACCCAAAAAGCTAGCTTTGTAAACATAAAGAGTGTCAGAGTGCTTAGTAACCTTACCTTCCTGTCATTCTGAGGGTGCACTTCGGCTTCGCTCAGTGTAAACTCCGCGACCGAATAATCTAGAGACCCTTCGCTGCTACCCAGGGTGACAACTAACTGCTCTCAATATAAGCACTTGATAACTATGGCTGATATAGATATAGTAACAGCTATGTCTTACCCTAATATTGATTCCCTTCCCCAGCATGTAGCCATTATTATGGATGGCAATGGTAGGTGGGCAAGGCAACATGGCTTGCCGAGGTTAGCTGGTCATTGGGAAGGAGCAACCAATGCTCACCGTGTAGTGGAAATTCTTTTTGACCGCAGGGTCAAATATGTCACTTTATATGTTTTCTCCACCGAGAACTGGGATCGACCTAAGGAGGAGGTAGAAGGGATTTTTCAAATTTTAATGGATAGGATTGATGAGGAGGTCGAGTTTGCTCAAAGAACGAAGATAAGAATTTGCCACCTGGGGAAACTCGATGGACTCCCGCCGGAGCTAAGAAATAAGATAAATCACGCTGTGGAGTTAACCAAGAGTAATAAAGCAATGACTGTTAGTCTCGCCCTCAACTATGGAGGCCGGGATGAAATAGTAGGAGCGGTGCAGCACCTTCTGCGTGACGGCATCTCCGCTGGAAATGTAGACGAAGCTCTCTTTAGGCGATACCTTTCCACCGCGGGCATGCCTGACCCTGACCTTATTATTCGTACTGGTGGTGAAATGAGACTGAGCAATTTCCTATTATGGCAGGCAGCCTATGCTGAGTTCTATTCCACTCCGGTCTTATGGCCGGATTTTAACTGTGATGAGGTTGATAAAGCTTTTATCGCTTACAGGGAGCGCCGACGTCGCTTTGGCTCTGTGACACCATCTGATTAAAGAAATTGATTTACCTTTTATCACCAAAAGCTGTTAAAATCACTCTTGTGAGTGTTTAAAAATGTAGCACGAGGCTTTAGCCTCGTGCACGACCCTAAAGGGTCGCACTACGAAAATTTTGGGGTGAAACACCTCTGAGATGGCGGAAATCGAACGGGGAATCAAAATTAAACAGCCTGGAATTCTTATAAAGGAGGTGGAAAGATGGGTGACATTCTAGATGAAGCCACAGCACTCATCAGGTGTAAGGAATGTCCCTGGTATAAGAACTGTGTAACTCCAATGCAAGTTAGTGCCGAGGACATTGCCCAGTTTAGATTGATGATGCAGGGAGCAAATCTTCCTGAGGTAGCTAGAAACCAGATGGAGGATGTTTTAGAAAACATAGCTTCTGCCAGCCAGAATATGATTTTGCAGAGTTGCCCTGTATTTACGCAGCGTCTTAAGGACAATCCTGGGCTGGCCCAGCGAATCAAAGAGATGATGCAAAACTGGGGAAAGGAAGAAGAGAGACCTGATAAGTAGTATGGCAGAGCAAATAGGTAAAATAGAGAAGCCCTTTGCGAGCCGTTTTAGAGAGGCTAAAAAGCTTTACCTTGTCCCGCTTGTATTCCTAAACGAGGGAGCGCCGGAAGAATATAAAGAAAAATACCATCGTTATTGGCAACAAGTGGTAGACCAACTAAGCAATTTAGAAACAAAGATTGGGAAGGTAAGTCACGTTTATCATGAGTCAATCTCCTTATCTGGCGAGGAGGGGCTGAAGTTTGTAGAAAAGCTAAATCCAAATAGCTATCAAATCGCTAAAAGCAAGTGTGACAATGGGGCTATCTTTGAAGCAATTGAGGAAAATGACCTGCTTCAGGAGGTTATGGATTGGGAAAGGTGTTTGCTGTTCGGCTTTGTAACTGAAAAAGTGGCCAGTAAGGTTGCTGAATTTTATACTGAGGCTTCAAGGAAAAGAGATGAATTTATGGCCAAGAGATTGGATGAGACGCTTCAAGGTAATGAAGCAGGACTTTTATTTATCAGGGAAGGGTACAAATTGCAATTTCCCGGTGATATCGAGGTATTTAGTGTTTTTCCACCAGCGCTAGATGAGATTCATCGCTGGCTTCGCGACCGTGCTAAGAAAGAGCAAGAGAAGGCCAAGGATTAAGCTCGCTTTGTAAAGGTATGTTTATGAAGACAAGGAAACCCGTTGTTTCAGGTACATTTTATGCTGGCACCCCCGGGGAGCTCAGGGGGCAAATTGAATGGTGTTATAAGCATGAGCTTGGTCCGGGAGTCGTGCCGCAGGTAAATAATGAAGGTTTGAGGGAAATCGTCGCCCTTGTTGTTCCCCATGCGGGCTATATTTACTCTGGACCAGTGGCTGCTCATGCTTATAAGGAGCTTGCTTATGACGGAGTAGTCGATACAGCGGTAGTACTCGGTCCTAACCATAGTGGCTATGGCTCTCCCGTTTCTTTGTGGCTGGGGGGTGCCTGGGAGACGCCTTTGGGCAAGGTGAGGATAAATGAGGAGCTTGCTCACAGCCTTTTAGGAGGAGTGATTGAGGCAGATGAGCGAGCTCATATATATGAGCATAGCATAGAGGTGCAGCTACCCTGGCTTCAGTATCTTTACGGGGAATTGAAGCTCGTGCCCCTAGCCATGTTGGCTCAGGATATAGAAACGGCTAGAGAAGTTGGCAAGGCTATTTCTAGATGCGGTGATAATATCATAGTCATAGCCAGCAGTGATTTCACTCACTATGAGCCTCACTCAGTAGCCACAGAGAAAGACAAGTCTGTAATAGAGGCGATAACCAATCTCGATGAAGAAGAGCTGTATAAGAGGCGTGAACTCCTTAATTGCACCATGTGTGGCTATGGGCCAGTGGGGGCAGCGATTGTGGCAGCCAAAGAGATGAAAGCAAAAACGGCGAGTTTATTGAAATATGCCACCAGCGGAGATGCGACTGGTGATCTCTCCCGAGTGGTTGGCTATGGCTCTATTGTGATAAGACGATAAAGACACTAACTTAAATCTCAAATCCTAAATTCCAAGCTCCAAATATTTTGGTATTTGGTGCTTCTTCATTTGCTGCCTTCCTCGATTGTGAAGATGCCAAAAGAGTTTGTCGCCTTTCCCGGATTGAAGAAAAGGGCAGTAAATGCAGGGGCAAGTAAATCTATAAGCCGAGTTCTGTCCCCCGAGATAGGGTGGTGACCATCCATCTAGCCCTGATGTTACCATCAGGGTCAAGCGACCAACCCGAGGGCATTGGCCGAGCACCTTAAGCGCCCTCCTATTCGGTCTTGCTCCAGGTGGGGTTTGCCCAGCCAACTAGTCACCTAGTCACTGGTGAGCTCTTACCTCGCCATTTCACCCTTACCCATCCCCTTATTTGTCAAGGGGCGAGCGGTATGTTTCTGTGGCACTTTCCGTAGGGTTGCCCCTCCTGGGTGTTACCCAGCACCTTGCTCGGTGGAGCTCGGACTTTCCTCCCTGTATATTAAATACAGAGCGGTCACCCAGTTTACTTGCCCCAAAGGGTAGTTTATAGTTAGTAGGGTGAGAGGTCAAATCTTAGCTATTCCAGATACAATATCCTGTAGCAGTTATTGCATTGAACCAGGTCGCCAGCCCTGGCTTTTTGCCAACGGCTTATAGGCAAAGTGATACGGCATCCTTGGCACCTTCCTTGCTCCACCTTAGCTACAGCCTGCCCCTTTGTTAACTTAATCTGTTCATAAAGGTTAAGAGCTTCTGGGTTAATTTGTTGCGCCAACTCCCGATGGTTTTCATTGAGATTGGTAAGCACAGTGTCAACTTCGACTTTCCTGCGATTGAGATTTTCTTGTGTCTGTTGCCATTCCTGCTTCAGCCCTTGAAACTCTTTTGTACCAGCTTTTACCGTGGCTTCCATTTCCTCTACTTGGCTCATTAGCTCTAACACTTCGTCTTCTTTTGTGCTGAGCTTGCCTTTAAGGTTTTCAGCTTCATGCTTGATGTTGACCAGCTCCTTAGGATTCTTAATCGTGCCATCATAGAGTTTGTTGTTAAGGTGATTGAACCTCTCTTGCAAGTCTTCTAGTTCCCATTCAGCGTTCTTCTGTTTCCCTTTTGCCTCTACTAGCTGTTGTTTTTGTCTGGTGAGTTCAGATTCGGCGGTGACTAAAGCTCTGTCTTCATTTAACTGATGGATGACCTCGGCTACAATTTGTTGGTTCTTTTGCAGTTCGATATCAATTTGCTGCAACTTATAAAGTTGCCCTGGCAAGCTCATGATGGAGCTTATTGTAGAAGCGGTCGGCAGCCCTTGTCAAAGGCTTCTTGGGTAATCAAGAACAACGATCTGTGGACCAGTAGGCAGAGAGGATGGGGTAACTGAAAATTTTAGTTTTGCTTCTGGCTCGCGAATTCCCATTTTTCGGAGGAATTTATCCACGGGCTTGAGATTCATGATCAGTGCATCAGTTTTATAATGCATGGGAATGACGATATGGGGGTTTAGCTGACCCACAGTTTCTATGGCTATATCGATAGGTATGGTAGATATTTCTCCCACAGGCAAAAATAGGATGTCGATAACCCCTAACTCCTCTACCAATTTTGGGGTCAGCTGGTGTCCCAAGTCGCCCAGGTGACATAAAGTTATGCCATCCATCTCTATAAGATAAACGGTATTTTTGCCTTTAATTTTCCCGTTTTCATTGTCGTGAAAGGTGGCAATTCCGGTGATGAACGTGCCGCCTATTTCATATTCCCCCGGACCTTTTATTTGTTTCGGGTTATTGGTAACGCCTTCAGTGTAGCTATGGCCAGGATGGAGGTGGCTTAAGGTCACTATATCTGCTCTAGGTTGGCCCAGGCAGTATCCCAGATTTGGGGAATACGGATCAGTAATGACGGTTTTTCCTTTCCCTTTAATGATAAAACAAGAATGTCCTAGCCAGCTAATTTCCATTAAGCCACCAGCGACGACAGGTGTTTTATCCTTTTAAGCGTGTTAGGATGACTGGTGAAAAGCTCCATCATCTTGTCAGTAGTTCCCAGTCGGATAGTTTTCCCCCGTAACTCCATCAGCTCATTACTATCAATGGTACCATCCATATTGCGGTCAATCTGAGCTAACTCCCTGATCTCATACCAGGCACGGGTGGGGTCGTTAACGAAGAAGGCTTTGACTCCTTCCACCTGTTTCAATTCCTCTTTTCCCTTAAATCGGGCATTGCCATAGACTAGCTTATACAGGGCTGAAGCCAGACGATGTGGTTCATTGCCTAATTCAACGCTTCCTTGGTCGGCATAGTATTCCCTGATGCGTGAGCCATAGAGAACCAGCAGGTTGGTGATAAAGTAAAGAATAAAAGCACCGAGACCAATAAGGGCAGCATAGCCGCCGCCTTGCCTTCGACCTCCAAAAGCCCCTCTAAACATCATGCCCAAGGCAATCCAGTACATAACGAGTGGTATAGCAGATAGCAGGGTCATAAACACCATGTCCCTGTGTTTGACATGTGATAGCTCGTGCCCTAGGACAGCCTTGAGCTCATCCTTATTCAACAGGTTCAGGATACCCTGAGTAACACAGACTCGCCCATCTCCTTGGCTCTTTCCAAAGGCAAAGGCATTGGGAATTGCTAGCTGTGAAATACCTACCTTGGGCTTGGGAAGATGAGCCCTCTCGGCAAGCTCAGCCACCATTCTATGCAGCTCTGGAGCTTCTTTCTGGGAAACCCACTTTACCTTCATTGTCCTGCTTACTATGGCCGGACCGATAAGATACTGAATGCCGAGGAAGACGAAAGCCAGGATAAGATAGGTTAAGGCGCTGCCCGCTCCCATCCATGTTCCGACTCCGGTGATCACGCCATAGAGGATGGCAAAGAGCAAGGCAACCAGCAAGAACATCCTCGTATTAAGCCCCATAAGTCCTCTCCCCGTAGTGCATTGGCAGCTCAGTAAAATGCATCAAGATGAATGATATAGCAAAAGATAGCCTAAGGCAAACAGCATAGGTTGGAGGGTTGACATGAAGGTGTAAAGTGGTTAACCTTAGTGATTAATAGGTTAACAAAATGAAGGCGGATATATTAAGGGCTCTACGAGAACGTGGAGATTATGTTTCTGGCCAGGTGCTAAGCAAGGAGCTTGGCATCTCGAGGGTTTCCGTCTGGAAGCGTATTCGTAGTTTAAAGGAGGATGGCTATGTAATAGAGGCCTCGGCTAGAGGCTATCGCTTAGTTTCCTCTCCGGATTTATTGCTCCCTTATGAATTTCCTGGCTGGGAAGAGAAAATTCATCACTTCCAGGAAATTGGCTCGACAATGGATGTGGCCAGAGAACTAGCTAGAAAGGGGGCGAAGGAAGGGACAATAGTGATTGCTGAGTCTCAAACTCGTGGCAGAGGAAGGTTAGGTCGGGAATGGCTCTCTCCCAAAGGTGGAATTTATTTCACTCTCATCTTGAGACCAGAGATAAGCCCGGCATATGCTCCAAAGATAAACTTGATGGCTTCGGTTGCCGTGGCAAGAACTATTAGAAAGGCCTTTGATTTGAAAGCCGAATTGAAGTGGCCCAATGATGTTTTGATTGAGGGAAGGAAGGTATGCGGCATATTGGCTGAGATGGAGGCAGAGATGGATAAGGTGAACTTCATCAATCTTGGAATAGGCATAAATGCCAACACTTCCACTTCCCAGTATGAAAAAATGGCCACTTCGCTAAAAGAGGAATTGAGGAAGGAGATCTCTAGGAAGCAACTTTTAAATTCTCTGTTAAAAGAAATAGCTAAGCAACAAGCTTTACTAAGCGAGAACAAGTTGCTTGAGGAGTGGAAAAGGCTCTCTGCTACATTGAATAAGCGGGTAAAGATAGTGGCGCCAGGTGAGGAAATAACAGGACGAGCGATAGATATAGATACTAATGGAGCGCTGGTAATAAAAGGCAAAGACGGCTCCTTGAGGAGTGTTATCGCTGGAGATTGTATCCACCTCGTGAAAGAAGCACTAAATACTAATATCTAAATCCTAAAGAATTAGGAATTTGGATTTTGAATTTGTTTAGAGCTTAGAATTTAGGTTATACGTTGCACCTGTCTTTCCGTTTAGTAACGTGCTACAGATATTCATTATTGTTGCTTATTTTCTAGCCATAATTGGCATAGGGGTGTGGAGTAGAAGGAGGGCAGGAAGCCAGGACGGATTTTTTGTTGCCCATCGCAGGGGAACTACGCTTCTTATCACCGGCTCCCTTCTAGCTACTGCCGTTGGGGGTTCGGTAACTGTGGGGATGGCTGGCTTGGGATTTGGGCAAGGCTTGACCGGTGCCTGGTGGCTGCTTGTTGGTGCTATTGGTCTGTTAATTTTAGGGTGCTTCTTTGCTAAGAAGGCAAGAGTTGCTGCCCTCTACACCCTTCCAGAGCTGGTGGAAAGGCAGTATAACCACCGTGTAGGTTTGGCGGCCTCCATTCTTATCGTTATCGCCTGGACAGGTGTGGTAGCAGGGCAAATTGTGGCTGCGGGTAAAGTTTTATCTATTCTGGGAATAGCCTCTGTTACCTCTTGGATGATTATTTTTACCGTAGTCTTTGTAAGCTATGCCATTTTAGGAGGGCAATACTCTATTATCCGCACCGACGTTTTCCAGGCCGCAATACTTTTTGCTGGAATTTTTGTCGCTTTAGCCTTGGTCTTTTCTCAAGTGGGGGGATTGGCTGGATTGAGAGCTTCTCTACCTCCAGCTTACCTTTCTTTTCCACTAAGCCCCGAATTCGATGGGAAGATGCTTATGTCCCTTTTGATTCTTGTGGGCGCAACTTTTGTAGTTGGTCCAGATATATATACTCGACTTTTCTGTGCCAAAGAGGAAAAAACGGCTCAGCTATCGGTTTTTTTGTCCGCCTTTCTTTTTCTCCCCTTAGCCTTTGCCATCACCCTGATAGGAATGGGTGCCAAGGTACTATATCCTGGGATTTCCGCTGAGCAAGCCTTTCCGCAAGTAATAAGTGGGATTCTTTCTCCTGGTTTAAGTGGGTTAATTCTCGCTGCCTTGGTCGCGGCACTCATGTCCTCGGCGGATACTTGTCTCCTTAGCCAAAGCGTTATCCTGACCGAGGATATATTTAAGCGATTTCGCCCTTCATTTGATGAAGGAAAGACTGTTTTGCTAACCCGCTTAAGTATACTGGTATTGGGTCTTGTGGCACTGGGCTTAGCTATAGCCTTAAAAGGAGTGATTTCATCCCTTCTCTTTGCTTACACTATCTTTACCTGTGGCTTAGTTGTTCCGGTAATTGCTGGGTTTTATAAAGAAAAGCTAAAAGTGACTTCGCAAGGAGCTTTGGCAGCTCTTATAGGCGGTGGCGTAATAGGGCTGGTGGGAAAAATTCCCGGTCTTGATATCCCTCTCAAGCAAGACCTGGGCCTTATAGGGTTTGCTATAAGTGCCCTTCTTCTTTTCGGGGTAAGCTTCCTTACCAGATCTGATCTAAATTTTAAACAAATCTCTTTGAAATGCAAAAGGCAAAAATAAAAATGCAAAATGACAGAGCAAAAATTAAGAAGTTTTGCGTTTTGAGTTGTCTTTTTGACTTTTGAAGTTTGATTTTTAATTTTCTGTATTGTCTAGGATTTCGTATTTCGTGCTTAGGATTTCTCTTGTCCATGTTATAATGAAAAAAGTGCACGTTGCTATCATTGGTTTGGGACTCATTGGTGGCTCTATAGGACTTGCCTTGAAGGGAGTGGGAGAGCCAGGGTGGGAGATTGTTGGTTATGTTCGCCGCCCCGAAGCTGCCTCAATTGCGTTGAGTTTAGGAGCAGTTGATAGAGCGGAAACTAACCTTAGGAAGGCGGTAAAGGGAGCCGACTTAGTTATCATTGCTACTCCAGTTCTAACTATAAAACAGATTCTATCTCAGGTAGCTGACTGTCTCCCTCATGGTTGCATAGTCACTGATACAGCAAGCACAAAGGTCGCGGTTATGAAGTGGGCGGAGGAAATATTGCCACCAACAGCAGATTTCGTTGGCGGGCATCCTATGGCGGGGAAAGAAGCCTATGGTATTCAGGCTGCCGAGGCTAAATTATTTCAAGGGTCTGCTTATTGCCTTACCCCAGCAAAGAAAGCTTCAGCACAGGCGATAGATAAAGTGGCAAATTTAGTGAAGAAATTGGGGGCTAGTCCCCTTTTTATTGACGCTGAGAAGCATGACAACTTGGTGGCTGGCATCAGTCATTTACCTATGTTGCTCTCAGCGGCACTGGTATCGGTGACTACTAAGGATTCCTCTTGGGACAAAATGTCTCGGCTGGCTGCCTCTGGCTATCGTGACCTCACTCGACTGGCTTCGGGAAATCCCGAGGTGAATGCTCATATTTGCCTTACTAATAGGCAAGCCGTAATCCATTGGATTGATGAATTCAGCAAGGAGTTGGATAGGTATCGCCAGTTAGTGGGTGCGAGGGATGAACACTTAGAGGAGGCTCTAGCTGAGGCTAATAAAGCAAGGCAAAAATGGCTAGACGGAACATAGCTGAGACAGTTAAACCCTGCCACCGCTTAAAGGGAGAAATTACCCTGCCGGGTGACAAGTCTATCTCCCACCGAGCGGCTATCTTTAATAGCCTGGCTTGGGGCAAAGCTGAGATTAGTAATTTTGCTCCAGGCAAAGATTGTCTCGCCACTATTAGCTGTTTAAGGGCTCTAGGAGTGGAAATCCGTAGAGGGGGGCCTCAGAATTGTCCCACTTTGCTAGTTTCAGGAACTGGCAAAGACGGTTTGAAGGAACCTGCCAATGTGCTTAATGCTGAAAACAGTGGCACTACTATGCGCCTCCTTAGTGGTCTCCTTTGCAGCCAGCCCTTTCTATCTATCATTACCGGTGATGTCTCCCTTCGTAGGCGTCCCATGGGGAGGCTGATTGAGCCACTGCGCCGCATGGGCGCTGAAATTTTCGGGAGGAGGAGGGATTCCTTCGCCCCCCTGGTTATCAAGGGAAGAGAATTGCACGGCATAGAATTCTCCTTGCCCATTCCCAGTGCTCAGATTAAATCGGCAATTCTATTAGCTGGCCTTTTCGCTCAGGGCAAGACTATCTTGCATCAGCCAATCCCCTCACGGGATCATACTGAGAGGTTGCTCAAGCAAATGGGGGCTAAATTAAAAAGCGATGGCAATTTTATTTCTTTGAGCCCTTTGCTCAACCCTTTAGCTCCTATGAGCTTTCGCATACCTGGCGACATCAGCGCAGCAGCTTATTTCTTAGTTGCCGGAGCCATTCATCCCAATGCCAGGATAGTGCTAAAGAATTGTGGAATTAACCCTACCCGAACAGGGATCATTGATGTTCTCCTTGCTATGGGGGCTAAGCTCAGGGTAGAAAACGAGCGGATGGAAGTTGGTGAGCCATTGGCTGATATTATAGTGGAATCTAGTGAGCTAAAAGGGGTTGAGATTGGTGGGGATATTATCCCTCGCCTCATAGACGAGATTCCCGTTCTGGCGGTAGCTGGCTGTGTGGCTAGAGGTAAAACTGTCATCAGGGGTGCTGGTGAATTGCGAGTGAAGGAGTCGGATAGGATTGCTACCGTATCAAGGGAACTTTCCCGTTTGGGGGCTAAAATTGGGCCATTGCCCGATGGTATGGTTATCTATGGAGGGAAGCCTCTCTTAGGAGCAGAGGTTGATAGTCACCTAGACCATCGGTTGGCGATGAGCTTGGCTATAGCTGGTTTGATAGCTAAGGAGGGAACAACTATTAACCATGCCCAAGTGGTGCAGGTCTCCTATCCTGCCTTCTGGCAGGATTTGCAGAATCTTGCTGATTAAGGTTAGCTGGGAATGAAATGAAGCAATCTCATAGTCTTAGCTCCTTCGCTTCACTCAGGACTGCGCCTTTGCTCATTGTCCTTACTGGACCCTCAGGAGTAGGCAAGGATGCTGTGCTTACCAGAATGAGGAAGCTGAGGCATCCTTTCCACTATGTTGTTACTGCCACAACACGCCCCCAGCGTGAAGGGGAGGAAAACGGAGTAGATTATTACTTTTTATCGCAGGAAGAGTTTCAGCAAATGGTAGCTAAAGGTCAACTTTTAGAATGGGCTAAGGTTTATGGCAATTACTATGGTGTGCCCAGGGATGAGATAAGCCAAGCCTTGTCTAAAGGGGTAGACATGATAGTTAAGGTGGATGTTCAGGGAGCAGCCACTATTAAGAAAATCCTGCCTCAAGCAGTATTTATTTTCCTCACGCCCCCTTCTATGGAGGAATTGGAACTACGGCTGAAACAACGCCGCAGTGAATCTTCAACAGATTTGGCTTTAAGGTTGGAGAAGGCTAAAGATGAGATAAAAAGCCTACCGCTCTTCGATTATGTCATAACAAGCTGCCAAGACAGGCTTGATGACATTATCTCCCAGATTGATGCCATCGTTGTCGCGGAGAAATGCCGAGCGAAGCCGAGGATTGTGGAGCTGTGATTTGATAGCTTAATTTGCCAGGGTAGACTTCCCTTACAAGGCTTTAGGCGATGTAGGGGACGAAGCATGTAGTCTTTGGGAGGAAAATTAGAAAGCTTTCTGCCAGAACTTCGTCAGGTAGTAATGGATTTTATTGAGTTCCAAATGCAAAAAAGGGAGTTTACTCTTAGCCGGGTTGGCGCCCTAGAAGATTATAGAACCGAATTCACCTCCCTTAAACCTCAAGGAAAAAGGCTGGAATGGAGAGGCTGATGTAAGGAGACATGAATCAAGTAAGTGTTTAAAAATGTAGTGCGCGGCTTTAGCCTCGTGCACGACCCTAAAGGGTCGCACTACGAGGATCTTGGGGGTGAATGGGTATCAAGACTGGATGGGGTAAATCTAGTTTGAATCTGAGGCAAAATTAAACAGTCTCATCAAGAAAAGGAGGTAGAAGGCATAGAATTTAAGGCATGCAATTGTCCTTGCGATAAGCGTGGTGAAGATAAATGCTAGTAAAAAACGCTGATGTGCTAGTTCAAAATGCTCGAACTCCGAAACTCAGTAAGGCTAGGGGAATCTTGGTTGAGTTAGTAGATAGTGCCATCAAAGCGGGGAATCCTTCTTCTAGTATACGAAGGTGGGTGAAGGTTGAAGCAGAGAAGCTTTGGGTCGGAGATTATAAAGTTGACCTTAATGGGATTGGTAGGATTATAACAGTCGGCGGCGGGAAAGCT
>WJOY01000020.1 GCA_009619075.1 Dehalococcoidia bacterium
TCTCATAGCGCTCAGGACAGGCTCCGCGAAGAATCTAGAGACCCCTTCCCCTTATTCAGGGTGACAGTAAAAACCTACAGACCTAGCTTGCTTGACAGCGAAGGGAAGAAAACCTAGAATATTTGAGCCGGCCGAGGTAGCTCAGGTGGTAGAGCAGCGGACTGAAAATCCGCGTGTCAGCAGTTCGACTCTGCTCCTCGGCACTTTGAAATGCGGAAGTAGTTCAGCGGTAGAATGCTTCCTTGCCAAGGAAGAGGTCGCGAGTTCGAATCTCGTCTTCCGCTCCATCTGAAAGGGGTAAACGCGCCGAAGTGGCGGAATGGTAGACGCGGCAGTCTCAAAAACTGTTGGGAGGCAACTCCCGTGTCGGTTCGAATCCGACCTTCGGCAGTAAGTAATGCCGAGTTGTGTAGTGGTAGCACGAAGGACTTTGGATCCTTAAGCCCTGGTTCGAATCCAGGCTCGGCAGCTTTGTTCCCTGGTAGCTCAATGGTAGAGCAGGCGGCTGTTAACTGCAAGGTTGTAGGTTCGAATCCTACCCGGGGAGCCAATTTGGGTTTTCCGAAGCTGAGCAGATACAAAATGACCCGACCTTCCTATGGTCGTTGCAATTGCTAGAACCTGAGTATTTGCCCCAGCTGAAGTATTAAGCAACGACAAACGATACAAAAGTGTTTGCACCGCTACCTGCGTTTCCGCTAGAGTATAATAAAACGCAAATGAGGTGCTTGTAATGCGTAAGAGCCGCCGGATAGGTCAGAACTGGTTGGTGATAATCATAGCAATGTTCTTGTTAGCGGTAGGACTTGTTGTATTTAGACTTTTGGATTTCTTTACAACTGCTGAAGCCGTCAACATTTTCCTTGTAGCTGCTCTGGTTCTCGTGACTACTGTCTATGCAAAGGAATCAGAGAAGTCAAGGAAAGCTACGGAAGAACAAGCAAAAGCCACTAGGGAGATGGCAGAGGAAATGAAAGAGCAAAGACAAAGCGCTGTTATTCCAATATTGGTAGCTGAGTGCTTCCCGAAAACCGTAAAGGCTGATGGTGAACACGAACTGTTGGGTGTCTCAGTAATACTTCGGAATATTGGCTTAGGTCCGGCTCTGGATATAGGAATAAGTCTAGTTGAGGCTCCGCCTCAGCAGATAGAGTACGCATGGAAAGAAGGCAAGACGGCAGGCATTTCTTCCTTCAGGACTCAGTTCAATTTGTCTGAATTAGCATCTGGAGAGGATACAGCGGGTAATCCAAAGGATATGCCCGATTTGCACCTTATCAAGAACATGAAATTTACAATTGTTACCGAGTGTATCGATGGTTATAGAAATGTTATTGGGGCGTACAGGGGTTTTCGCGTGTTGGAGGGCGAGAGAGGCAAATTGCTTATCGAAGTAACTCGAACTGTTTCTGCACAAAAAGTCGGCCATAGAATCAGAAGCTATCCCTAGCTTCAACTAGGGGAAAGCCTCCATTCACTGCTAACTCGTGCCAGGCTTACGATAAGAGATATTGTAAGGAAAGTTCGGATTTCCCCCCACGCGGGGAGCAAATTTGCTCTTTCTGAAGCTAAGCAGATACAAGTCTACCCGAACTCGGGCATATTGCGGTTGTTGGAGTGTAGTTGCCTTTTTGACGGTTGAGCTGTACACTATAAATACTATTGGGTTACCTACAATTCAAATCTTTGCGTCCTTTTAGCTAACAATGAATGACTTCTGTGCCCTTTATATATCGGATTTTTCCATAAGAGATAAACGCACACTCAACACACTGTGTTTATTCTACGACCGTGTTTTTTTGCATGATTATTTTGGTATATTTCACTGCGTGCAAAACCAAGATATCTACGATAATTATGAAAAGGCAAGCAAAGGGTTAATTGACCCTAACTGGGCAATTGCCGGAGGATTAGATTCAGAAACTAAACGTTACTTAAAATCTGCATTTGAGACGGGTTTTGATAATTTTGTTCTAAAAGGAGTGTCCCAAGGTCTTGGATGTGCCACTGGCAAATTTAGCCCAACTTTTGTATTGAACTTTGCTAAGACTTACATCGATTTCTTAAGGGCGAATCGTGTTCTTTTCTTTGAGGACGTTCTCTGCTTTTGCCAGAGCCTACGCAATCCGTTGCACCCAGCACACAGACTAGAAGGCGGGGTCAAGCTAGATTTAAGCTGTTCACAAAAAGAGAATTTTGATAGCCTTTCAAAGGCTCTCTTAAATAATAAGTATGCATGTCTATTCGAACAAGAATACCATAGGCTTCCCTTGGTCTCAGATTCAGAAGAGGATCTTCTTCGCTGGGATCGAGCTAAAGACTTACTTACCACAGCTTTGTTACTAACAGCAATACCTGCTAGAGTACCCACCATATCTGAGGTCACAGCCGACGAAATTCTCGAAGCAAGAGAAAAATTAAGAGACCTGCTACCGCCGTTTCGTTCTTCTATTCTGAAGGCAGCTTGGGAGATTGCCAAGGCATCACGCGAAACATCTCAAAAAGAAGTTATGGGACTGGCTCAACTATATTACGAGACCAATATTGTACCCAGCATTTTCGAAATTGAAAGCAAAATAAAATCTGAGAGCAAAAAACTATTTCGGAAGCTGATAGAGCAAGGAGTAGACAAGGCCACTCTTGTTGCAAAAGCTTTAGATCCAACCGAGCCCTTTTCCAAGTGGGATTTGATTGGCTCTGGCCTTAAGTCTCTATTGGATATCGATTCGTCTTGGCAATCAAAGGTCAAGATTAAAGGTCCTTATGAGTTTCTTATAAGATTGCCAAGCGTTATTCGGAGAAAGAGGTATTAGATACCAACGGCGGTGGACGCAGGCTTTGTGGTCTCAACAACGTTAGACGCATTGCCAATTGGGTGTTTCCTGTTTGCCCCTCGGTAGGCTGATGATGAGAGAAACAGTGAACGAAGTTCGGATTTTCCGCCCATGCCGGGAGAAAATTTGCGTTTTTCTGAAGCTAAGCAGCTACAAAATCACCCGAACTCAGGCACGTTGATTTGCTTAGGGACACCAGCAAATATTAGTTGTCTAGGAAAGGAGTGAGGTAGATGGACAAAGTGGCTATACGATTCTGGGGGATGTGGGGGCTGAGTTTGTTAGTGGTGTTAGTTGTAGCAGCTTGCGCTGTAATAGCAGTATGGCTATCGCCTACCCAATACAGTCGGCAAATTGAATCTTCCGCTCTTGTTCTTGCAGCCATTATGATGGGCTGGTCTGCTTGGCAAAGTAGAAGCATCGCTTACTCAAGCAGGGAACAAATCGAACAAATGAGGCAGCAAAGGGTGGAAGTGGTGCGCCCGTCGCTGTCTTTGAGACCGGAGCACTATACCGCAGGTGGCGGCTTTATGACTCTGCTCTTGCAAAATACGGGAGGCCTAGCTAGGGAGGTTAAGATAGACATTGAAGCGACTAATTCACTTGAGAAGAAGTCTCTGTTTATCCCTGCTATTGATACAGAGCACATAGTATATCTCCCGATAGACATCCACAAAATTGAGAGAAGTAGTGGCACGGTCAAAGTGAAGGCGTACCTAAAAGATAGCTACAATCGTAACCTTACAGAAGAATTATCTATTGATTTCGGCATGCTAAGAGCAGAAGACAGGGATTTTGCCTTTCAAGAGGCACCTATGTACAGAGCCTTAGGGAACATCGAGCGAAAGCTAGGAGAAATAGAACGTAGCTTAAGACAAATAGAAGGTGATTTCAAGCCTATCGGGCGACGTTAGCCGTGTGATAAGTTTTTGTGATTGAGCTACGCGGTAAACAAAAGCTATAGCTAAAGTCACTATGCCCTAAACTTAGCAAGAACCAAACCTCAATAAAAGTTCGGATTTTCCCCGGGGAGCCACCTTCGAATTAACTAGTAGGAATCTCTATAAATCTGGGCTACGGCAGGAGCATCGAGCAAATTAGGGTGTTTACTAAGCCACGGAGCCGTCCTTATAGCACAATCGGCTATTTCCTCAATACGCTGAGGTTCGATACCGAGAGTTCGCAGGTTAAGTTTCATCCCCACCTTATCCAACCACCCTTCGACTGCAGCTATCCCATCTGTCTCACCAAAAACATTTCTGCCCAGGGAATTAAACCTCTCTTGCCGTACAGGAAAAGTATACCTCATCCAAGCAGGAAGCAGTGCCGCCAGTCCATCACCATGGGCAATATCATAGTACCCACTTAGAGAAAGCTCAATACCATGAAGAGTCAGATAGCCGGCACCACTTCCCAGATGTCTAACAGGTGAACAGGCAATGGTACTGGCCCAAGAAAGCTTGGTACGAAACTCAATATCGTCCAGCTTGCTCAGTGTTCTAGGTAAAGTCTCCACCACCAGCTTCATCACCGTTTCCAAAATTCCATCGGTCAGAGGAGATGTTCTCTCTGTTGTAATATAGCATTCGCCTACATGGCAAAAAATATCCACTCCTCCCTGCACTGTTGGCTTCTGAGGAAGGGTAAGAGTCAGTTCAGGGTCTACAATAGAAACCTTGGAAAAGAAAGCCGGACTAAATAACACCCGCTTCTCATGAGTTTCCCAGTTAGTAA
The DNA here is from genome assembly GCA_009619075.1 of Dehalococcoidia bacterium. Lineage (GTDB taxonomy): Bacteria > Chloroflexota > Dehalococcoidia > GIF9 > AB-539-J10 > 20-14-all-45-10. Next base: position 4,569 of record WJOY01000020.1, read on the forward strand.
TCACGGCAGCATTATCGGCTTCAGAGCCGCTGGCAGCCACAGTCGGTACCAGCACAAGAGGTAATAAAGGTTCCACTACTTCAATATCCTCAGCTCCAATATAATAATCCCAAATTGGTTTACCGCCACTGCTAGCTAATGCCATACACTTGGCTGTGTCCATAGCGCTGCCGCCGCCAAGACCAATGATTAAGTCCACTCCCTTTTGGCAAACCAATCTAGCCCCCTCATCCACGGTAGAGGCACGAGGGTTAGACACTACTTTATCAAAAATGCAGACCTCCAGCCCATTACTCTCCAAGTCTCGGGTTACCTTATCTAGTAACCCTGTTTGTCTCGCACTGTGGGAACCAGTTACCAGCACAGCCCGCTTGCCCAATCTTCTCACCTCTGCTCCCAACCTCGCCACACACCCTGAGCCAAAGATAATCTTAGTGGGTAGATAAAAAGTGGTCACCATAAGGCACCTCCTGAGAAAGTATCAGATACATAAATAATACTTCAAAAGAGAATTATATCATGTTACCTACACCATCGAGTTTGAGAATGAAATAAGCAGTGGAACCAAAGCCCATAATATGGCTTTCCCAGGTTCTCTTTCATGTGTATTACAACTCCTTTCCCTTTATACCCCGTCTATCTACAATTATCCTGAGCAGAGCAGGCAGGAATACAATGGCGCCAAAGAAGCAAAGGCTCAACCCAATAATGGGGATGAGGCTCAAGGACCTCATTGAAGGATGGCTGGAGAAAAGGAACGAGGAAAATGCCAGACAGGTGGTGGCCGTGGTAAGGAATATAGCCTTCCCCGTGAGTTGTATAACTTGAGGCAGTGAACCCTTACCCTCTTCTAAGTAGCGGTGAACGATGTGAATGCCATCATCTATTCCTATTCCGATGACCAAAGGTATCATGCTAATCGAAGAAACGTTCAGATTGGCACCAAACCACTGGTAAGTTCCCAGGAGCCCAAGTACGCCAAAGGCAACTGGAACCATGGAAAGCAGGGCGTAGACCGGACTACGCCGCCTGGTCCCAAAGTAAACGATGAGGACAAGCATCCCGGAAGCCATCAAGGAGACGCGGATTACATCTGTGGTCATCACGGTAAGCAACTTGGTCCAGAGTACAGCGCTAGCAGTAACATTGGGGTGAATCTCACGCAGATCAGCGAGTAGCTTTCTCTGGTACGATTTATCATACAGGTCACCATCAGGGATTATCCTTATCAAGAACTCCCCCTCATCGGAAACCCACGAGCGAGAGATTTCCTTTGGTAGCTCCTTATAGCTCATCGGTGTTACGTCTATCCCGGGCATAATAGCAAGTTCAGGATGAAGCCTAACAGCTTGCTTAATGGCCTCTAGCTTTTGGTCCTGATTTTCGGGTAGGTAATCGAGAATGGATTCTACTTTCAGAACCCCATCCACATTCTGAAATTCCTTGACACAGCGGTTGAGTTCCCGCTGCCCTTTAACTACACAGGTAAGCTGCTCAGGGTCATAGTCAAAATTCTCCTTGACCTTCTCAAGCTGTTGGTAGGTCTCAACCTCGGTCGGCATGAGTTCATACATACTCTCACTCAATTTGGCACTGGGCGCCCTGATACCGAATAAGACAAAGAGGGCAACCAGGATTACCAGAATTCCCGGAGCAAAGCGCTGTACTTGCACGCCGACCACTCTGAGAATATTGAATCTTGTGCGCTTAAATTTGAACCGGCCAAATTTAAGCCTCAAGACAACCAGGGCAGGAAGCAGGACGAATACCGCCACCAGGGTCAGGGGCAAACCGATGGCGCCGATGACGCCTAACTGATGTAGTGCTTTGGTCTCGGCAAAGTAAAAGGAGAAAAATGCTGCTGCCGTGGTGAGACAACCCAGAATAACCGCTCTTCCAGTGTGGACAAAGGTATGCTCAAAGGCAAGGGTGACATTATCGTGCTCCTCCATCTCACCCATAAACCTCGTCAGTAAGTGGATACAGAAGTCGATACCAAGGCCCAATAGCAGGACGGCAAACGCAGCAGAGAGTGCATTGAGAGAGTCATATACGAGGAATATCACCCCCGATGTCCAGATTATCCCGATGAGCAGCGGGATGGCGGACAGAAGCGGTAGAGACAGGCTTCTGAAAGAGACGAAAAGGAGAATTAAGATGAGTATCAAGGTGATAAACGCTGTGAGGTAAATGTCCTGCATAGCCATTTTGTCACCTTCGTAGTCGATGACCATCAGACCGCCAGTAAAGCCTACATTGAGGGCTTCATAGTCTTTATCCTCCCCCCTGGTTTCAGTGATAAGCCTCCCCAGGTCGTCGAGGAGATAATTCCTCTCCAGAGGATTCTCCATGTCTATGGTGAAACCCATAGTGATGAGGTAAATCCTCTTGTTATCCGAGACGATATATTCTGAGAGGGTTGCCTTTTCCAGCGTAGCGGTTGGTAAAGCCTCGAGCATTCCTGGTGCGGCACGAGGGTCCATTAGGGCGGCAAATTGCTCCTCCGGCAGGTAGAGAATTCCTTTTTCGGCGGCAAAGCTGAAGTCTTTTTTATATTGAACATCCTCCCAGCGGCTGTCCTTTTCCAACTTCTTTGCCAATGTCCTGGCATACGCCTTGGCGGTGTAGGCATTTGAGTCTGAACAGTCTATGACCACCACTACCATATTAGACCCCCCGAATTGCTCTTCAACTGCCTCGGCCGCGAGGAAGTCGGGGTCATCCGACTCGAAGTATCCCTCCATGCTGGTATCTATAGTGAAATTTGAGGCTGGAATAGCAGCCAGCACTGTTATGCCAAGCACGATCGCCACCGTCTTCACCGGATGGCGGGTCGTCGCTTTCACCAGCCTTTCGAGAATATTCATCTGTTACCCGTGTCAAGAAATATAGGTGCCTTATCCTCTAAGAGCCACAACCCCCGTGCACCTTGTTTCCTCTACCTCAATTACGTCATGCTACATAACTATTTCCTACCTTAAAAGGGAATTAAGTCACAGGAAGCACAACTTTTTCTCCCTCTTTTAGCCCGGATAAAACCTCGCTATATATGCCATTGCTTAAACCCAGAGTAACTTGTCTTTTCTCAGTCTCATCGTCGGTGACAACTTCCACCCAGGGGTTTTCCAGAGACCCCTGAATAGCTCGATTGGGTATCAGCAATACATTATCACGACGGTTAGTGATAATTTCAGCACTGGCACTCATACCATCTTTAAGTTCTTCATCAGGATTTCCCAAAGTTATGGTAATTTTGTAAGACACCTCATCTTCCCAAACTTTGCCCGTTGGGGAGATGAAAGTTACCTTCCCTTTTACTTTTTTATCAGGCAAAGCAATCAAGGTAATAATGGCTTCCTGCCCCAGCTTCACCTTGGAAATGTCTATCTCGTCAATTTCACCACTCATTTCCACGTTACTGGGGTCAACCAGGTAGATTGCTGGACTGCTGTATGTCATAGCCGAAAGCTGCTGCCCTTCATCTATATAAACATCGGCTATGATGCCATCGAAAGGAGCAATAATTGTTGCTTTGGCCAGCTCTAGCTCGACCACAGCTAACTCTAGCTTTGCCATATCTAAAGCTGCTCTGGCTTCATCTGTCTCCAGTTCAGCCAATTTAACACTAAAAGGCAGCGCCCATGTCCTAGCGTGTGATTTCTTTTGCGCCTTGGATGTGTTCTCCTCAACCAGCTCTAGTAAAGCTTGTGCCCCCTCAATTTCCCCTTGCTCTAAAAGCTCTTGAGCTTCCTCTAAATTATTCTGGATTTCCTCTAGAGCTAGCCAGACCCCGGGCACGTCAATAGCATAAGTGTTGGTATAATGGGGGTAGATTGTTTGCATAAGGTTATTTTCAGCCATTTTGTATTCAGCTTGAGCCATTTCATATCCACCTTGAGCCATCCCTACCCCCATTTCTAAGGGGCGAATATCGAGCTTGGCTAATACTTGACCCTCGATTACCTTATCTCCCCTTTCCACCAGTATCTCATCTACTGCTCCCATAGTACCAAATGATAGATATTCCTTATGACGCATTTTTAAATTGCCTTCTTTAGCAGAGACACTTATTATTAAATCGCCCCGAGTAACTTCAGCTGTTTGCAAGGGCATTTCTTGCTGGACACATCCGGCTAAAATTGAGCCAACCAAACACATCGCTATTATTGAAATTAACCATTTTTTCATTTAATCAGCCTCCTCTTTGGAAACGTCTCCATTTTACTACCACCGCCAAAGCCCGACAAGACTGGTAACCACACCATAAGTAGAGATACTAAAAGAAACACCTCCAAAATAATTATGCTCATTGGCCCTCCTCTTATTATTCATTTGGAATAACTTTCCACCACATCATTATCGCGCTGCTTTTTGTTTCATACACGCCATCCTACAACTTCTCTAGGCCAAAAAGAAAACGCTGTAAGCCCCCTGTTTTACAAGATTAAGTTCTGCAGGCTACCCACGATCAGTGCCGCGGCTACCATTATTCCAGTAGCTTTAAGGGTGTCTCTTGTCCGTAGCTCTCGAGCCAGTATCACAAAGGTAGCCACACAAGGGAAAAACATAGCTAGGACCGTACTGCTGATAACCAGCTGCTTAGCAGTTAATGCTAAGGGAGCTAGCATGCCCATAGCCACATCCTTACGCAAAAAGCCAATAACTAGGGCAACAACTGTCTCCTTGGGCAGCCCCAGCAACCCGCTCACAATCGGGGCAGCAATATTAGCAATAGCATCGAAAACCCCTAAAGTATAGAGAATATTTACCACCAGCACAGTGCTAAGAACTATGGGCAAAGCTTCTTTGATAAAGCCGGAGACTCGCAGCCAAAGCTTCTCACCGATGACTCGCCACGGCGGCAAGCGATAGGGCGGAATTTCCACCAGAAGTTCCGGGCTGAAACCCTTGACAATGCGATTAAGGATAAGCCCTATGATAACCCAAGATGCAAACAGGCTACCGTAGACCATAGCTACGTACTGTCCACCTTGCTGCCCCACCAGTCCTATTATCATAGCTTGCAACGCTGCGCATGGAACGCCAATAGAAATCAAAGTAGCCGCAATAAACCTTTGTCTACGGCTCTCCAAAATACGGGTTGCCATAACCGCAGGCACATTGCATCCAAAGCCAAGGATAGTAGGGATGATGGCATAACCGTGTAGCCCCAACCTGTGCATTAGGGTATCCATCAATACTGCTAAACGGGGTAGGTAACCAACATCTTCCAGTATTCCTAACGCCAGGTAAAAAGAGACGATATACGGTAACACCGCACCAAGAGGGATGTAAAATCCAGTGCTAAGCAAACCAAAGGATTGAAAATAGTCAATTTCCCCAGCAATAAGGTTGCCTATCAAGACACTGTGCCAGAAACCTCCTGACCCTAAAGCAAGGCTCACTTTCATTAGCAAAGGGGTCCATAGCCACTCGAAAAGAGGATCGGTCACGTAACCAATGATACTCTCACCAATAAGGCGGATGACCCAAAAGGTGGCAAGGAGAACCACCAGGGCGATGAAAACTCCGCCCACCGGATGATCGCTGACATCTTCCAGAACATCACGCCAGGTATGGTGACGATGGCTTAACGATTGCACTTGACTGACGATATTGCCAACTCTTGCCCACCGTTCATCGCTACTAGAACCAGAATAAGCAGTTTTAGGCACCTTCGCTTCTGGAAGACGCCTGACTAACCCCTTTATTCCTTGCCCGGTTACCCCTACTGTGGGGACAACTGGCACCCCGAGAAGTTCTTCTAGCTTAGCAACATCAATACTTATGCCTCGGTGACGAGTATCGTCCCAAATATTGAGGGCAACTATTACCGGTACTTGTCTTTCCAGCAGCTGCAAGGTGAGATTGAGGTTTCTCTCCAAATTGGTGGCATCAACAACGTCGATGACTAAATCCCCGTCTTTAAGCATCTCCACGGCTACCTCTTCCGCCTTACTAGTCGGCTCAAGAGTATAGGTGCCAGGCACATCGATAACCTCGGCTTGCTCTTCACCCAGTTTCAAATGACCCTTGGTGAACTCCACCGTGGTGCCGGGATAATTGGAAGCGATTATGTGTATACCAGTAAGCCGGGAAAACAGGGCGCTTTTGCCCACATTAGGATTACCCACAAGTAGGATCCGCATCATCTCCTAACAAAGTTCCCAGGCAGATATTTATCCAACCGCGACTATTATTCTGTTAGCCATGCCAAAGCCAATAGCTACTTGGGCATTATCCACCCTGAGAGTAACCGGCCCGCGAAAGAGAGTAGAACTTATTTTAGTCACCTTCTTCCCCGGCCTGATACCCAAAGCCTCCAGCCGCCGCATCAAACCTCGCCCCCCTAGAATTCCAATTACAGTGCCAGTCTGTCCAATTTCCATCTGACCCAAGGTCAATTGTCCCCCTTGATGCATAGCCATAATTTATCCCCTATCTCTGAAATGTCTTAACAAGGCTTCCCCAATAGCGGTCTTAATTCTTCTAAATGCAGTCACCTTACTTCGTGATTCTTTCCTGTCTTGAATACTATGGTGAAAAACATGTTGGCAACTACTCGATACCCTGAATCACTAATACACTGGATTTGCCAAAACAAAATTTTGAGTTAGTCTTGTCTAACACAAGAGCGTCAAATTTTTTACTTTCTCCTCTCTTCCTTCTCCAAACCCCTAGCCAGACACTCTTCAGGAAGCTGTCCATGCTCCAGATAATATTTATACCTTTTGGGGAAGTTAGGCTCTTCTAAGGGACATGATTGTATAAACTCTATGAACTTAATCATCCTCTCCAGACTTAGCGAGCTAATGACATGCTCAATCTTGCAAGCATCCTCCTCAGCCGTTTCCCGATCAATGTCCAGCGCCTCAGTAAAAAAGCGGCTCAGTGCTTCATGGCGGTGAACCACACCCTCAGCAACACTTTCACCCTCAGGAGTAAGCTCCACGTATCTATATCTCTCGTGCACCACAAGCCCCTTCTCTGAAAGCCTCTCCAAAGCTGAAGTAACACTAGGCATTCTAACTTTCAGCCTTCGGCTGATCTGACTTACCCTCACTGCCTTATTCGCATCACGAAGCATGGCTATCGCCTCAAGATAGTCTTCCATACTAGGAGTATGTTGTCTTTCCACTTGCTGTTTTACCATCGCTCATCACTTCAAGAATTGTTAGCCTTGCCTAACAATTATATCGATGCCTAATTTTCTTGTCAACCCCCCACCCTATCTAACCAAAAAATCTGATATTATAGGCAGTAAAATAAATAGGCTTTAAGTATTATTATGTCAAACAAATCAGTAAGGTGGATAGGCAGCGATGAAGCTGGCAAAGGGGATTATTTCGGACCGTTGGTGATTGCCGGCGTGTTGGTAGATAACACAATTGTTAAGTCGCTTGAGGAATTGGGGGTAAAGGATAGCAAAAGGCTTTCCGATAATTCAGTAAAGGCATTAGCAAACAAAATTAAGAAAATGTGCCTGTGCTCAGTAGTAACCATAGGACCGGCAAAATACAATGAACTATATAATAAGATAAGAAACCTGAATCGCCTGCTTGCCTGGGGGCACTCTAGAGCCATAGAAAACATTCTAGATAGAGAAGAATGTGACTATGCCCTAGCTGACCAATTTGGAGACGAGAAATTTATAATCGCTGCCTTAATGGAAAAAGGTAAAGGGATAAAGGTAAAACAGGAAATTAGAGCTGAAAGCGATATAGGAGTGGCAGCAGCCTCAATACTAGCCAGGGCAGAGTTTGTTCACCGCCTGGCAATGCAGTCAGTAAAATACGGAATGGATTTTCCCAAAGGCGCTTCGCCAGCAGTAATTGAAACCGGAAAGGAATTTGTCAGGAGATACGGAAAGGAAAGGCTAAAGGAAGTGGCTAAAATCCACTTTAAGACGACAAAATCAGTCCTGGCAGAATAGAGGGTGTTTAAAAATGTAGTTGCCCAATTTATTGGGCGTCTGTGCCTGATAAATCAAGCAACTACAAAATTTGGAGGTGAAGAATTTCCGGGATAGTCAAAACAAATCTGAATCCAAAGCTAGAGCAAAATTAAACAGCCTAAGAATAAGAAAGGAGGGGAAATGGAGGTAATTATCAACAACACAAGGCTATCTATAATTCAAGGAGATATCACTAAGCAGACTACTGATGCCATAGTCAATGCTGCCAATCCCAGCTTAATGGGAGGTGGCGGTGTAGACGGTGCCATACATCAAGCTGGAGGCCTAGCTATTCTGGAAGAATGTAAGCAAATTGTTGCTAAGCAAGGGAGATTACCACCGGGAAAGGCTGTGATTACCACTGGAGGGAATCTTAAGGCAAAATATGTCATCCATACTGTTGGCCCTGTCTGGCATGGTGGTAGTAGAAATGAAGCCGAGCTTCTAGCTAGCGCTTACTATGAATGCTTAAAAGTGGCTACAGAGAATAAATTGACTAGTATCTCCTTTCCCTCTATAAGTACAGGAGCTTATGGCTACCCGGTAGCCGAAGCAGCCAGGATAGCCCTGAGAACCGTGGTTTCATTTCTCAAGGAACAAGCCACTTCTATTAAAGAGGTCGTATTTGTCCTTTTTGATTCCAGAACCTATGAGAGCTACCTCTCCGCCTTGCGAGAAGCGACAGGCAGTCTTAAGACCTGAAAGCGGCAAGGGATATCTAAAACCCTCTTGGAATTTGCCCCGCGTGAGACTGCACAAAACGTCAGAAAGTGCAATCTGTGTGTATTATGAAGAGATAGCTCGCGCAAAGTAAAACAAAGACCGGTATGAATATCAATTGACATCTACCGTAGTAAGAGTAGAATTGGAATTACGAATGTGGTTGGAGGTGTAGTTGCCATGTTTGAGTCACTAAGAATAAAAAATTTCCGATCGATAAGAGATTCCGGTGAAATTAAACTATCAGATTTGAATGTGTTTGTTGGGCCTAATAACTCCGGTAAATCATCGATTCTATATGCACTAATGATGATAAAGATGACTATGGAAAGCAAGAATGAAGATATGGCTCTGATTACAAGCACACCTGAGTTAGATCTTGGTAGCTATTTGGATCTAATTCGTGACGGAAATACTGACTATAGATTAATGATTAAGTTCAAGCTTAATGACCCAAGTGTTCGCGAGCCTTTCGCAGTTTTTGCCGAATATGGTAGGGAAAAGCATAATAGCTATGCTGATCTACAAGCAGAATTTTGTTTTGATAAAGCCAGAAACAGAATCGAAGTAGTTTCATTTATTGGGAAGGATCATTTAGGAAATAGTATTATAACTGTCAGAAAAACAGACGATAGCAGCTTGAAAATCAGCGGCCCATCTGCAAAACTATTGAAACACATGCGGGTTAAGTTCATGAACTTTATTCCCGGAATTGTACCATCTGGCCCAAAACCAAAGTTTGATATGGTCACCCAAGTTGTAAGATGGGATGTTGCTTCAACGATAAGGGCAGGAGAATTATCAGAAGTTATCCAAAAACTGAAATATGTAGCACCTATAAGGGAGAGAATACCAAGACACGGCATAGTTGGAACCATGGTATATTCCGAATTAACCCCCTCGGGCCAGAATTTGATGCGTGTATTGTCCAGCTCAGACATAATTAGCACTCGGGGAAAAGCAGCCATAGATGAGTTGAATTATTGGCTTGGCAGCAAGTTCAAGCTTTTAAAGAATATTGAACTCATAGATATCGACAAAGCCGGTACTGTAAAAATACTGATTGCAGACGACCCAAGGGGTTCGAAGAAAATAAACCTTGCATCTATGGGGTGTGGTATCTCTCAGTTAGTTCCTGTGGTAGTACAGACTGTCCTGTTACCCAAATCGGGCTGTTTGCTTGTTGAGCAGCCTGAAATTCATCTCCATCCATCTGCACAGGCTGACCTTGCAGACCTCTTTATTGGGAATATCAGAGGAAGACGACAATTTATCATTGAGACTCATAGTGAGCATTTTGTTCTTCGCTTAAGAAGAAGAATAGCAGAAGGGAAAATAAAGCCCGAGAAAATTGGAGTATTCTTTGTTGAGAAGAAGAAAGGTTTGACTAGGATACGGAAGCTTAATCTGAAACCAAATGGTCATTTCGAAGAATGGCCTACTGGCTTTTTTGAAGAAGGCTTTAAGGAGGCGTTAGCGATTGCTGAAGCAGGTGGCGAGGCTAGTAAAGAGGAAGACTAGCTTGTGGATGACTTAACATTAGATGTATGTGTTCTGATGACTGGATCAAGTATTGGTAATCCACGATATCAGAATACATGCCTTGATCTAATGAAGAGAATGCTAGCTATAGATAATTATAAGCTGGCCTTAGATAAGAAAAGGCAGATTAGACATCAATACCTAAGGAAAAACGGGGAAGGGACTTTTGGGCATCATTTCGTTATTCAAATGGCGCTCAAGGAAAAAACGGTTATAATACCGTGGCGTAATTTAAATGATGCAATCCGGGTAAAGCTTGAAGAGGAAGGTTTCACCAGGAACAGTGAAGACTACAAGTATGTTATATGCGCTTCAGGAACGTGTTGTAATAAGCTAGTCAGCCACACGACCCGCATTTTTTCGGTGTAAAGCGCATATTGGCCAAAATACCCATAAAGGTGTTGTTACCAGGTCAAACATAGATATCAGTTCCCAACATCAAAACTTTGCACACCCGTGAAGATCCCCTTCTCCTTCTCGACTCTTCTTGGTCACTCCCGACTGTCTGCGATTTATGATCTGCCAAAACTTATAAATCGAGGTAGCCAGCGTAAGATATAATAATGGCTGGTCTATAATCTTGTAGTTTATCTAATGTGTGATTAACAATCAGCCAGTCTGTTCAATTAGCCTTCCGGTTCTCCAACAATTCATCGAAATGTCTTGACTACTTGAAGTGTGCTATAAGGAGCAATTCCTTAGATTTTCAGCCTACTGCAGCATAGCCACATAGCTATTCATAGGCACCCCGAGTGAATCTGCTACAGGTTTACACTTCGCCATAAGGCAATAGAAAAACTTCCCTTGTTCGGGAAGCTCGCTCAAAGCCTCATAATGCCCCATCCCTTTAGCAAATATGAGGTCCGCCGATGCAAACTCCTGTTTGAACTGAGTTGAGGCCAAAGTAAAAACTATTCCCGGTGAAGCTACACCTGTAGTTATGACCTTCCCAAAGTCACTTTCCAAGCCAGCATTGCTAATATCCTCCAGAGTAGCATCATTCTGAACAGGTAAGGGCTTAACTACGTAGATAACATCAGCAAATTGCCTCATCTTCTTGACTAGAGGCAAATCGAAGTAAACTTCACCAGCATTATCAGCCAAATACAGAACTTTGCTTGCCTTTCTTAGCTTCGCTTCAAATCGTTGTGAGTCATCTATAGTAAAGCTTATGGACTTTCCCATATCCTCCTTGATGATGCCAGACTCCCTGAAGAAATCTATGGCATTCGCTGCAGCGGCGAGTTTAAGACAACCCTCAAAATCATCCTTATAGAGATTACTTCGCTTCCTGCCACGCCTTCGGCTCGCAGCTTCGGCTCGCAATGACAGCTCAGGGTATAATTCCCTAGCAATTGCCATCTCCTTCTCTTTCATCCTCCGATAAGGGTCAGGATTGTGGGTTATTTCCTTTATCACCTGATGAATCTTAGTAGCAATCACAATAGATATCTGGTCATAGGAAAATTCATCATCCAGAATTCTCAGAGCTTCTTTTATTGCCTTCTGTTTAAGCAAGTTATTATCAGTTGCTAAAATAGCAGCTTGATGAATTAACCTTTGCAAACACTGATAGCATTCCGGTGAGATTTTCACTTCAACTCCTGGTTCAAAAAGAGAATCTGAGACCCTTCACCATCATTCAGTCACCTTTTCCTTGTCATTCTGGATGAGTGAGCTGGAGCCCTGAACAAAGTGAAGGGAAAGTAGAGTAAAGAATCTCAGAGATTCTTCGCCTACGGCTCAGAATGACAGAGAATAAGGTTATCAAACACTCCCTTTAAATTTGAGTGCCCTGCACTACTATATTATAATAACTTAAAAACAACCAGTGGGTGTGGGCTATGCTTGATAAATTGGAATTAATACAGAAGCGCTATGAAAAGCTAACTCGGCTGATAGCTCAACCTGAAATAGCCACTGAACCAAAGCAAGTACAGGAGCTAACCAGAGAGAGAGCTAGCCTTGAAGGTATCGTTACCATATACCAAAAATACAAGGCAAACTCTAAAGAGTTAGCTGAAATGGAGGCTTTACTCGACAACACTACAGAGGCGGACCTAATAGCTCTCATTAAGGAGGAAACGAGCAAGCTTAAGCAACACCAGGATGACCTCCTTCGCCAGCTCAAACTCTCTTTACTGCCCAAAGACCAGCTAGCTAATAAAGATGTCATCATTGAAATAAGAGCTGGTGCCGGTGGTGAAGAGGCAAGCCTTTTTGCTGCCGACCTATTCCGTATGTATAGCCGCTATGCCCAAAATAAAGGCTGGGAAGTAAACATTATCAATAGCAACCAGAGTGAAATCGGAGGCTTCAAGGAAGTAATATTTGAGGTTAAAGGTAAAGGCGCCTTTAGTCAATTAAAGTACGAGCGTGGCGTTCACCGAGTGCAAAGAGTGCCTCTCACTGAGGCTTCTGGACGAATACACACCTCCACAACCACTGTAGCTGTTCTACCTGAAGCAGAAGAAATTGAGCTGAACATCAACCCAGATGACCTCAAAATGCAATTCTTCCACAGCCACGGCGCTGGAGGACAGAATGTAAACAAAGTAACTACAGCAGTTCGCATTACGCATCTGCCCACCGGCATAGTAGCTACTTGTCAAGATGAGCGCTCCCAAGTAAGAAACAGAATGAAAGCCATGGCAGTACTCCGAGCCAGGCTATTTGACTTAAGACAGCGCAAGCAATCTGAAGAGATAGATAGACAACGAAGAACTCAAGTAGGCAGTGGCCAGCGGGCAGAGAAAATACGCACCTATAACTTCCCACAAGAGCGTGTTACCGACCACCGCATCAATTCAACTTTCCACAATCTGAACCAGATTTTGGACGGAGAACTCGATGAAATCATCGAAGCTCTGTCTGCTAAAGAGCAAGTTGAACAATTAGAAGCAGTCCTTTCATGACTTCAAGCGAAACTTTATATTTAACTAGCCACATATTATCTATGGCCAGAATTGATGATGCTTCTATCGAGGCTGAACTTCTAGTGTGCCATGCCCTGGGAATATCAAAAACACGCTTATACAGTGAACCAGAGCGGCTATTAACTTCAGCAGAAATAAATCACTTATGGCATCTCCTTCGGCGTCGCCTTTTCCACGAGCCCACCGCTTACATCTTAAAGCGTTGCCAATTCTATGGCATCAACTTTTACATTGACAATCGTGTTTCTATCCCCAGGCCAGAGACAGAGCTTTTAGTGGAAAAGGCTGTTGAGTTTGCTAAACAACGCTTTCCCCTAGGAAACCCTATCATAGCTGACATTGGCACCGGCAGCGGGAATATCGCTATTAGCCTTGCCCTGGCACTTCCTAAAGCCAAAATCTATGCTACAGACATCTCAGCTTCAGCTCTCGAGGTAGCTGGTATGAATTGCCAGCATCATAAGCTCGACAGCCAGGTAGAACTTATCCAAGGCAATTTGCTTGAACCATTACCCCAACCTGTAAATGTCATAGTGGCTAACCTTCCTTACATCAAGGATTCTGAACTGAAGGCACTAAGTCTAGAAATAATAAATTTCGAGCCAATAATAGCTTTAGCCGGTGGCGAGGATGGCCTAGATAAGATACGCTGCCTCTTAGCTCAAATTCCAGGGAAAATTTGCCCTGAGGGAAGCCTGTTCCTAGAGGTAGGTCAAGCCCAAGACAAAGTAGTAAGCTCGATTATAAATGATTATTTCCCCCAAGCCAGTATTGAGTTAATTCCTGACTTAAGCGGTATTAACAGGGTAGTAAAGGTTATACTATAAAAGACTGAGGACATGGAGATTGACTTATTATGCGACCTAATTCTGCAGGCTAAAAAGATTGTAGTTTTCACCGGCGCTGGTGTGAGCACTGAATCAGGGATACCAGATTTCCGCAGTCCGGGAGGAATCTGGGACAAATATGACCCCGATGAGTTCACCATTCAAAAATTTCTCAGCAGTGCAGAAGCTCGCAGAAAACACTGGAAGATGCTCAGTGAAAGCAGCCTTATTACAGAAACCAAGCCAAATCCCGCCCATTACGCTATCGCCGAGCTTGATAGATTAGGTAAGCTGGATTGCGTCATCACTCAAAATGTGGATAACCTCCACCAAAAGGCAGGAGTCCCCGAGAACAAGGTGTTTGAGCTTCACGGTAATATGAAATGGACGATATGCTTAAGCTGCCACCAACGCTTTCCTACGGAAGAGCTATTACAAAGAATAAAGCAGGAAACCGATGTCCTTGCTTGCCCCAACTGTCAGGGCATTTTGAAACCAGATGTCGTTCTATTCGGTGAGGCACTACCCGAGAAAACACTGACAGAGGCCACTCGCCGCTCACAGAACTGTGACCTTCTAATCATTATAGGCTCTACGCTCGTTATTTATCCCGCGGCTTATATACCAATGTATGCCAAAAATGCCGGAGCTAAGCTAGCTATTATTAACCTCAGCGCCACTCCCCTTGACCATTATGCTACGTTAGTCATTCACGGCAAAGCTGGCGAAATAATGTCAAGGGTCATAGGAAAGGTTAAACTTTCCCAGCTAAAGTGAATAGGCACCTCACTAGTCTCAAGGCAAAGTTACCGCTAGTAATGTAGTCGTTGTTTCACCCTATGGAGGTCGATTTCCATGTCTAGGTTACTGTTTTTCGAATACGCTTAATGTCCACCGCCTTACCAGTATCTTCATTCACTTCGATCAAGATGGCATTGAAGTCAACAATCCCCTTCCCCACTGACAAACGTCCAGGTATTTGGGAGAGAAAACGATTAATTACATTGTTAGCATCATCACCAATGATCGAGTCCATAGGACCAACCATGCCTATATCAGTAACATAAGCGGTACCTCTGGGCAATATACGAGCATCAATAGTACCTACATGAGTATGTGTGCCGAGCACGGCACTAACTCGACCATCGAGATACCAACCCATGGCCACTTTCTCCGAAGTTGCCTCAGCATGAAAGTCAACAATGATAACATTTGTTTTATCTTTAAACTCAGCTAACAATTTGTCCATAGCTCGAAAGGGGCAATCGAAATTGCCAATGAAAGTGCGCCCCATAAGATTAACAACTAAAACATTGTCCCGGAACCAATAGCCACGGCCGGGACACGCTGGCGGATAGTTCAATGGGCGGAGAAGGGGAAAGTTACCATCCAGATAAGGCAGGATTTCCTTATGAACCCAGATATGATTGCCTGAAGTTATTGCGTCAATGCCAGAATCAAAAAGCTCCTGCGCCGTGCTCGGAGTTAGCCCTAAACCACCGGCAGCATTCTCACCATTGCCTACTACCAGATCAACCCCATATTCATGATGCAAGCCTGGTAACAACTTCTTCACCGCTGCCCTGCCAGGCTTGCCAATAATGTCGCCTATTATTAATATCTTCAGTTTGCTTCGTCCCCTCGCAATGACATTGCTTTGCCCAAACCATCCTACTTAGCATAATCCACAGCTACAGTCTCTCGCATCACTATTACTTTTATTTGACCAGGGTAAGTCAGGCTTTCTTCTATTTTCTTAGAAATGTCCCGAACCAGTCTAATAGCTGTCAAATCATCAATTTCCTCAGGTTTCACCAAAACACGTACTTCCCGCCCAGCCTGAATAGCAAAGGCTTTCTCGACCCCAGGGAAACCACTAGCTATATCCTCCAATTCCTCAATCCGCTTTAGATATTGCTGCAAAGACTCACGTCTAGCACCAGGACGTGAACCACTTATAGCATCGGCAGCAGCAACAATAAAGCCCATAACACTGGATGTTGAAGCTTCGCCATGATGCTCAGCAACAGCTTGAACTACTTCAGCAGATTTATCCCACTGTTTAACCAAATCAGCACCTATCAAGGCGTGAGAACCCCCCACTTCATAATTCACCGCCTTCCCAATATCGTGAAGCAATCCAGCCCTTCTAGCTACACCGGCATCGGCCCCAATTTCATCAGCCAGCATGCCAGCTAGATGGGAAACTTCAAGGCTATGAAGTAAAACATTCTGCCCATAACTAGTACGGAATTTAAGCTGACCAAGTAACTTGATCAACTCCGGATGTAACCCTGGTACTCCGCCCTCATAAGCAGCCCGTTCACCCTCATTGCGGATTATAACTTCAACTTCAGTCTTAGCTTTTTCCACCACCTCCTCAATCCGAGCCGGATGAATACGCCCATCAAGGATAAGCCTATTCAGAGCAATGCGAGCTATCTCACGCCTTACTGGGTCAAAGCTAGAAATGGTAACCGTTTCCGGAGTATCATCAATAATAAGGTCAACGCCAGTAGCTTGCTCCAAAGCTCGGATATTACGCCCCTCTCGACCAATAAGCCGCCCCTTCATCTCATCGCTGGGTAAGGAAATGGTAGATACCATGGTCTCAGAAACAACATCGGTGGTGCACCTCTGGATAGCCGTGGCTAAAACACGTTGAGCTTCTCTATCAGCTTCTTCCTTTACTTGGGCTTCCCATATTCGAACCAGTCGTGAGGCTTCCTCTTTAACTTCCTGCTCTAGAGCCTGGAGCAGAGAACGCTTTGCTTCATCGCTAGATATGCCAGACAGGGACTCAAGTTTCGCCAGTTGCTCTTTCCTTATCCGCTCGAGCTCAACCTTTGTCCTTTCGATGCCCTTTGCTCTATTATCTAGGTCGCGCTCACGCCGTTCTAAGGAATCTAATTTTCGCCCTAACGCTTCCTCTTTCTGGTCGAGGCGTCTTTCTAAGCGCTGTGACTGAAGGCGATGCTCTCTACTCTCCGCCTCAGCAGCATTCCTAACCTTGGTGGCTTCCTCTTTAGCCTCAAGAAGAACTTCCTTATGCTTAGCTGTTGCTTCATCTAATAATCTCCGCGCTTCCTTTCTGGCACTTCGAATCTGCTGATTGGCTACCATCTGCCTGGCAAGGTAACCAACAAGGCCACCTAAAACAAGAGCAAGGCCAACTAAGATATATACATAATCCATCTTCCCTCTTTATTCCATTAAAGCAATGCATATAATTCATTAGGACTTAATATTAATCTTTTTGCGAATTGGAGTCAACTTCTACGTGATTTCGACTAAGCCATAGAGAGTAGAAGTACAATAGAGATAAACTAGGAAACAAAAAAGATAAAGCGCTACAGCAACTTATAATACTAAGAGCAACACTTTTAACAACTGAATAGTGGAAGGAAGGAAATACTTAAAAGCTTACAGTAGACTTTTAGTCTACCAACCGACCTAGGAATCATAAGACTATCGCCTTTCGACTCCTTAGAAAGGAGGTGATTCAGCCACACGTTCCCGTACGGCTGCCTTGTTACGACTTCGTCACAGTCACCAGCTCCACCCTCGGCAACTGCTTCTTGCCAAAAGCAAGTTAGCTCATCGACTTCAGGCGTTTCCGACTCCCATGGCGTGACGGGCGGTGTGTACAAGGCCCGAGAACGTATTCACCGCAGTATAGCTGACCTGCGGTTACTAGCAACTCCGACTTCATGCAGGCGATTTCAGCCTGCAATCCGAACTAAGGATGATTTTTTGGGATTAGCTCCGGATTGCTCCTTGGCAACCCTCTGTATCACCCATTGTAGCGTGTGTGTAGCCCAGGACATAAGGGCCATGCTGACTTGACGTCATCCTCACCTTCCTCCTTGCTGTACAAGGCAGTCTCCTATGAGAATTTAACATAGGACAAGGGTTACGCTCGTTGCGGGACTTAACCCAACACCTCACGGCACGAGCTGACGACAGCCATGCAGCACCTGTGCCAGCTCCTGACTGGATACAGGTCGTCCTCCTTTCGGAATCCTACTCCTGGCATATCAAGCCCTGGTAAGGTTCTTCGTGTATCATCGAATTAAACCACACGCTCCGCTGCTTGTGCGGGCCCCCGTCAATTCCTTTGAGTTTTAGCCTTGCGGCCGTACTCCCCAGGCGGGATATTTAAAGCGTCAGCTTCGACACGGAGAGGGTCGATACTCCCCATACCTAATATCCACCGTTTAAGGCGTGGACTACGCGGGTATCTAATCCGCTTCGCTCCCCACGCTTTCGAGCCTCAGCGTCAGGAAAAGCCTAGGAAATCGCCTTCGCCACTGGTGTTCTTCCCAATATCAACGCATTTCACCGCTACACTGGGAATTCCATTTCCTTCTGCTTCCCTCAAGCCATCCAGTATCAAGCGGCTTCTTCTGATTGAGTCACAAGATTTCACACTTGACTTAAAAAGCCGCCTACGCTCTCTTTACGCCCAGTAAATCCGGATAACGTTCGCCTCCTACGTCTTACCGCGGCTGCTGGCACGTAGTTAGCCGAGGCTTATTCCTCGAGTACCGTCAAAATTCTTCCTCGAGAAAAGAGGTTTACAACCCGAAGGCCTTCCTCCCTCACGCGGTGTCGCTGGGTCAGGCTTTCGCCCATTGCCCAATATCCCCTGCTGCTGCCTCCCGTAGGAGTTGGGGCCGTATCTCAATCCCCATCTGGCTGACCATCCTCTCAGACCAGCTACTGATCATCGCCTTGGTGAGCCATTACCTCACCAACTAGCTAATCAGACGCAAGCCCATCTCCAAGCACCCTAAGGCTTTAATAATCAAGCAATACTCGATTATCATATGCGGTATTAGCCTGCCTTTCGACAGGTTATTCCCCACTTGCAGGCAGGTTACTTACGTGTTACTCAACCGTTCGCCACTCGGTTACAATCCGAAGACCATAACCTCGTACGACTTGCATGCATAAGGCACACCGCCAACGTTTATCCTGAGCCAGGATCAAACTCTCCACTCAAAACCTTCCTTCCACTATTCAATTGTTAAAGTGCACATTTACTTATTATATTATAAAGTATCTTGCCAAGTTGTCAAGGGCACCAATAACTGCTTTTGTTCTCTTCCTAGTCAAGGACAAGTTTTTGATTCTTAGCCTTATTTCAAAGGTTCGCTAGCCCGTTTCCTAATCCGGCTTCAGCTATCTTTCTCTCTTTTACCTGGTTATTCTCAACGCTGGATTTAAATTGCTATACCAAATCCTTGCCGCTGGGAACAACCCTATCAGGATGCTCACGATCAAATGGTGGCCCATAAATCGAGAGCCTAACTCCCTTAACAGGCATAAAGAAGCCATGCTGCACTCCCACTGGACAGTAAACAAGGTCGCCAGCTTTCACCTCAAATTTCTTGTCTCCAATATAAGCCCAACCCTCCCCTTGAAGTACATAAAGAAACTCGTCGTGCTCCCTATGCGCATGGATAAAGGGCTCCGTCTGAGGTTGCGCCTGCACCACAAGGGCAGTACAGTACTTGCCATCCACTAAAAAGGTGCGGGTCAGCTTGCGGTCATCGGGAATAGGGTTGTTCTTTACTACTTCAGCTATGTTCCATACATATTGTTGTTCCATCCTCTCGACTCCTTTCCTAAGGCTTAAGCTTAAAACAACTTTATACCCTCCCCTAAATGATAACAAGGGCGTCATACCATTGCAAAATATGATTTACCTTGGCGCTATTGTTCTGGTTCTTTTTTATTTTCCACCTCCTTATGACTTGAAAGAGAATAATGTGCCCCTGCTATATAAACGAGTACATAGGCTAGCCTAGCCAGGAAAATAATGATAGAATATGGGAAATTTTTTAATAGCAGGTATTTATGTCAGCTATTGAACAAAAAGAGCTAAATATAGATTCAATTAGTGAAGGCAAACTAACCTGGTTCTATATTGAAAAACCTTCCAGCAACGAGGTTAAATTTCTAGAACAGCATTTTACCTTCCACCCTCTCAACCTAGATGATGTTTTGAGTCGTGTGCAGCGTCCCAAGATCGATGAGTACGAAGACCACCTGTTTATAGTCCTCCATTTCCCGGTATTTGACAGGGAAAATCGCATAACGCGGCCCAGTGAAGTAGATATTTTTATTGGGGAGAACTATGTCGTTACTGCACATTGTTCTGCTGACCTCAAGCCATTAGCTAAATTCTTCCGTGAATGTCAAATTCGCGAGAAAAGTCGCCAGACCTACCTAGGGAGAAGCTCTGCGTTCCTCTTCTACCATATCCTTGATAGATTGGTCAATTATTGCTTTCCTATCCTTGGTAAGATTACAGAAAGTGTTGACGACATAGAGGATGTTATCTTCACTAAAGCTGTCCCTGAAACAGTGCGCCAAATTTCCCTGATTCGGCGTGACCTCATTTCCTTCCGCCGCGTTATTCGCCCCCAGATTGCCGTAATTGAGACACTAGAGAGAGAGGAATATCCCTTTTTTAAGGAAGAGCAGGAAATTTATTTCGGCGATATTGCTGACCATACTCGCAAAATTTGGGATGGGCTTGAAGACTGTAAGGAGGTCGTTGATGGGCTTGCTGAGACTAGCAATTGGCTAACCTCACACCGAATTCAGGAGATAATGCGGGTATTAACTATTATCATGGCAATTCTGGCACCGCCTACCTTGCTGTCTGGCATTTTCGGTATGAATATCCCCCTACCGGGAGGGATAGAATCTGGCAGGCTCTTACCCCTCGGTATACTGCTTTCAGTTATGGCACTCGTGGGCGCAGGCATGTTCTTTTACCTACGCCATCGAAAATGGATTTAACCTTTACAATAGCCACTGCTAAACTAGACTATTCCCTTTTTTGCAAGATCAGCCATGCAAATCAAATTCATTGCTGATAGCAATGTTGGCAAGTTAGCCAGATGGCTAAGGATGATTGGCTATGATACTTTGCTGTTTAAAGAAAAGGACGATAAAAGAATGATCCAAATTGCCCTTAAGGAGGGGAGAGTTATCTTGACCAAAGACACCCAGATTATGAAAAGGCGCCTAATTACAAATGGCGAGCTCAAGGCAATATTTATCAAGCACGATGACCCTAAAGCCCAATTACAGCAAACGGTGAAGGCCTTGAATCTAGACTATCATTTCAAACCTTTTTCTCTTTGTCTTGAATGTAACCAAGCACTCATGCCTCACAGCAAAGACGAGGTGCAAAGCTTAGTTCCATCCTATGTCTTTAAAACGCAAAAACAATATACCGAATGCCCTTCATGTCATCGCATCTACTGGCAAGGCACACACTGGCAAGCAATGGTTAAGGAATTAGAGAATCTTGCAAATGGAAGGTGATGGCCTCAATATATTAACCCGAGTTCCGCAATGGTGGCGGAGGCTAAATCGAAATGGTTGGCAATTCAAGGACTAAGGCTGTAAACTGGTAACTAGCACAGGTGAATTGGCTATGTTATTAGCTATTGATATTGGAAACACTGCGATCATCGTGGGTATATTTGACGATGATAAGCTAAAGGCAACTTGGCGATTAGCCACCGAAATTCACCGCTTGGCAGATGAATATGGTGCTCTACTACTTACCCTTCTCCAACGCCAAAGGCTGCCATCTTCAAAGATCACCGGAGCAGCTTTATGTAGCGTTGTCCCGCCGCTGGTACCCATCTTTCAAGAAGTATGTCAAAGATATTTCAGCACTTCCCCCCTGATAGTTGAAGCCGGCATAAAAACGGGAATACGTATCTGTGTAGATAACCCTCGGGAGCTTGGGCCTGATCGTGTGGTGAATGCTGTTGCCGCTCATCACCTTTATGGAGAGCCAGTAATAGTCCTCGACCTCGGCACGGCAACCACCTTTGATGTCATCTCCAAGGAAGGCAATTATCTTGGCGGAGCTATTGCCCCAGGAATCAGCATAGCCAGTGAGGCATTGTTCACCCGCACTGCTATGCTTCCCCGAATAAAACTAACTCGCCCCAAGCAAGCTATTGGCAAGAACACTATCTCCGCCATGCAATCAGGCATAATCTTCGGTTACATCGGGCTTATTGAAAGCATGATCCAGAGGATAGAGCAGGAACTGGGAAGCAAAGCAAAGGTAGTAGCCACCGGCGGCTATGCCTATCCTTTAGCCAAAGAAATACCAGCAGTAGAAATAATAAATCCCGATTTGCCCTTAATTGGGTTGCGTCTTGTTTATGAAATGAATAAGATTGAGCAGTAGCTGAGGAGACATCATGCTGAAAGGAAAAACTATCATCTTAGGGGTAACAGGAAGCATTGCTGCTTATAAAACAGTGGACATTGCTAGCCAACTAACCCAGGCGGGGGCAAAGGTGGATGTAATCATGACTAAAGCAGCCACTGAGTTTGTCACCCCCCTCACATTTCGAGCCATTACCGGGAGGCCTGTAGTTACTGAAATATTTGCATCAGGTTCAGAGTTCAACGTTGAGCACGTATCACTGGCAGAAGCTGCTAAGGTGATAGTCATTGCTCCGGCTACAGCTAACATTATTGCTAAGCTGGCCGCTGGCATCGCTGATGACATGCTATGCTGTACCGTGCTGGCGAGTAAAGCACCTGTAATCATAGCTCCAGCTATGGATGTCAATATGTATCAAAATCCTATCACCCAAGATAACTTAACTAAATTGAAAGCACGTAACTTCATTACTGTGGGGCCAGCCTCAGGCAGACTAGCTTCAGGCAAGGAAGGTTTAGGGCGGCTTGCTGACACTATTGATATTATAGGCACCATCCAGCAAGTACTAGGAAAAAATGGCGACTTGGCTGACAAGCATATCGTGGTCACTGCCGGTGGCACTCAAGAGCCTATTGATCCCATTCGCTGTATCACCAACCGCTCCTCGGGAAAGATGGGATATGCTCTAGCTGAAGCAGCTCGCGACAGAGGAGCTAAAGTAACGCTCATAACGGCACCCACTTCGCTCACCAAGCCCGTTGGCATGGAAATAGTTAATGTCTGCACTGCTCAAGAGACATATCAAGCAGTAAGAGACCTTGTCCCTCAAGCTGATGCTCTAATAATGGCCGCTGCTGTGGCTGATTACCGCCCTCTAAGTGTAGCCAGAGACAAGATCAAGAAAGAAGGCAATAGATTGACATTGGAGCTAGAGCACACTGCAGATATCTTAGGTAGTATAAAAGGAGAGTTCATTAGAGTGGGCTTTGCTGCTGAAAGCAGCAACCTGGTGGAAAACGCTAAACAGAAACTCCACCAAAAGGAGCTCGACCTCATCGTGGCTAATGACATCAGCAGCTTTGGTGCCGACAATAATCAGGTAACCATAATTGACCGAGAGAGCAAAATTGATAGCTTGCCTCTTTTACCTAAACGAGAAGTAGCTGACAGGATTTTGGATAAAGTGGTTGCGTTGCTTACCGAAAGGAGCAGAAAGTAGGAAGATGCCAATATTACTGATAGACGGCGTGACATACGAAGTGTGGACACCCTCAAATGAAGACGAGTTTGAGCAAATAGTCAAGGAACACGCTAAGGATATTTTCGGCGAAGAGTCTATCTATCTTGATATAAAACATAAGCTCAAGTCGAAATCAGGAATTGGCTCCATACCTGATGGGTATGTGATCATTTTTGGAGATAAACCACATTGGCATGTCGTTGAAGTAGAATTATCTTCTCACCCATTATATGAGCACATAGTTCCGCAAGTCAGTAAGTTCATTAACGGTATTAAAAATCCTTCCAGCCAAAAGGAAATAGTGGATGTTCTTCATGAAGAAATAAGCCGCCACGAAGATCTAATCGCGAAGATAAAGAGCAAAACGGGTCCGGTAGAAATCCATAAATTCCTATCTACCCTAATTCCCCAGCTACCCAAACTCGCTATAGTCATCGACAAAGAAGCTGAGGAGTTGCGAGAGGCTGTGGAGGGATTAAAGCTGGAAACCGAAATTGTAGAATTTGTTACTTTCGTGAGGAAAGACGCTGGTATCTCACAGCATGCCCACCTACTGGAGCCTCTGGAGCCATCATTACCTAACCCAATAGCACGATTTCTTCAAGAAGTACGGGAGCAATTTGTTGAGAGGAAACCAAGAGTCAAGTGTAGCAAGGTGTATAAACACTATTGCTACATACCAATAAAGGAACATGAAAAAATACATGCAGAGTGGCTTTTCTGGGGGGAACACCGATTGGGAGTAGAATTACATTTCCAAAGGGCAAGTCGTGAGGATAATCTTCGCCTTTTAAAAGAGACGCAATCGATTAAAGCTGATCTTGAGAGGCGTGTAGGTGAGCCACTTAGCTTTCAGTTCCCCTGGCATAAGAAGTGGGCTCGAATATATACTCTAAAAGAGCCAATAGAATTAACAAGCGAACTTAAGGAATGGGCTATTAACACCATGGTGAAATTCTATGAAGTGTTTAAACCTATTTTGGATGAGATGGATGTAGAATAAGGCCAGCAGGCAAGGCTAAAACCTCCCGGTAACCGTAAAGGGCAACTCTAATTGGAATATTGAGTATAGTTCAAAATCACCAAGAGCAAGTAAGTATAAGAGATGTCAAATCAGATCCCCAAAGCCTACGAGCCAGGTAAGATAGAGGAGAAGTGGTATAATTTCTGGCTTGAGCAAGGCTATTTTACCCCTAAAATAGACCCCAGCAAGAAGCCTTTCGTTGTTATTATGCCGCCACCCAATGTCACCGGCGAGCTCCATTTGGGGCATGCTCTGACTGATACACTAGAGGACATTATGGTTAGGTGGCACCGGATGAAGGGAGAGCCTACCCTATGGCTGCCTGGGACTGACCACGCTGGCATTGCCACACAAGTGGTTGTAGAACAGGAGTTAGCTAAGCAAGGACTAACCAAGAATGATATCGGTAGGGAAAAATTCTTAAGAATAATCTGGGAGTGGGCAAATAAGAGTCGGAGGAATATTAACTCTCAGCACCAGATGTTGGGGACTTCCTGTGATTGGACACGAGATTGCTTCACCTTGGACGAAGGTCCAAGCAGAGCCGTCCGCACTGCCTTTGTCCGCCTCTATAACAAAGGATTAATCTATCGAGGAGAACGAATAATAAACTGGTGCCCAAGGTGCCAGACTGCTCTTTCCGACCTCGAGGTAGATTACAAGAGTATTACTGGACACCTCTATTATGTCCGCTACCCTCTGACAGCTGATAGCTCTCAGCTGACAGCTATCAGATTTGTCACCGTAGCTACTACCCGCCCCGAAACGCTTCTTGGTGACACCGCTGTAGCGGTAAATCCCAAAGATAGGCGCTACGAGAATTTGGTGGGAAAAGACGTCATCCTTCCTCTTGTAAATAAAAAAATACCCGTCATCGCTGATGATGCTGTTGACCCCTTCTTTGGCACCGGGGTGTTAAAGATAACTCCAGCTCATGACCCTACAGATTTTGAAGTAGCTGAACGGCATAATTTGCCCTTGGTAAATATTATGAACCTTGACGCTACTATGAACGAAAATGCTGGACCTTATGTAAACCTGGAACGCTTCGTTTGCCGCGACAAAGTAGTGGCTGACCTAAAAGATAAAGGATTATTGGAGAAAATCGAGCCCTACCCCCATTCAGTAGGGCACTGTAACCGCTGCCAAACGATGATCGAACCTAAAGCCAGCCGGCAATGGTTTATTCGCACCAGTCCTCTGGCTGAAGCTGCTATTAAAGCTGTTAAAGAGGGTGATATCACCATAGTTCCCGAGCGCTTCACCAAAGTATACTTTGACTGGATGGAAAATATCCGGGATTGGTGCATCAGCCGACAACTATGGTGGGGACACCGCATCCCAGTATGGCACTGCCAAGACTGCAGCAAGCTAACCGCATCGGCAGATGAGCCTTTAGCATGTGAGCATTGCGGCTCAAATCAAATTGTCCAAGACCCCGATGTCCTTGATACCTGGTTTAGCTCAGGGTTATGGACGCACTCCACATTAGGCTGGCCAGATGATACCGATGACCTTCGTTATTTCTATCCCACCTCGGTAATGGAAACTGGCTATGACATCCTTTTCTTCTGGGTCGCTAGAATGATCATGATGGGGCTGGAAGATACTGGTGAAATTCCCTTCCATACTGTTTACCTCCATGGCTTGCTTCGAGACGAAAATGGAGAAAAAATGAGTAAGCTGCGGGGAAATGTCATTAACCCCACTGAGGCTATAAGTGAATACGGTGTTGATGCTCTTCGCTTCGCCCTGATCATCGGCAGCTCCCCCGGGAATGATATAAACTTGGGCCAAGGGAGACTGAAGTCTAGCCGCAATTTCGCCAATAAATTATGGAATGCCACCCGATTCATCTTCCAGAGTATAGATGCTGAAGCGCTAAAATGCCGCACCTTACAAGTAGATGTCATTGCGAGCGAAGCGAAGCAAACTCAAGGATCACGGAGGGTGGAAGATCGCTGGATTCACAGCCAGCTCAACCGCCTTATCATCAATGTTACCAAACTGATGGAAGACTTCCAATTTGGCGAAGCAGAGCAGCAAATCCACGATTTCATCTGGTCAGAATTCTGTGATTGGTATATTGAATTTGCCAAGATACGCCTTGGCAACCAATCACCTCCCTCACCTTTGCCTTTCTTGGTAAACACCCTGGGAATATCGCTCCGCCTCCTGCACCCTTCCATGCCTTTCATTACCGAGGAACTATGGCAAAGCTTAAAGCAGCGGCTACCCAATAAAAGCCAAATGCCAGCTTCCATAATGATAGCTCCATATCCTACCTCTAATGAGAAAGCCATCGACCCCGAAGCAGAAAAGGCTATGGATGCAGTGATAGAGATTATCCGCTCCATCCGTAATGCTCGCTCCCAATATAAAGTAGCACCGGCTAAATGGATTAAGGCTCAGGTCTATGCAGACAATCACTTGCCTTATATTACCTCTCAAGCCAAAGCTATAGAAACATTGGCTCGGGCCCGCCCTTTAGCTATTCTCAATCGACAAGAAAGGAAAGCTGGTAAAGAAAAGGCACTCATTCTAGTTCTGAAAGAAGCCGAGGTAGTTTTGCCTTGGACAGGCATGATAGATCAGCTTGCTGAAAAGAAGCGCTTAATAAAGGAAAAGGAATTAGCCCAAGCCAGGATTGCTCAACTTAATACACGGTTAAGGGATAATGCTTTTCTGACCAAAGCACCACCGCATATCGTGGAAAAGGAAAAACAGAAACTTTACCTGCTTAAAGACAAATTGGAAAGATTAAAATCAGAACTATCTCAGCTCGATTAAGAAACTTTGTGGTTTTTTAGCCCCATATAATGGTGTAGCTTCACTAAGGCTTTTTGGGTATCACTGGCAACACAGGATTTGTCACTTCCCTTTAGACGCTGCTTAAATAACCAATAGGTAAATTCATTAACCTCAGTCAAACTCATAGACTTACGCTTAGGATAATGTTTCTCCTTCCTGAAGCGAGCAATCAACTCCTGTTGAGTGGCACCATAGATGCGTCGATACGCCTCGTCAATTACCCCTCCATCCTTGACCAAGCCCAAAGCCCGCTTTCTTTTGCGGACCTCTTCAGCTATAGCTAAAAGCAAAATTTGCTCCACAAGGACACCATAAAGATAGTTGAGATAAGCTTGATACTTGGCCTTACCAACTAATTCTCTAAATTCATCTTTAGTCAATTCTATTGGTGGCCGGTCAAAGAAAAGAAGAGCAATTAGTTCATTCTCCGGGATAAGCCCATCAACCTCTTCACATAACCGCTCCGCCAGAACCAGCCAATCAAAAGCTTCATTGTCAATAAGATACCGATAGTGACGTCCCTTGTAATCTTCCTCAGGACTAGTCCACAATTTGATGGCTTCAAGTAAGGCTAAATACCAATGCTTACCAGCGGCAATAGCCTCTTTTAGATGTTCAATTGCCTGGGTATCGCCGGCACTGGAGGACATTATACTTACCCCTAACACTCCCTAATTTTATATCAATTATATCCCTGTCATCCTTGAGGGCTCAAGGCAATATCTGCCAGCCATTATGCTCAGCAAATTGACGCAAATTTCTATCGGGGTAAGTTGCCACTGGGTTACCTACTAGCTTCAATAATGGAATGTCGAACATGCTATCGGCATAAGCGAAGCTCGATGAACAATCTACTTCCAACCCATTTCGTTCAATGAATTCTTTAAGCAACTTAGCTTTATTTTCACCAAAACACAAAGGTTTGATAATCTTGCCAGTATATCTACCATCAATTACCTCGAGCTGGGTGCCAATGATATTGGGCACCCCTAGCCTTTGCCCAACAATCTCCAAGAGTTCGCTATAGGTAGCAGAAACAATTGCCATTATATGCCCACTTTGTTCATGCTGCTTCAGCATCTTGACTACATCGCTGCGCAACGATTTGGATATATGGTTATCAGCAATCCAATAAAAGACTTCTAGCACTTCTTCCTCACTTGCTCCTTCAAAAATGCCGCTCATATCCTCCATCCACTTCGCCCGGCATTTTTCCCTGTTGAGCAACTTGCACTTGCTTAGTAGCCATAAGGGTAAATGAGTAGCCCAAAATGCTAATAGCCAAGCTCTCTTCTTTTTATGCTCCAGGCAGTACTTGAGGAAGCCGTCCCAGATATGTCCTGAGCATAAGGTTCCATCCAGGTCAAAAATAGCCAGAATGCTACTCATCTATCTTTATTTAAAAAAGGCAAGCAATTCCTCTAGAGGCAGAGCATTTAATATATGTTGATGCTCGCACCAGGCTCGCCGAGCCACGCTAACTCCAAATCTCATGAAACCCAGGTGAGCAACGCTATGAGCATCAGTCTCGATGGCAAGCTTTACTCCCAGTTCTCTGGCTCGAAAGGTATGAACATCGTTTAAATCAAGCCGATCAGGCATAGCATTAATCTCCAGGACTTTATTATTTTTAACTGCCGCCTTGAAGATAGCTTCCAAATCTATGGCGATAGGCTCACGCTCACCTAAGAGACGGCAAGTAGGATGAGCTATAAAGTCAACATCTGGGTTTTCTATGGCACTCAGCACTCTCTTGGTCATTTTTTCCTCGCTTTGATTCATGGCAGAATGGACAGCAGCGATAACTATGTCCAAATCAGAGAGGACCTCATGTGGTAAATCCAAGCTGCCATCTGCCCGAATATCAACCTCAATGCCGTTAAACACATGGATTCCAGTTAACCTCTCGTTTAGTGCCCTGATCTCAGCCATTTGTTTCCTCAGCCTCTCCACATCAAGACCATGAGCAATGCCCCGCCCCACAGAATGCTCAGTAATGGCTATATACCGATAGCCTAACTTCTTAGCAGCCAAAGCCATCTCCTCAATAGAATTATGCCCATCACTCCAATCAGTATGCATGTGAAGATCTCCCTTTATGTTAGATAATTCCACAAGCTTCGGCAAAGTTCCTTGCCCCGCCCTTTCCACCTCGCCTTGGGCTTCTCTAAGCTCAGGCGGAATATATTGAAGCCCTAGCCGATGATAAAACTCCTCCTCAAGAGCAAATTTCTCCAGCTTGTCCGTAGCTAAATCGGTGATGCCATATTCGCTCAACTTCAACCTCTGCCTTCGTCCTCTTTCCCTCAAGGAAATATTGTGTTGCTTGCTCCCGGTAAAATACTGGAGTAGGGAACCAAAGGAATCATGCTCTACCATCCTTAAGTCAACCTGTAATCCCCCAGAAACAATAGCACTCGCCTTAGTTGACCCTTGAGCTAGCACCTGTCCCATATGAGGCAAAGAAACAAAAGTATCTATAACCTCCCTGGGATTATCAGCAGTGCCCATAAGGTCAATATCACCCAAAGTTTCCCTGAACCGACGCAAACTGCCAGCGTAAGTCAAATTCCTCACTCCAGAAACAGAACGAAGAGAGCTAAGGATTTCCTCTACAATAGGTAAAGCCTCTCCAATAGGGATACGTTGGTCCTTGCGGCGCAACGCTTGAATCTGTTGCAGGATATTATTAGCCGTCTTATCACCAAGACGAAAAAGCTTTGCTACTCGTCCACTATGGATTGCTTGCTCTAAGGCATCAGCCGAGCTTATCCCTAGCTCACTAGAGAGCTTGTTAGCCGTCTTAGGCCCGATCCCAGGAATAGCCAGGAGATTGGTTATCCCTTCGGGGAACTCAGCCTTCAGATTCTCGTAGTAGCCTAGCTTCTCTGTAGTCACTAACTCGGTAGTCTTCTTAGCTATTGCCTCTCCAACACCGGGGATACTCCTCAGGTCCTCCCCTTCATCAAGCATAATCCTTATCTCCTTAGGATAATGCTCGATAGCCCGAGCTGCCTTCTGGTAAGCACGAATCTTAAAGGCATTCTCGCCTTTAAGCTCTAAAAGGTCAGCAATATCACTGAATACCTTAGCAATAGCTGTGTTTTTCATTGGCTTTATCTCAGACCCACTGAAAACAGTTTATGTTCAGTTGTACACTATTTGTGTTCAGGTGCTAAGACCTTAACCTTCTCCCTTATCCACTCCCAATCAGGATTGCCGTGGTTGAAGAAAGACTTGAAATTATCCTTCAGCCACTCGTAATAATCATCTTCAACAAATTGACAGAAAGCCTCTACGAGGTCTTCCTTTGAAATGTTCTTGGGAATTTCTAACTCCATATCTTCAAACTCGCAATCAAGGAATTCTTTAACTACCGTTCTATCAAGCATCTTTTGCCTCCTTCGGCATATTTACTTACCTCCCACAAAACTATATGCCAAGCTCCCTTTCAAAGTCCAAGTAGGATCTCTTGCGTTTATAAAGTTCATCTACTTTGTCTAACTCAATAAACTTTATGCGCTCGCTAATTTCGTGAAAACTTCCCAAAAGCAACTTTCTCGCCTTCTCTTGGTTCTCCTGAGACACCACAAGAAAAAGGCGACTATTCCAGAGATCGAAAGCGTGCTTTAGTTTAGCTAAGGCATGATAAAGGTCTCCTCCAACTTGAATCTCAAATACATAAGTAGGCACAGAACGTTCTATTCGTCTCCAGACAACATCAAGTTTCCCTATGTCAAAGGGATATTCTGGTTCGGCGATATAACTTTGAAGTTTCCCAATCTCAATCAGTTTCTGTTTAAGTTCTTCATGTAAAGACAAAGGCCGCTCTGCTTCCTCAAGCTCAGATATTGGCAAAAATTGCGAGAGCACTTGGCGAGCCAGCTCATCATCAACTAACTGAAAGCCTCTACCGGCTTTAAGCTTCAATACATCTGCGGTTTTTGCATGTGTTTTCCATTCATTAGGAGGAAGACAATATTCTACGTTAAATTCGAAACGTAATGGCCATATTACCTTTCCTTGGGTTATTTCGTCAGGCCAAAGTGGTTCACTCTGCCGAAATTTAGTTTGAACCGTGCCATATCCAATTACTCCACTAATGGGCTGTGTAGCGTAAAATAGCACAGTATCAGCTTGAACAAGGGATTCCCATAAGTGTTTTTGTCTCACTGTGAGACCCCAAATATTCTTGTGTTTAAAAGCAGCTTCCCAATTCCCAAGCGGACCTACTGCTAGCCAATAATTCATCAACTATTCCTCCCTTTTGTTCTCCTCTTTTAAACCGTGCCTCTGGCGCGATTCTCTAATCAGGGCTGAAATATCAAATTACGTTCCTGTTCTAGCTTTGATTTTCTTCATAACGTCTCCTCCCTATCCACAAAATGCTGAGATTGCTTCGCTTCGCTCGCAATGACAAGTGTAAGAACATTCTCTACCTCCCACAGCAGTATTTGTACTTCTTGCCTGAGCCACAGGGGCAGGGGTCATTGCGACCGACTTTTTTGCCCGCTACCACCGCAGCTTTCCTCCGAGGCGGTTCTTTAGTAATGCCAACATGATAAATGCTGCGGGCAACATCATGCTGGATATTAGCCAAGAGGCTATCGAAAAGAGCATGTCCTTCCCTCTTATAGACTACCAGCGGTTGTTGTTGACCAGCAGCACGTAAACCTATTCCCTGCCGCATGTGCTCCATAGCAGTAAGATGTTCCTTCCATAATCCATCGATGACACGAAGCATCACCAACCTCTCTACCAGGCGCATATTATCAGGGCCTAGCTCCTGCTCCCGCTGATTATAAAGCTCGATGGCATAATCATTTAGCTTCTCCGTGATTTGCTTGCCGTTGGACTGAGATTGCTTCCCCTTCGTTTCACTCAGGGTCGCAATGACGGTCTGGGGTACTGGTAAAATACGAGAAACGTCTTCAAGCAAACCAGGTAAATCCAGCTCGTCCAGATTATGGTCAAAGTGAGTGGTTGCCAAGCCTTGGATTTCATCCTGAATCATAGAGATTATGTTCGCCCTTAAGTCGGCGCCACTCAATATCTTTTTTCTCTCGGCGTAAATCACTTCACGGTGCTTGTTGACCACATCATCATATTCCACAAGATGCTTACGAATATCAAAGTGGTAGCCTTCTGTTTGAACCTGAGCATTTGTTATGGTCTTAGTGACCAGAGGATGCTCAATAGGAGTGTTCTCATCCATGCCAGCCCATTGCATAAGTCCCTTAACACGGTCGCCGCCAAAACGGCGGAGAATCTCGTCCTCTAAGGAAGCATAAAAGCGAGAGCTGCCTGGGTCTCCTTGTCTTCCCGCTCGACCGCGAAGCTGATTATCAATGCGCCTGGCTTCATGATGCTCCGTGCCAATAATATGAAGCCCAGCAAGCCCAACCACTTTATTATGCTCCGCAAGCCATTCCCCTTGCTCACGCCCCTCAGGGTTGCCACCAAGAATGATATCCACACCACGCCCAGCCATATTGGTAGCCACAGTCACCGCTTCTGTACGCCCAGCCTGAGCAATGATGCCAGCTTCCTTTTCGTGATTCTTGGCATTTAGCACCTGATGCGGTATGCCTTTCCTTCTTAATAGGTCGCTTAAATATTCCGATTTCTCAATAGAAGTTGTGCCTATGAGGATTGGCCTACCCTGATTATGTAATTGGTCAATTTCCCTGGTTACAGCTCCAAATTTGGCTTTCTCATCTTTGTAAACCTGGTCAGGATGCTCAGTGCGAACCAATGGCTTGTTTGTAGGTATGACTACTACTTCTAATTTATAAATCTTGTAAAATTCCTCAGCTTCAGTGGCGGCAGTGCCAGTCATGCCAGCTAACTTCTGATAC
>WJOY01000043.1 GCA_009619075.1 Dehalococcoidia bacterium
AAAAACTATAGCAAGAAATCTTAGAAAACTCAAGCTAGAAACTTAGCCCCAGCCACTGCAATATAGACCGCAAGCCAAAGTATCCCAGGTAAGCCAGAACCATGCTTTTGATTGTCCTCCCGGCCCAAGTCAAGAGGAAAAACCTGGTTAGACCAAATCGAAGCATGCCCATAAACACAGCAAAGGGATAATAAATGGGATTGACAACTGATGCCATAAGGAAAACACTCTTAGAACCATGGCGGTGTAGGATATTGGTAAAGCGAGTATAAAGAGCACTGTTATTATCACGGAATAACCCCCTGCCACCGTAGCCAGTGAAATAAGCACCCACAGCACCTATAGTTTCGCCAATTCCAGCTACAGCGCCCACTATCGCCGGATTTAACACCCCGCCTAAGGTGAATGTAACTAAGATACCAAGTCCAGGGACAGCTAGGGTCCCGCTAGCAAGCGTGTTGATGATAAAGCAACCAAGATAACCCCAGCGCCTTATCTCACCCAGATAACCTCGATGCTGAACAATGATAATACAGAGAACTATAGTAACTGTAAGGGATAAACCGCTGATTAAGGCCTCCCGTGTAGTTGGTTTTCTTTTCACGACTAATATTATATCCTGGCCTCAGTAGCTTTTGTAGTGGTAAAGCTTAGGTTATCTCCTTCTACACCGATAGCTATGGTGTCTCCCTCCTTGGACTCACCCTTTAATATCTTGGTTGATAGTGGATTTTCCACATATCTTTGGATAGCCCGACGTAGGGGGCGAGCCCCATATACTGGGTCATAGCCTCTTTTTACCAGCCAAGCTTTGGCTTCAGGACCGATCTCGATCTTGATATTCCGTTCAGCCAACCTCTGCTCTACCTCTCGAACGAGCAAGTCAACAATGCTCTTCAAGTTCTCCTCGGTCAAAGGATGAAATATAATGGCGTCATCTATTCTGTTAAGCAACTCAGGGCGAAAAGTTTGTTTCAAAGCACTTTCTATGGTTTTCCTCATTCTTTGTTCATCTGCTTCGTCCCTATGGTGAAAGCCAATAGCCTGGCGCTGGAATTCCTCGCTGCCCAAGTTGCTGGTCATAATCACCACTGTGTTTTTGAAATCCACGGTTCTGCCATGCCCATCGGTAAGTCGGCCATCCTCTAATAGCTGTAAAAGTATGTTAAATACCTCAGTATGTGCCTTCTCCACCTCATCGAAGAGGATAACTCGGTAAGGGCGACGCCTCACCGCCTCAGTTAACTGACCACCTTCTTCATACCCTACATAGCCAGGTGGTGCGCCAATGAGGCGAGATACAGTATGTTTTTCCATATATTCTGACATGTCCAATCTCACCATGGCCTCTTCATCGTCGAAGAGGAATTGTGCCAAAGCTCGAGCTAGCTCTGTCTTGCCTACGCCAGTGGGACCGAGAAAAATAAAACTACCAATGGGGCGCTTAGGATCCTTAAGTCCAGCTCGGCCCCGTCGGATAGCTTCGGAAATGGCTGCCACCGCCTCCTCCTGATCCACTATTCTCTGGTGAAGCCTCTCTTCCATGTGAACCAATTTGTCACTTTCACCTTCAAGCATTCGAGAGACCGGGATGCCTGTCCATTGGGAAACTAGCTGAGCAACATCCTCCTCGTCCACCACACCGTCAATTTTCCCTTCCTGCTGCCACTGAAGTTTGGCATTATTGTATTCCTGTTCTAACCTCAATCTTTCTGCTTTCAGCTCCGCTGCCCTTTGGTAGGCTCTCCGTTGTGAAGCAGCTTCTTCCTCATCACGCAAATGCTTTATCTCCCGGTCTAGTTTTTTAACTTCCTCTGGGGCACTTTCCATGTCAATACGTAGTTTGCTGGCGGCTTCATCGATTAGGTCAACCGCCTTATCAGGCAAGAATCTATCGGAGATATACCTCTGAGATAGCTTGGCAGCAGCTACTAGAGCTAAATCATCGATTTTTATCTTATGATGGGCTTCATATCTGGGGCGGAGTCCTCGAAGCATCTCTATGGTTGCTTCTACACTTGGTTCGCCAATGAAGACAGGTTGGAACCTCCTTGCCAATGCTGCGTCCTTCTCAATGCGTTTTCGATATTCATCAAGAGTGGTAGCTCCGATACATTGAAGTTCACCACGAGCCAATGCTGGCTTAAGCATATTGCTGGCATCAATTGCTCCCTCAGCAGCCCCGGCTCCTACTACGGTATGAAGCTCGTCAATAAACAGAATGACTTCTCCACTCGCCTGACGGACTTCGTCTAAGACCGCTTTTAGCCTCTCTTCAAATTCCCCTCGGAATTTGCTCCCTGCCACCAGCGCTCCCATGTCCAAGGCAACCACCCTTTTCTCTTTGAGGGAGTCGGGGGCATCCCCAGCGACAATCTTCTGGGCTAATCCTTCGGCAATTGCTGTCTTGCCTACGCCGGCATCACCAATAAGCACAGGGTTATTCTTGGTGCGGCGTGAGAGTATCTGTATTACACGCTTGACTTCCTTCTCCCGGCCAATTACCGGATCGAGTTTACCCTGACGAGCTAGCTCGGTGAGGTCATGTCCATATTTTTCCAGAGAGCGATATTTGCTTTCCGCATGTTGGTCAGTAACCCGGTGAGCACCGCGAATTTTGCGTAAAGCTTGGTAAATCCTTTCTTGGTTGATGCCAAATTCATTTAGGATTGCCGTGGCTTCGCCCCTGCCTTCGGCAGCAATGGCAATGAGCAGATGTTCCGTGCTGATGAACTCATCCTTAAGCCTGTCAGCCTCCTGGCGAGCATTCTGCATAAGCTGGGAAATTCGTGGTGTAGCATAAATTTGCGTTCCCTCATAAGCTACCGTGGGGTAGCTTTGCAGCGTCGCCTCCACTCGCCTTTTCATTGCCTCAACATCCACACCTAGTTCTCGTAATATGTCTATAGTTACCCCCCCTTGTTGCTCCAGCAAAGCTAATAGGACATGTTCCACATCCCATTGATTGTGATGATAGCGGCGGACTAACTCCTGTGATGCCGCTAAGACCTCTTGAGCTTGCTCGGTAAATTTCTCCGGTGTCATGGTTCTATTCCTCCTGATATACTTTATCTCGCTTAATTTCTTCCATCCCTTTTATATTATAAACATTTTTAAGGGCTCAGTATAATGTTTATTAGCTGTGCGAGCAGGGCTACCTAGGAAAATAGAAGAAGGTGTTAAGAAATGTAGTGCGCGGCTTTAGCCCTGGGTAGTAGCGAAGATTACTACACAGGGTAGCCTCGTGCACGACCCTAAAGGGTCGCACTACGAGAATCATGGGGTGAATGGGTATTAAAACTGGATGAGGCAAGTCTAGTTTTCAATCCGAGGCAAAATTAAACAGCCTCTAGAAAGGAAGGAAGTGATGTAGATAGTGCTAGAAAGACGGCGACTAAAGAAGAAATGATTAACTGAGAACCCCACTCTCAGACTTTAGCAATTCAGTGAGCTGTTTCAAAATCCTGGCTATAGCCCCCAGAATATGCCTTTCATACTCATGAGAATAAACGGGTAAAGGTTTGCCCTCGATAGTTTGGCAATCTGCGCATACTTGCGTATAAAAGTTGTCAACAAGGCAGTTTAAGGTCTATACTAAAAAGATTAGGGTTGATTAACTATGGCGATAAAGCGAGATTATTATGAAGTGTTGGGCGTGCCGCGGAACGCCAGTGATGAGGAAATCAAGAGGACGTTTCGCAAGCTGGCTTTTCAGTATCATCCCGACCACAATAAAAATCCCGGGGCAGAAGATAAATTTAAGGAAATAAATGAGGCTTACCAGATCCTTTCTGACCCGGAGAAAAGGAGTAGTTACGACCGCTATAGTCGAGTAGCTACGGAAGAATGGCATGGTTTTCCTGATTTTGGTGGGCTAGGTGATATTTTCGAATCCTTTTTTGGTGGTTTTGGTGGGAGTCCGTTTGGTAGGACTGCCCAGCGTGCTCCACAAAGGGGGGATAGTCTGCAAACCCACCTCACTCTTTCTTTTGAGGAAGCAGTCTTTGGCTGTCAGAAAGAAGTTGAAATACAGCGTATTGAGAACTGTCCTTCATGCCATGGCATTGGTAGCCAGCCAGGGACAAATCCTCAAACTTGCCCTGAGTGTCGTGGGACAGGACAGGTGAGAAAAGTTCAGCAGAGCATTTTTGGCCGCTTCAGCCACATTACCACCTGCCCCCGTTGTAAAGGCAGCGGCATTATAATCCCCCACCCCTGCGCCCGATGCCGTGGAAAGGGGAGAGTAAAGGTAAAACGCAAGCTAAGGGTGGATATTCCTGCCGGTGTGGATGATGGTTATCAAGTGCACCTCGATGGCGAGGGGGATGCTGGCTTGTATGGAGGAGCACCTGGCGCTCTCTACATTGACCTTTCAGTGAGGCCACATAAGTTGTTCCACAGAGACGGGAGCGATATTCTTTGTGAGTTACCCATTAATTTTGCTCAGGCTACTCTAGGTGATGAGATAGAAGTGCCCTCTTTAGATGGGAAGGCAAGCCTAAGGATACCACCAGGCACACAGAATGGAAGGGTTTTTCGCCTTAAAGGCAAGGGAGTGCCGCAGCTTAACGCTAGGGGGAAGGGTGATCAATTGGTCAAAGTTGTGGTAATTACTCCGCAACATCTAGATGGGAAGCAACGACGCCTTTTCGAAGAGTTGGCTAAGATATTACCCCAAGCCAAATTACCTTAGGGCATCTTTATGTGATGACATAAACACTTGCGCATAGGATATAAGGAAATTCTAAATACTAATCTCTAAACAAATTCAAATGACCCAAATCAGAATCTCGAAACCAACAATAGCCATATCCTTCATGGCTGCAATTGAGCGAAGGTGTAAAGTCTCGGCTACGAGGTTTTAGTTATTTGGATTTAGACATTGTTTAGCATTTTGTGCTCAGGATTTAGGCTTTAATCTCTGTAGGCTTATGCGCAACTACTTAATGCGCTTTACCTGGTGCGGGTTGATCGTGGCTCTTTGTTAGCTCACCGAAATCAGCCAGTGCCTCAGTTGCTGGCAAGTTTTCAAAAAGGACTCGGTAAATAAGATTGATAATAGGGGTTTCCAAAGTCAACTTCCGTATTATTTGGTGAACTGCCATGGCAGTGTAAACCCCCTCGGCAACCTGTGTCATAGAAGCAGATATTTCCTTCAGAGAGCGACCTTTAGCTACTTCGTAGCCAACGTAGTGATTACGACTCAAGGCGCTGGCACAAGTGGCTATTAAGTCGCCTAAACCAGCTAAGCCGTAAAAAGTGCTGGCCTTAGCTCCCAAGGCTACCCCGAGGGAAATAACTTCGGCCCAGCTCCAAGTGATGAAGGCAGCTTTAGCATTGTCACCCAGACTCAACCCATCGATCATCCCGGCGCCTAAAGCTACGATATTTTTCAGAGCTCCACCTAACTCTACCCCGATAACATCATCGGTAGTGAGCAGAAGGAATTTAGGCCAATTCATCAAGTCTCGTGCTCTCTCAGCCACAGTTATATCCTGTGCCGCGATTACCGAGGCAGCAGGCAGGCCTTGAGCAATTTCTTTGGCCAGATTGGGACCGGAAAGAACACAAATCTGCTTTCTCAAAGCGGGGGCAATTTCCTCTGCCATTACTTGAGACATCCTCTTACCGCTATCCTCCTCTAACCCCTTAGCAGCGCTCATCAATAGCATTGAATTGGTTAAGTAATTCTTAGCCTGGATGACATTTTGCCTCAGTTTTTGTGAAGGAACAGCCCAAATTACCAGATCAGCCCCGTCTAAAGCCTCTTCAATATGGCTGGTAGGGGAGTAGCTACGTGTTTTCTGATTCAGCCCCTCAACCTCGGCTTTGCTGCGCGCCCATAGCTTTACCGCTATGCCCTTATCACTCAGCAAAGAAGCTAAAGTGTTACCCCAGGTAGTATTGCCTATAATGGTAGTTTTAGGCATGGTTTAGGGCTGATTTGTATTTTGTCTCTACCATAATCGGCGTTCTGTGCCCTGCTGTAAGCGGCTTATGTTGCCGCGATGCTGGTAGATAAGCAAGACTATAGCTGCTAAGCCGTAAGCTAGATAAATGGGGGGAGAATTATAAATAATGGTCAAGGGTACTAATAAACACCAGGCGGCTAGAGCTCCAAGTATAGAGCCTAAGGACATGTGCCGGCTGCGCAATGCCGATATAGCTAGAACTTCGACTCCAAATATAGCTGCCGGAGGATAGATAACAAACAATGTGCCAAAATAAGCAGTCACGCCTTTGCCACCTTTAAACTTGGCAAATATAGGCCAGTTATGTCCTGCCACTGCTGCCAGACCAGCCGTAACTTGAGCCATCTGGTGGAGGGGTATGCTACCGATGGTCAAGGCACCGCTGTCTATAATTACTCCGGCTAGCACCACCGCTCCAGCGGCTTTGACCACATCAAGAATCATGGTTAAAATGCCAAATTTAGTCCCTACGGTTCGCATTACGTTGGTGGCGCCTGTCTTGCCACTTCCACGCTGCCTGACATCAATACCTTTCTTAAGTTTGCCTATGATCAAGCCAAAAGGAATAGAGCCAAGAAGATATGCAATGACCACCGCAGCAATGAATTTAGCAGTTATCATGTTTTCACCACCTTTGTCCTTCTACTCCTTTTACTGTTAGCCCTGATGAAGATCAGGTGCAAAGGGGAGCCGCAAAAACCAAAGCTATGGCGAAGTTTATTCTCCAAGTACCTCTGGTAGGAAAAATGGACTAAATGTGGGTCATTAACTTGTAGCACGAAAGCTGAAGGTCTGGATTCGTCTTGATAAGCTTGGGCGATGTGCAATCGTTTAGAACCCATACGAGGCGGGGGATGACTGTCTACTGCTTGTTTAATAACCATGTTAACTGCTGAGTTCGGTAAACGCTTCTGCCTTTCCCGCCATACCTGCCAAGCTTGGGGTAAGATTCTATCAATATTGTGCCCTAACTTGGCCGAGATGTAAAGAGTAGGCACATAAGGCATAAACCTAAGCCGCTTTTTCATATACTGCTTAAATTGCTGTCTCTGCTCCTGAGGAACGAGGTCCCATTTATTAACCACTAACACCATCCCCTTGCCAACTTCTATAATATAGCCAGCGATATGCATGTCCTGAGCGGCGATGAATTCACCAGCATCGATTAGTAATAAGGCGATATCGCATCGGTTGATAGCTTGAACGGCGCGAATCAGGCTGTAGTAGTTAACGCCAGTACCAACCCGGCCGCGTCGTTTAATACCCGCAGTATCAATGAGTAATGCCTTCTTATCATCCCAACGGACCATAGCATCAAGAGTATCACGAGTAGTCCCTGGAGCCTCATGGACAATGGCCCTCTCATTGCCGAGCAGTGCATTCAGCAAAGTTGACTTTCCTACGTTGGGGCGTCCCACAATAGCTAGTTTAGCCTCTTCTGGCTCTACAAAGCTGGCGGTTGATGGGGGGAGAAAGGCTAGCACAGCATCCATAAGCTCGTCTATCCCTCGGTTATGATAGGCACTAATAGCTACGGGTGTACCGATACCTAATCGATAAAAATCCGCCACCGAATCCCCTTGCTTTACAGAATCTACCTTATTTACCGCTAACACTGCGGGCTTGTTGGTAGCACGCAATATATCGGCTATTTCTTCATCCGTGGGAATAAGCCCCTCCTTAGCATCGGTAAGGAAGATAATGACATCTGCATGGCTGATGGCTGCTTCCACTTGCTGTTTAACCATTTCATCTAAAGTCGTCTGTGGCTTTGCTTGCCAGCCACCGCTATCGACCACGGTTAGCTCTCTTCCCTGCCATGAAACAGGAGCGAAAACGCGGTCCCGAGTAGTTCCCGGTAAATCAGCCACGACAGCTTGACGCTTGCCCGCCAAGCGGTTGAGCAAGGTGGACTTACCTACATTAGTCCGGCCTACAATGGCTATGATTGACTTTGTCATTTACTTGCTACTCTTGGTTTGGCTGGTAAAAGCAATTTAGCCAACAACGCCTTTTGGAGATGAAGCCTATTTTCTGCCTGGTCAAAGACCACCGATTGAGGACTATCTAATAGCTGGGCGGAAATTTCCTCACCATGATGAGCTGGCAAAGGGTGCATAAATAAAGCATCCTTCTTAGCTAAAGATAATAGCTTATCATTTACCTGATAACCAGAAAAGGCAAGACGCCGTTTTTCTGCTTCGGCTTCCTGCCCCATGCTAGTCCACACATCGGTGTACACTACATCGGCCTCTTTAACTGCCTCACCAGGCTCGTTGGTTAGCTGAATTTTGCTGCCACTTCCAGCGGCAAGTTCTCTGCTTTGATTCAATATCTCTTTCTTAATTTCATAGCCGGGTGGGGAAGCAATGCAGAAATTCATTCCTGTAATTGAGGCAGCGAAAAGCAGACTGTTAGCCACGTTGTTACCATCTCCGATGAATGCCAGAGTCAAACCGGCAAGCCTGCCCTTCTTTTCATATATAGTAAGCAAGTCGGCAAGCGCCTGACAGGGATGTTCCATATCAGAAAGGGCATTAATTACCGGCACTGAAGAATGCTCGGCCAGAATGAGCAAAGTCTGATGAGAAAAGGTGCGGGCAGCGATAACATCAACATAGCGGCTGAGCACCCGGGCTACATCGGGAATCGCTTCCCGCCTGCCCAAGCCTACCTCGCCTGGAGATAAATAGATAGCATGCCCCCCTAACTGGCACATGGCTAGGTCGAAGCTAACCCTAGTTCGCAAGGAAGGCTTCTCAAAGAGGAGAGCCAGGGTTTTCCCTGAGAGGAGGGATTGTATGCCCCTTTGCTTCATAGCCAAGGCTTGGCCTATGAGTTGTTCAATCTCCGCATGGCTGAGGTCGGATACTGAAAGTAAGTCTTTCGTCATGTAACTTTAGTATATCACGCCTATCAGGTAGTATAATAGGTAGTTCTTTAGCAGCACCTGGTTGCTGTTCTGCGCCTTTCGCCTCCTGTTATTCTGAGCTTAGCGAAGAATCTCACGCCGCTCAGGACAGACTCCGCGAAGAGTCTAAAAGAGATTCTTCAGCCTTGAAGGGTAGAATTGACATGGCCCTCTTTGCTCATTTAACCTGCTAATTTGCTAAGCTAGGGTTTGAGAGGGCTATCATGGCTTATTTTTTAGCAACCATGCCCTCGAAATGCGTCAAAAATGGGGTTGTGGATGGGTTGCGTGCCCATCACATTTCTTGAAACACCCGCCTAAAATCGCCTCTCAGGGGGACGTCTAAAATATCCTCGCCAACCAGTCGGCTTTAACCAACCAGAGAAAAAACCTCTAGGTAAGGGTGGTCCTTCCCAAGGCATCCAGGGTATAAGCTTGTCAGAGAGGGTTGCCTCCCGAACAACTGTAGCAGTTACATCTTTACGGCATTTAGGGCAATATGAATGCTCTACTTCATGTCCAGGATACCATTCTGAGGGAGGATAGCTAACATGCACCAGCCACTTACGACTACAAACATTGCACTTTATAGAATATGTGTAAGTCAGCTGCTTCAGTGAGGTAGGCATCACCAGAACCCCCGATATCCTATCTTTTCAAGTACTTGGCGATAGCTTTAACTTTGCACCTCAGCTCAGGCATCACTTGAACACACAACCAGATAGCCTGCTCAAGGCTTAGCATATTTGCTTTTCTTATATGCCAAAATAAACAAAACCCCGATAGCGATAGGCAAGAAGATCAGAATTAGCACCTGAAAGACGCCAAAAAGATAAGGAAGTGTGGTAATAAAACTCCAGCTAGCAGGAAGAAGAGCAAGCCCCCAAACTATGAATGCCACAGCAACACCTAGCTCAGGCCATCGGCCTGGCCGCTTCCAAGCTAGTCCTAACATTATGATCATTATCAGAGCGATAAACAGCGCAACGGATGACATAAAACCATACAAAATTCCAAAACCTCCGGTCAACACAACGGGACACGGTCCCAATGCTACCGACATGTTAACAATATTCCCTATTATACAGGCGTCATAACACAGTCCCAGAATCCGGGCTATCCAACGTATCCGTTTTATATGCCTCAGCTCAGGCATCATATGTTTGCACCACTAGATAGCCCAAACCAACGCTATGACCAGTAAAGTGATACTTATAATCATTCAACTACCACTTCATTCCAGCTTTTTTCCTGACGATAAAGAGCAGTAGGCATACGAATAGCACCCCGACTGCAAAAAGGATAGCTCGGGTTACTTCTCCCGCCAACATACGCCAGATAAACACGGGCATACCGAATACCAATAGCAAGATCAGCAAATAGCGCACACGCTTGAGCTGAAATTCCCTTCCGGTCCTCGTCCTGAGCACAACTAAAACTGAAAACATAAGCGCCGAGATTCCAAAGCTAACAGCAAATAA
Organism: Dehalococcoidia bacterium; assembly: GCA_009619075.1. Lineage (GTDB taxonomy): Bacteria > Chloroflexota > Dehalococcoidia > GIF9 > AB-539-J10 > 20-14-all-45-10. The sequence continues at coordinate 10,365 of WJOY01000043.1, forward strand.
AATCTGGGTAGAGGCAGTAAGCACGCCCTTGCTTTGAAGGTACCAAAGGACCCACATCCAAGCTGGGAGGGCAGCTCCAGCTCTTATAAGCTCCTGCACAATTATCTTTCTCACTCTAATTTCCTAGCCCACTATCCAAAGAACTCTTGCATAAATTCTAAGTCGATGGCAGAGCAGTGTCAAACTGACTATCAGCCTTTGCCCTATTCGTGAGGAGTACCTCCTTTCAAGGAGGCACTCCTTTCGTTTGGCTGCTGGCTTCTAACCAGACCCTAGCCACATGCGATAGCACAAACAATGCCCTGAACGCCAGTGCCTCTTTTTGCTTCATACGCAAGGCTTGCTCTATGAGCTGTTCAATCTCCTCACGGCTAAGGTCAGATACTGAAAGTAAATCTTTCTTCATATGACTTTGGTATATCATGCCCGCCAAGTAGCATAATAGAGAAGTCGTTTATCAAGTCCTATCTGTCATTGCGAGCCGAAGGCGTGGCAATCGCGCTTTGTAGTGGCGGGGTTTATCCCCGCCTGTACCTCGCCAGATAACGGGCGGGCGGGGTACCCTTTTGGTTGGGGACGAGCCCCAACCCTACAAGATTGCTTCGTCGCTTATGCTCCTCGCAATGACATTGGGAGGTCGAGGGAGAGTCCGCAATGAGGAGAAATGCTATAATTGTTGAGGAAGAAGTCTATGGGAGATTCTTCGGTCGCTTCTTTCCCTCAGAATGACAGGGAGTTGCTCGGAATGGCAAGAAGTGAAGGGCTCAGAATGACAAAGAACGAGAAAGAAAAACCTTTGCTGTTGCTTTTAAGTCTATGGGAGATTCTTCGGTCGCTTCTCTCCCTCAGAATGACAGGGAGTTGCTCGGAATGGCAAGAAGTGAAGGGCTCAGAATGACAAAGAACGAGAAAGAAAAACCTTTGCTGTTGCTTTTTGATGGCAATGCTTTAGTGCATCGTGCCTTTCACGCCTTGCCTCCACTGACGGTATCCAAAACGGGGGAGATGGTAAATGCTGTTTATGGCTTTGCCAATACATTGCTCAAGGTGCTCGCCGAGTTCAAGCCCACTTATTGGGCGGTGGCTTTTGACCGCCCAGCTCCAACTTTCAGACATGAGATGTTCGAGGAGTATAAAGCGCAACGCCCTAAGGCACCAGAGGAGCTGAAAAGTCAGATAAAGCGGGTTCATCAGCTTGTAGATGCTTTTCACATTCCTATCTTTGAAATTGACGGCTTTGAGGCTGACGATGTTCTGGGCACCTTAGGCAAGCAGGCTAGTGAACAGGGTAGTGAAACTATCATCGTCACTGGTGACAATGACGTGCTCCAACTTGTGTTGCCGGAGATAAAAGCCCTCATGCCAAGGCGAACCCTTAGTGATACTGTCCTTTATGATGAGGAGGCAGTTAAGCAAAAATATGGCATAAGTCCTGAGCAGATTACTGATTTTAAAGCCTTGGTTGGTGATGTTTCGGATAATATTCCCGGCGTACCAGGGATTGGCGAGAAAACAGCTACGAAGTTAATTCAGCAGTTTGGCAGCCTCGAGGGAATCTATGACAATATTGAAAATGTAATGCCGAGCAAGTTACGAGCAATGCTACGTGGATATCAATCCCAGGCTTTCCAGAGTAAGGAATTAGTTACCATAGTTAAAGATGTTCCTGTCAACTTGAATTTGGAAGCCTGTCAGGTGAGCACTTATGACCGGAGTGAGGTAGTGGAACTTTTCCGGGAGCTTGAGTTTATTAACTTACTCCCCCGATTGCCACAAGAAATTTGGGAGGGGACAAGGGAGGGGACAAGCCCCTCCCCTACTGAAGGCATTTATCAAGTAGTGAACAGTGAGGCAGGTCTGAATGAGCTGATAAGCCAACTGGAAGCAGCAAGCGAAATAGCCCTTGACTTTGAAACTACCCTTACCTCTTCTCCCTCATATAATGAAGTTTCTTTTCCTTACAAGAGAGGGATTAAGGGTGAGGGCTTGACGGCAGAGCTGGTGGGAATGGCAGTATCGCCAGCTTCTGGAAAAGCATTTTATATACCTTTGAGATTGCTTCGCGGAGTTTATCCTGAGCGAGATTCTTCGGTCGCTTCGCTCCCTCAGAATGACAACAAGCGAAGGGCTCAGAATGACATCCAGTTTTGTCACCCTGAACGAAGTGAAGGGGCTGGAAATGACATCTCTGCACAACTTCCCCTAACTCAAGTTATAGCTGGACTAAAGCCAATCTTAGAGAATACAAACATAGGCAAAGTTGCTTATAACGCTAAGCATGATATGGCTGTACTGGCTAATTACGGAGTGGAGCTGGAAAACTTGGATTTCGACCTGATGATTGCCGCTTACCTTATCGGTGAAAAAAACCTGAGTCTTAAAGCAATTGCTTTTAATAAACTGGGCCTGGAAATGGCGCAAATCACCGACTTGATTGGCACGGGGAAAAAGCAGGTTTCTTTAGCCACGCTGGGGGTGAAACAAGTTGCCGATTACGCCTGCGCCAATGTCAACATCACCTGGAGTCTAAAAGATAGTTTAGAAGGTGAGCTACACCAGCAAGGATTGTGGCAACTCTTCAGGGAAGTGGAGATACCTTTGGTTCCTGTGCTGGTAGCTATGGAGAGAAATGGTATTACTTTAGATACTAACTTGCTCCGTGAGATGTCTCTTGAGTTAGGTCAGGAAATGCTAAAACTAGAGGCAGAAATTTATAACAGCGTGGGGCATCAATTTAATATCAATTCACCCAAGCAGTTGGGCAAGGTACTGTTTGAGGAGCTTAATCTACCTCGCTCTCGCAAAATAAAAAGCGGCTACTCCACCGAGGCTTCGGTGCTTGAGGGATTGAGGGGTCTCCATCCCATAATCGAGCTTGTGTTGCAATATCGCCAACTTGGTAAACTTAAGTCAACATATATTGATGCTCTGCCGGCACTTATTAACCCCAAAACTGGCAGGGTGCATACCAATTTTAATCAAACAGGCACGGCTACAGGGCGACTTTCCTCCAGCGAGCCAAACCTACAAAATATCCCTGTGAGAAGGGAAATAGGTAGGAAAATAAGGCAAGCTATTATTGCTCCTTCAGGAGCGTACCTATTAAGCGCTGATTACTCCCAGATTGACCTCAGAGCGCTAGCTCATCTTTCCCAGGACCCCAGCCTTATTGCTGCCTTTATCAGCGATGAAGATATCCATACCAAGACTGCCTCCAAGCTCTTCGATATCTCAATAGCAGAGGTGACCTCTGAGATGCGCCGAGCTGCTAAGACAGTGAATTTTGGTGTTATTTATGGCATGAGCGACTACGGATTGGAGCAAGCCACTGAGCTTAGCCGAGAGGGAGCTGCTCAATTTATCGCCTTATATTTTGAGAGGTATCCCAGGGTAAAAGAATATATCGAAATAACTAAAGAGCAAGCTAGGAAGCTGGGCTATGTGCAAACGGTGCTGGGAAGGCGGCGGTTTATACCAGAAATCAACTCCCCCAACCGACAAGTGAGGGAGGCTGCGGAAAGAATGGCTATAAACGCCCCGGTGCAAGGTACCTCCGCTGATATTATCAAGGTTGCCATGATTAATATACATCGAGAAATAAAGAAGCGAAACCTGAAAAGCAAGATGCTTTTGCAAATTCACGATGAACTGCTCTTTGAAGTACCTCAAGAGGAAGTAGAGGAGATGAAATCTCTAGTTAGCGAGATAATGTCTCAAGCTATGAAGCTTTGTGTGCCCTTAAAGATAGATGTCAAACTGGGCAAAAACTGGGCTGAGATGGTATAAATTAATAAACACGAAATCCTAAACTCTAAGTCCTAAATATTAGGGATTTGGATTTTGGATTTGTTTAGGATTTTCCCTGAAGGTAAGCATCAATATCAGCGGCAGCTCGTTTGCCAGCCCCCATAGCGCTGATAACTGTGGCTGCTCCAGTAGCCATATCGCCGCCACACCAGACCCTATCCTTGCTCGTCCTACCTGTAACCTCATCAGTTTTTATCGTGCCCCACCTGGTGAGTTCGAGCCCCTTAGTTGTCGAGGGGATAATCGGGTTGGGTCTGGTGCCCAAAGCAACGATTGCCGTGTCAATTTCAATGATGAATTCAGTGCCTGGCTTTCGAATTGGTCGTCGCCGACCACTTTCATCAGGTTCACCAAGCTCCATTTCATAACACTCTACTGCCTTGACCCTACCCTGTTCATCGCCGATAAATCTCTTGGGATTGGTTAGAAGCCGGAAAATAATCCCTTCTTCCTCAGCATTCTCCCTCTCCTCACGCCTGGCTGGCATCTCCACTTTGGAGCGGCGATAAATGATATATACTTCCTCAGCCCCAAGCCTGAGGGCGCATCTGGAAGCATCCATGGCGACATTTCCTCCGCCGAAGACCGCCACCCTTTTGCCTACTTTTATCGGAGTATCATACTCGGGGAAGAGATAAGCCTTCATCAGGTTTGTTCGAGTAAGGAACTCATTGGCGGAATAAATGTTGCTGAAGTTCTCGCCGGGAATGTTTAGAAACATTGGTGCTCCAGCCCCAGGAGCTAAAAAAACAGCATCGTAACCACCTTCCAGAAGCTCATCCACAGTAGCTATTTTGCCTATCACTTGGTCAAACTTAATCTCCACACCAAGAGACTTTACATAATCAACTTCACCTTGAACAATGGCTTTGGGTAATCTAAACTCAGGGATTCCGTACATCAGCACGCCGCCAGCCACATGAAGTGCCTCAAGGATAGTAACTTCATACCCTAGCTTAGCTAGGTCGGCGGCACAGGTTAACCCAGCCGGTCCAGAGCCAACTACAGCTATCTTCCTACCATTAAATTTTACCCGCTCCTTCTGTCGTTCAATAACTTCGGGGTGAGCTCTTTCCCAATCAGCCAC
>WJOY01000023.1 GCA_009619075.1 Dehalococcoidia bacterium
CTGATGGGCTATGGTGGGTTAAATGTCCCCTACGATGTTCCCGCCAATGAATTTTTAACTATTGAAGGCAAGAAGCTTTCCACCAGCCGGAATTGGGCAGTCTGGCTACCTGATTATCTGGAGAGATATGATCCAGATCCTCTGCGCTACATTTTATCCATAAATATGCCTGAGGCCAGGGATAGCGATTTTTCTTGGGATAGATTTGTTCGCCGCAATAACGATGAGCTGGTAGCTACTTATGGTAACCTAGCGCATCGCATCCTTACTTTTACTTATCGCAATTTCAACGGAATGGTGCCCGCGCCAGGCGAACTTGATGAGCAAAGCCAGAGGTTGCTTCACAAGGCTGAGACTACTCTAAGCGATGTTGATAGAGCGCTTTATCGCTGTAGTTTCAGAGAAGCAATTAGACAGATTATGTTCTTGGCTCAGGAAGCTAATCGGTATCTTGATGACCAGGCTCCCTGGAAGACGATTAAAAAATCCCCAGAAACCTCGGCCAAGTCTGCCTACACTGTCTTGTCCGTATTATCAGTTTTAAAGACTGTTTTTTATCCCTTTCTTCCCTTTAGCTCTGAGAAGCTCCACACTTCTCTTGGCTTTGTGGGGAGCGTCAGTGAGGCAGGTTGGAAGTTTCAGTCGCCAGTGCCGGGGCAGAAGCTTCACCAGCCCCAGCCACTATTTGTTAAGCTGGATGATAGTGTTATTGCTCGAGAAACCAGCCAAGTTGGCCATGTATCTTATTAGTGAGGTAAGGGCAGAAGAAGTTAACAAAACCTTTTAGCTGGAGGCTGTTTGTGGTGTTAATCCTTCAAAGAGCTTATTGAGAGCTGGTTCCTCCAGAGTCTCGTGAGCGATGAGTTCCTCAGCGATTTGCTTTAGTTTGGCTTTGTTTTTGGTCAGTATTTTCTTGGCAGTATTATAAGCACGCTGAATAATATCGTGTACCTCTTCATCTATCTCTTGAGCTGTCTTATCGCTGTAATCTCTTTGCTCGCTAATCTCGCGACCTAAGAAAACAAGTTCCTGTCTTTGCCCGAAAGTTCGCGGTCCCAATTTATCGCTCATCCCGTATTCAGTAACCATCTTCCTGGCTAATTTAGTTGCCTCGGATAAGTCATGTTGTGCCCCGGTAGTTATTTCTCCAAAGCTGATTTCCTCGGCAACCCGTCCACCTAAGCTTACTGCTAAGCTGTCATCAAATTGAGAGCGGCTCCATAAATAGCGATCCTCGGTTGGTAAGAAGCGCGTCCAGCCTCCCATTACTCCTCGAGCAATGATGGAAACTTTGTGCACCGGGTCGGCATTGGGCAACATCTTAGCTGTCAGTGCATGTCCACTTTCATGATAGGCGGTTATTTCCTTTTCTCTCTGACTGATTCTGCGACTTTTTCTCTCAGGGCCAAGGGAAACTCGCTCGGCAGCATCTTCCAGTTCCTTTAAGGTGATGTCTTTGCGATTGCGTCTAGCAGCCAGGATAGCTGCTTCGTTAATTAGGCTGGCTAGGTCAGCGCCGCTAAAACCAGGTGTTCCCTTAGCTACTGTTTCCAGGTTGACTTCTTTGGCCAGGGACATGCCTTTGGCATGTACTTCTAAAATAGCTTTGCGACCATTGATATCAGGTAAATCGACGACGATATGACGATCAAAGCGGCCAGGGCGTAGTAAGGCTGGATCAAGAATATCGGGGCGATTGGTGGCAGCCAGGACAATAATGTTAGTATTGGTGTCAAAGCCATCCATCTCAGATAGGATTTGATTTAGAGTTTGCTCTCTTTCATCATGTCCTCCACCTAAGCCAGCGCCACGGTGTCGGCCTACGGCATCAATTTCATCCATAAAAACTATGCATGGTGAGTTACGTTTGGCTTGCTCAAAAAGGTCCCTGACTCTAGCAGCGCCAACGCCGACAAACATCTCCACAAATTCACTGCCGCTAATGGAGTAAAAAGGCACGTTGGCCTCCCCAGCTATAGCTTTAGCCAACAAGGTTTTGCCTGTCCCTGGCGGTCCTACTAGGAGCACACCTCGAGGGATGCGAGCCCCCAATGTGCGGAATTTCTGGGGTGATTTGAGAAAATCCACCACCTCTTGAACCTCTTCTTTGGCCTCCTCAGTTCCAGCGACATCGGCAAAAGTTACCGTAGGTTTATTGCCGGAACTTAGTCGGGCGCGGCTTTTACCAAAATTGAGGGCTTGCGTGCCGGCTCCACGGGCTGAGCGGAATAAAAAATAGAATAACGCCCCAATCAACATAATTGGTAAGAGAATTTGCAGGGCTATCATTCCCCAGTCAATGCCGCTAGCTTTAACATCGAGGCTTATCCCACCTTCGCCGACGTTAACTCCGTTATCGCTAAGGATAGCCACCAGGTCATTGGTAGTGCCATAATAGTCGGCAGTATATCTTTCCTCTTCACCATACGAACCAGTAAGGGTGTTTTCCTTCTGCACGATATGGTCAATTTCCCCTTGTTTAATGTAGGTGATGAATTCGGTAATTCCTACCTCTTGAGGTTTACCACTGCGTGGTAAAAAAACAAATACAGTGGCTACTATCACTGCTAGAAGTAGTAAGTAGACAAGGCTATTGGGCCACGATTTCGGTTTCATAGTTTAACTCACGTTTATTATAGCACAAACACTATAAATGGAAAAAAATTGCTGGAAGTAGCGAAGCATCACATGCAGGAATTGTAAGTCTCCTGTAAAAGGAGGGCATCTTCTTCTAGGTTGGGGCTTTCATTGATGACCAATCCTTTAACCTTATAATCTTTCAAGGCTTTAATAAGGTCAACATAATTGAAGTCGGATTCTTTCATATTTAAGTGTTTAATTTCGCCTTTTTCCCCATAGGCTATTCCTGAGGCATGTATGTGCATATTATCCAAGGTTGCTCTTCCTAGTTTGTTTTCTATTTGTTCCAAGGTAGCAGTAAATTCAGGGTAGGAATTGAAATTCCCTGTTCGAGCATGCCAATGAGCGAAATCGATGCAAGGGGTTATTCCCTCAATTTCTTTGCTTAGCTTTATCACCTCGTCTAGGGTGCCGAATTGGCTAACTTTCCCGGTGTTCTCCGGTCTAATCCAGATTCTATTGCCTTCTATTCTTAGTCTGTTTGTTACCTCCTGTAGTTGTTTCTTCACCATGTCATAAACTTCATTTGGTGGGTCAGTTAGATAATAGGCGGCGTGAAAAACCACACTTCTAGCACCACACAGGGAGGCAATTCGAGCAGTGTGAAGCAACCTTTCTTGACTAGCTCTTATCTTCTCTAACTCTTGAGCATTGAAGTTTATGAAGTAAGGAGCGTGGGCGCTGAGTGCCACTCCCTTTTCTCTGGCTAGTTGCCCTATAGCTAGAGCACTCCTTTCGCTCATCTTCACCCCTCGGACGAATTCCAGCTCCATACATCCTAAACCTAGCTCAGCAACGCGTTGGATGCCACTTTCTGTGGAGCGTTCCTTAGCGCTTAGTGGAACTCCTGCTGGACCAAAGAGTAAATTTGCCATTTATAGCTATAATTTAACTAATAAGCGAGCTTTAGTCAAAATTCCGCAGTTTTTGTGCCAAGAGATCATTACTAAGGTAGTGGTTTATTGGAGCCGGCGTTCTTTTTTCTTGCCTTATAAAGGCCTAGGGCTTCTGCCTCAGCCTGCTTAGTCAGTCTTGAGTGGAGAGGCACAAGTTCCGCACCCACAGTTAAGGAACATCCACACTCAGGGCATCGCCAGCGATGAGGCGCAATCTTAGCTATAAACCTTCCTACCTCATATCCTCTAAGCCCTGGCTCTCAGCCATTCGTGGTAAGACCTCCCTCCTTTTTTCAGGCTGTTTAATTTTGATTCCCCGTTCAATTTCAGCCATCTCGGAGGTGTTTCACCCCCAAATTTTTGTAGTTGCTTGATTTATCAGGCACAGTCGCCCTGTGTAGTAGCGAAGATTACTACACAAGGCAACTACATTTTTAAACAGCCTCTTTTTGTCTCTGTGGTTCTTACCACCTTACCATTTTCCACAAAATTCAGTATAGAGCCAATAGAGCCTAGATTTTACTGCCATCAGGGTATATGATTGTAAAAATTGACGCAAAAGGAGGTATAAGGTGTATTCAAAAGAGGTTGTGCTGGGAATACCAAAAGAGATAATGGAGGGTGAAAAAAGAGTAGCAGCAATCCCTTCCACTTGTAAAAAGTATGTAGAAATGGGAATCACGGTGCTGGTAGAAAAATCAGCTGGAGAAGGTGCCCTTTTTGGGAATGAGGAATACAGGATAGCCGGGGCTGAAATCATAGATGATGTGGAAGCCCTTTATGATAGAGCCAACGTAATTTTAAAGGTTAAAGAGCCCTTATATAATCACGAAAAAAATAAGCACGAAATTGATATGATGAAGGAAAACACCGTCCTTATTTCTTTTCTCCATCCTGCTTCTCCTACCAATCACGAGATGGTCAAAAAAATTAGGGATAGAAAAATAATTTCTTTCACCATGGATAGCATTCCCAGAATAACTCGAGCTCAGAAGATGGATGCTTTAACCTCAATGAGCACAGTTGCCGGATATAAGTCAGCTATAATGGCGGCTAATTGTTTTCCTAAGTTTATTCCTATGACCATGACTGCCATTGGTATGATAGAACCAGCCAAATTTTTGATAATCGGTACGGGTATAGTAGGACTTCAGGCTATAGCTACGGCTAAAAGATTAGGAGGGGTTGTTTCTGCTGTAGATATTCGACCTGATGCCCGGGAGCAAGCAGCTAGTCTTGGGGCGAAAGTTGTCGGATTTGATGTTCCTCCAGATTTAGCCATAGGGGAAGGAGGATACGCTAAAGCTTTGCCTGAGGAGTGGCTAGAAAGAGAGAAAGAGGCACTAGCACCCCTGGTTAAGGAGTCTGACATAGTGATAAGCGCTGCCTTGGTTCCCGGTGAAAGAGCTCCAATTTTCATTACCAGAGAAATGATAGCAGGAATGGAAAAGGGTTCCATCATCTGTGATGTGGCTATAGATCAAGGGGGGAATTGCAGTCTCACTCAACATGGAAAGCAGATATGGGAACACGATGTCCTCATAAGTGGGATAGCAAACATACCTGGTAGGATGCCTAGGGATTCTACCAGGCTTTATGCTATCAATATTTCTAACTTTCTTGATTCTCTGATTAAAGCTAAGGAACTCAAGATAGACCAAGAAGATGAGATTGTTAAAAAAGCTTTGGTTACCATTGATGGGAAAATAGTTCACCAGGGCACTTTAAAGGCTATGGAGGAAGTTAAATAAACCCTGAGAGAACTATAATTTAAAGCTAAAATCTATGCTTGTTCTTGTCTTTATTCTTTCGGGCCTTATAGGATACTGGGTTATTACCAAAGTACCTTCCCTACTGCATACTCCATTGATGTCTGGAACCAATGCTATTTCAGGAGTCACAGTTTTAGGTGCTCTCATAGCTGTTGCTGTTGCTGCCACTACCTCCAGCAAATCCTTAGCCATGGTAGCCATAGTTCTGGCAATGGTAAACGTGGTTGGTGGGTTTCTTGTCACTGGAAGAATGCTAGCTATGTTTAAAAAAGGAAAAAGCAAGGGGAAAGAATAAAACATTGCCTTCTACCATTTTTTATCTTTATCTAGTTGTTGCTGTAGCAGTAATCTCCGGGATAAGACTTCTCAGTTCCCCTGAATATGCGCGCTGGGGAAATATTATTGCTGCTATAGCTATGTTAGCCGCGATTGTATTAATTTTAGCTCAGCAGGAATTATTAGGCGTTGGCTCTGTGGCAGTAGCTCTTCTCATTGGCAGCATAATAGGAGCTGCGCTTGCCATCCAGGTAAAGATGATTCAAATGCCCCAGTTAGTTGCTTTTCTAAACGGATGTGGGGGGGCTGCCTCTTGCCTGGTTTCTCTAGCCGAGGCAGCAAACCCAGCAACAACTGCGAATATGTATATATGCGGCTGGGCGGTCATTGTGGGCTCTTTTACCTTTAGCGGCAGCCTAATAGCTGTAGGTAAACTAAGTGGGAAAGTGAAACAACAACCAGTAATCCTGCCTCACCATTCCTGGCTAACTTCAGGAATAGCTCTTCTCCTGATTCTCTACTGGGCTTTTGCCGTCTATCTAAGATTTACCTCTTTCTTAGTCTACGGTGTAATTTTGTTATCTTTCGCCCTTGCTCTAGGAGTAATCTTTACTATTCGGATAGGTGGAGCGGATATGCCTGTTGTTATTTGTTTTTTAAATGCTTTATCAGGGCTAGCTGCTTCCTTGTGTGGTTTTGTAACGCAAAATCCTTTATTGGTAGCTTGCGGGGCAATGGTTGGAGCCTCGGGAATTTTACTCAGCCAAAAAATGTGTCGGGCGATGAACAGAAATTTAGCAAATGTTTTTCTGGGGCTGGGAGTCACACCAGTGAGCGGTAAGAGGTTGGAACCGGACTCCTTGCAATTGGAAAAAAAAGCTGAAATGACGGAAGAGGATAAGTTCAGCCTTTCTTTGAAAATTCTAAAAGAGGCTGATGAAGTCATTATTGCCCCTGGTTACGGAATGGCACTTTCTCAAGCTCAATTCAAGGTGTGGGAGCTGGCAGAAATCTTGGAAGCAAGGGGGGCTAGGGTAAGGTTTGCCATTCATCCTGTAGCGGGAAGAATGCCAGGGCATATGAATGTTTTATTAGCTGAGGCTGGGGTTCCTTATGATAAACTCCTGGAAATGGATGCTATAAATGAGGATTTTAAGAATACAGACGTGGCGGTGACAGTAGGCGCCTGTGATGTAGTAAATCCATCTGCTATTAGAGTTGCCGGAACTCCTATCTCCGGCATGCCTATACTGAAAGTTTTTGAGGCAGAAAACATATTGGTCTGTAATCTCGATGAAAGACCTGGCTACTCTGGAGTAGAAAATCCTCTCTATAAAGAAAAACACGCTATTTTACTGTGGGGAGATGCCAAGGAAACCCTTGATAGGCTTATCAAGGGTTTATCTGACAGAGGATAATAAAAGGGTGTTTAAAAATGTAGTTGCCCTGTGTAGTAGCGAAGATTACTACACAGGGCAACTGTGCCTGATAAATCAGGCAACTACGAGAATCTTTGCGGTGAAGATTATTAAAACTGGATAAGATGAATCTGGTTTTGAAGCTGAGGCAAAATTAAACAGCCTTGATAATAAGAGGAAGTGCCTAAATGCAGAACCAGGGGTTGGCATGGCTAGAGATCGACCTTGATGCCGTAGGCCATAATGTTAGCATGATAAAGAAGGTGGTAGGCAAAAGTTGCGAAATTATGGCCAATTGTCAAGGCAAATGCCTATGGGTATGATGCTGTGGAAGTATCCCGGGTAGCTTTAAAAAATGGTGCTACTAGGTTAGGAGTTGCCTTGCTTGAAGTAGTTACTATGGCTATCTCTATTCATAGCCACACCAGTCCATGATAGATAAGGCCAAGACCTTGGTAGCAGTAACCAGATAATCAATATCTACCCACTCATTAGTAGCATGCATCTGTTCTGTCAAACCTGGTCCAAAAATTACTGTCGGTGTATTGCCGTATTTTATGAGATATCTGGTATCAGCCGCTCCTTCCCTTCCGGTGATCTGAGGCTGTTTACCAGTAACAAAGGCAAATCTTCGAGCTAGGGCACGGACAATAGGATGATCCGAAGGTATTTCAGCAGGATCACCACAATAGCCAACAAATTTAACTTCAGGTGGGTTGTCCTTGAACCAAGGATCTGTTTTTGAAAAAGTCGAGATCTGTTCAACAAGACTTTGTTTTACTTCATTTGTGTTTTCCCCAGGCAGAGAAGCGATACTCCCTTTGAGCAAGCAAGTATCAGGAAATGAACTAGCAAAGGATCCAGATTGAAACATACCAACCATGCAAGGGATTGCACTTCGATTTTCAGGGTAAAGAGGGTGGCTCACTTCATTGATCCTAATATCTTCAAGGTTTGAAACAACCTGCACAATTGCGTATCCCTTCTCTATCGCATTTACCCCTTCCCATCTTCTCTGGATCCCCGCTGGTTTTCCCCGAACAGAGATTTCAAACCAGATCCTCCCTAGGCAAGCTGGCTGAACATGAAGGCTGCTACTCTCACAACAAATACCGGCATCAGTATGATATCCTTTCATTACACAGTCCAATGTTCCATTCCCACTTAGCTCTTCATCCACCACATATTCAAGAATTACATCTCCTCTCAAGCTAATGTCCAAACGTATTAAGCTATCAAGAGCCATTGTCATTGCAGCCAGACCACTTTTCATATCTGAAGCCCCTCTTCCATATAACCGATTCCCCACAACATCTCCCGACCATGGTTGGTGCTCCCAAGCATCTAAAGGCCCTGGAGGGACAACATCAACATGACCGTTGAGAAGCAAAGACTTCCCACCTTCTGTCCCTTTATATGTTCCAACCACATTCGGGCGATTTGCGTATCCATATTCAACCGGTACATAGGCAGGATGTTTCTTCAGCTTCTCATGATCAGGCTCCCACTTGTCAACTACAAGACCCATACTTTCAAGATTGCGAGCAGTAAACTTCTGAATTTCAAGCTCATCCCCTGTCACACTAGGAAAAGATATTAATTCTCTCAGAAATTCAACGATTGCCTCTCGCCTTTTTTCAATAAGTTTGAGAACCTCGCCTTCTATACCCGGTTCCATTGTTCCTCCTTGACTTTGAAACACTTTAAATAGTTATTATCCTAGCGCGTCTTCCACAGAAGTTAGAACTTTTTCTCACTCTATAATCTCCCAACCTGATTGGTATTTATCAAGTTCTGCAATAGTATAATCATCAAATGGGTGCTCCCTCTCCGGAATTTCAATGTGCTTTTCAACGCCACATAACGGGGTAGAGAAATAACGCTGCCCTGTATCGTTAATCAGAGTAACGATTACCTTAAGTTCTGGATGTCGTTTAGCTAATTTAATGGCCCCGACTACATTTGCCCCAGAAGAAATCCCACAAAATAAGCCTTCCTCCCGAGCTAGTTTCTTCCCCATTTCAATAGCTTCTTCCGAAGTGACTAGAAAGACGCCATTGAGTAAACTCGCATCCAAATTTCGAGGAACAAACCCATCACCGATACCTTCGATCCGATGGGAGCCCCATTTTCTTCTGGCCAACATTGGTGCTTCAGACGGCTCACCAGCATAAAGCAAAATCTTAGGATTTCTCTCCCTCAAATACTTTCCCACCCCACTAATTGTCCCCCCTGTTCCCTGAGTAACTAAAAAGGCATCCACCTTACCCTCCGTTTGTTCCCAAATTTCAGGGCCAGTAGTGAGGTAATGGGCCACAACATTGTTTTGGTTAGTGTATTGACTAGGCACCCAATATTTCCCAGGGTTTTCTCTTATAATTTCTTCCTGCTTTATTAGGCAGAGGTCTACATCTGATTCTGCGCCAGGAGTATAGATAACCTTTGCTCCATATGCTTGCATAATTTTTGCTCTCTCAGCACTCATTCCATCAGGAAGAATAATCGTTACCGCATAACCTAATAAACCACCTACGAAGGCACAAGCAATTCCAGCATTGCCAGTAGAAGTTTCTAAAATTTCCATACCCGGTTTTAGTTCCTGTTTTTTTATTGCTTGCGTAATCATCTGATAATAGATTCTATCCTTCAGCGAACCAGTGGGAGAAAACCACTCCAATTTCCCCAGAATATCAGCATTTATCCCTTGACTTACCTTATTAAGTTTTACCAATGGTGTAGAACCTATTGTTTCAAACACATGCTGAGCAACTTTTCCTCGCATTTCCCAATCTTTCACTTTACCTCCTAATAATTTCTGAGGCTTAAATAGATTAGGGCCAGCATCAATATACAGGGAATGGCTGACATAATGCTTTAACCTCCTGTCGAATTTCTTCTAATTTTTCTCGATTGTCTTTCGCGTCTATTGCCGCGGTTATAAACTTCCCAATCTGTTTCATCTCTGCTTCCCTCATTCCTCTGGTTGTTACCGTCGGTGTTCCCAATCTTATGCCACTGGGATCAAAAGGTTTTCTTGGATCGTATGGAATCGTATTTTTGTTTACGGTTATACCAGCAATATCTAAGGCTGTCTCCGCCTCTTTTCCCGTAACACCTTTACTCCGCAAATCAACAAGGATTAAATGGTTATCAGTCCCTCCAGTTACTAACCTAAAACCATTTTCCATTAAGGATTCCGCTAATGCTCTGGCATTTTTCACAATCTGTCTGGCATAATTTTTAAACTCCGGCTTTAGAGCTTCGCCAAAAGCAACAGCCATTGCTGCTGTAACATGGTCATGTGGTCCTCCTTGCATCCCAGGGAAAACTGTTGCGTCTATATCTTTAGCAAATCTCTCTTTGCACATTATCATTGCTCCTCTTGGGCCTCTAAGAGTTTTATGTGTCGTTGTTGTTACCACGTCTATGTAAGGAAAGGGTGATTGATGGACACCACCAACAATAAGCCCGGCAATATGAGCAATATCAGCCATGGAAATAGCTCCTACTTCTTCTGCTATCTCATGAAATGCCTTGAAATCAATCTCACGCGGATAGGCAGTGGCCCCGCAAACAATCATTTTGGGTCTTACCTCTAGAGCAGTTTTTCTGATTTCGTCATAATCTAACAACTCCGTCTCTTTATTTACTCCATATTGAACCGCATTAAATAGCTTACCGCTAAAGCTTACCTTATGCCCATGAGTTAAATGTCCTCCCTGGTCCAATTTCATTCCCATAAAGGTATCTCCAGGATTCATTAAGGCAAGATAAACTTCCATGTTAGCTGGACTGCCGGAGTATGGCTGGACATTTACATGCTCTGCTCCAAATAACTTCTTTGCTCTTTCAATAGCTAAATTCTCGATAACATCGATAAACTTATTCCCACCGTAGTATCTCTTACCCGGATATCCCTCGGAATACTTGTCATTGAAAACAGAGCCAAGAGCCTCAAGAGTTGCTTCGCTAGGAAAATTCTCTGAAGGTATCAATTCAAGACCAGTATTTACTCTCTCTATCTCCTTCAGCATTGTGGCATAAACCACCTTGTCACCTCTTTTCAAATTTTCGTACCCCATCTTTAACTTACCTCCTTTCCTTTCTTTAGGCTGTTTAATTTCGCCTTATCGTTCAATTTTGAGAATTCTAGAGATGCTGCACCGCCAAATTTTTGTAGTTGCCTGATTTATCAGGCACAGTCTTCACCCCAAAGATTCTCGTAGTGCGACCCTTTAGGGTCGTGCACGAGGCTACCCTGTGTAGTAATCTTCGCTACTACACAGGGCGACTACATTTTTAATCGCCCTCCTTTCTTTTTAGTTAGTTCTATTTCGAAGACACATATTGCAATTTTCAATTGCTGTAAATTATAGTAGTATATAAATTATTATAGCACGAAAGGTTACTAATTAGAGGTGGTTTGCTATGCAGAATTTAGGACCTATCTGGACGGAAATTGACCTGGATGCCATGGTCAGCAACATTAAAGCGATTAGGGGGTTACTTGGGGAAAAAGTAAAAATTATGGCCACGGTAAAAGCTAACGCTTATGGACATGATGCTTCAGAAGTGGCCCATGTGTTGTTAAAGAATGGTGCATCTTACTTGGCTGTGGCTCGGCTGGATGAAGGAGTAGAGTTGCGCCGGGCTAATATCAAAGCTCCTATTTTGATTCTTGGTCTCACTCCAAAAGAACAGGCAGAGGCGTTGCTTTTATATGACCTTACTCCAGCAGTTTGTGACATTGAAATGGTAGAGTTCCTTTCTCAATTAGCAATTAAGATGAATAAGGTAGCTAAAGTTCATATAAAAGTGGATACAGGAATGGGAAGGATAGGAGTATTCCCTGAAGATGCTTTGAATTTTGTCCAAAGAGTACAAGCTATGAAAAATATCCAGATAGAGGGTATATTCACCCATTTTCCCGTCTCAGATGAAAAGGATAAAAGCTATACTGAAGAACAGTTTGAAAAATTTACCACCGTATTAACCGCTCTGGAAAAGAAAGGTATAAAAATACCATTAAAACATGTCGCTAATAGCGCTGCTATCCTTGACTTACCTCACATGAATTTAGATATGGTAAGGCCGGGGATTATTATTTACGGATTATATCCCTCTGCTGAAGTTAAGAGGGTAATAAAATTAAAACCGGCTTTAAAACTCAAGACCAGAATTGTTTATCTCAAAAAATTACCAGCAGGTAGAAGTGTTGGTTATGGCAGAACCTATACTACCACTTCTGAAACTTTAGTAGCTACTTTGCCAGTAGGTTATGCTGATGGTTACTCTCGCCTCCTCTCTAATAATAGTGAAGTTTTAATTAGAGGAAACAAAGCTCCGGTAATAGGACGAGTTTGCATGGACCAAACTATGATAGATGTTACCCATATCCCTGGCGTTGCGATAGGAGAAGAAGTAACCTTGTGGGGCGACCAAGGTATAGAGGAGACTGCCGAAAGAATTGAAACTATTGTTAATGAAGTTGTGTGTATGGTGGATAAAAGGCGCGTCCCTAAACTCTTTATTAAGGATGGGAAACCTTACAAAATCAAGTCTATGTTGGGGGAAAGGTTGCTATAAATATATACTGGATTATGAATGTCCCCCTTTATATTCCCCTAGAACTTTAAGCACATAAGCTACATCGTATTTAGTGTGCTCAGCACAAATCTGGAACCTTATTTCCTCTCCCGCAAAGCCAATGTGAGCTCCGAGCCAATCTGACCACAGACTCCTGTGACTAAAATTCTTTTCACGAGCACCTTTAATTAAACCCTCTCTTCTAACTCAAGAGATTATTTCTTCAATTGCTCTATCACTTCAACAAGTCTTGAGACTAAATGCTCATAAAGCTTCTTTCCTTTTTCTGCAGAGGCTTGTGAAGGATGTCCGATGGAACCACCAGAGATTTCCGCAATTTTTCTCGTGACTTCCTCTGTACTAGGAACATAGCACAAAGTATCTCTACGGTCCCTTGGGTCTATATGATACAACTTCGCCTCTCCTAGGACATAATCCCTTGCTTTGCTTATATCAACTAAGTCTGAATATTTATACATCATCTCAGAACCTTCTGATTCTTCAGCATGTCCTATAGCACCAAATCCTAACTTATCGGCAATCTCCTTTTGCATATAAGCAGGGTCAAAAATAACCACTTTAACACCAAGCTTTCTTTGGGCTCTCTCAGCAGCAATTTGCATCCATATCAAGTTGACTATTCTATGTCCATTTATAGTGATGAAGTTCTTGAACCCGTGTTTCGCTAAGGATTCTATTTCATCATATAAAAGCTCTATAAGAATCTCAGGCCTTATGCTTATGGTTCCCGGTAACGCCATATGGTGCGGTGACCATCCAAACCAATTTGGTGGAGTAACCATGACTCCTGTTTTCTCACTAGCATCCTCAGCCAAAGATATTGCAGTAAAGGTATCAGTGCCCATAGGCAACCAACAACCATGCTGCTCTGTACTGCCAACAGGTATAATTACCCTGTCATCCTTAGCTAGGTAATCCTTTACCTCTGGCCATTTCATCTCTTGCAAAAGTAAAGCTGACATAAAATCACCTCCTGTTTAATAAATTTGACTTAATATTATCATAAACCCAGGTAAGCTACTTTAGCACGCTCATTGTTAAATACTTCTTCAGCAGCCCCTTCTAATACTATAGAGCCATTCTCCAAGATATAGGCCCTGTCAGCTATTTGTAAGAGATG
>WJOY01000007.1 GCA_009619075.1 Dehalococcoidia bacterium
TACCTTGGGGAGGGAGAAGAAATGAAGAACGAAGAGATGGAAACGACTTACACCATCCCTGTAGGTCCAATCCATCCGGCACTGAAGGAACCTATCCGGCTCGACCTTAAAGTCGCTGGTGAAGAGATTATCGATGTAGACATTATTATGGGGCAGGTCCACCGCGGCATTGAATGGTTGGGGATGAACAGAAATAACCCTATCCAGAACATATATCTAGCTGAGCGGGTATGTGGTATCTGCAATATATGTCATCCATTCGCATATATCATGGCTGTCGAGCAAGCCGCTGGGATCACCCCGCCAGAACGCGCTGAGTATATCAGGGTAATCATTGCCGAAATGGAACGAATACATTCACACCTACTGTGGGCCGGCGTTGCCGCACACGAGATCGGCTTTGATTCAGTATTCTACCTTGTCTGGCGTGTTAGAGAAGAAATAATGGATTTAACCGAATACCTGACGGGAAACCGGGTGACCAAGGCCATGTTCCAAATTGGTGGAGTCAGAAGAGACATTACTGAAGAACAATTCCCCAAGATTAGGCAATCTCTGAATTACTACAAGAGCATATTCGACCAGCTAAAAACCGTGTTTTTAGACGACAGGACAATAAGGATGCGGACAAAGAATGTGGGTATCCTGAAAACCGAGGATGCCTTGAAACTGCTTGCATGTGGGCCAACCGGTAGAGCAAGCGGGGTAAC
The DNA here is from genome assembly GCA_009619075.1 of Dehalococcoidia bacterium. Taxonomy (GTDB): domain Bacteria; phylum Chloroflexota; class Dehalococcoidia; order GIF9; family AB-539-J10; genus 20-14-all-45-10. Next base: position 711 of record WJOY01000007.1, read on the forward strand.
CAAGGATGTAAGACAAGACCAGGCTTATGGCGCATATGCTGATATGGATATCAATGCCATCACTCCAGACGTGCTTACCGGGACTGTAGTAGGCGATATATATGACAGGATCGTTGTTCGCTTATTAGAGGTTAAGCAATCAATTGAAATCATAGAGCGCTGTTTAGATGAAATGCCACCTGGCGCCATACTGGCAGAGCCAAAGATGGCAAAAGTTTTAAATACACTGAAGAAAGCGGAAGGCGAAGGTGTCGGGCGAGCTGAAGCGCCTAGAGGCGAAGTGATACATTATGTCCGCTTAGAGGCTGGCAGAGAAACACTGGCTACCTGGAAGATAAGAGCTCCTACATATGTGAACCTTATGTCAATACCGACAATGCTCAAGGGGGCTCAGCTTGCTGATGTGCCAATAGTCTTTGCCTCTATCGACCCCTGCATGTCATGCACCAACAGAGCTATCGTTGTGGACTTAAAAACGAAGAGGAAATCTTTGCTTACTAATGAGGAGTTGCACCATCTCTGTGTGGAAAAAACGAGGAGGTTGAGTAATGAGTTGGCTAGGTAATAGCTCCTTAACCATTGCAGCCATAATTGGCGGTTCAATAGTTCTGGCATTGCTCGGAGCCTTCTTCGGATTGTTATACCGCGGTATAGACCGCAAGTTAGCAGCTCATATGCAAGGTAGGATAGGTCCCCCGATAATTCAGCCCTTCCGCGATGTCCGAAAGCTGTTGGCAAAGGAGAGTATCATACCTGATGGGGGAGTCTCCTGGCTGTTCCAGGCTTGCCCCTTTATTGGCTTGGTGGCATCCATTTTATTGCTCACTTATATACCAGTATTTGGGCCGGGAGCGCTTTTAGAAGGCTATGGCGACTTGATATTAATACTATACCTGCTGATCATACCTTCCCTGGCACTGGTAGTAGGCGGCTTTGCCTCAAGTTCACCATTTGCCACTGTGGGAGCACAGCGTGAGATGGTCATCATGATGAGCTACGAATTCCCCCTGGTGGTGGCCATAATTGCTATTGCTTGGCGTATCAGTCATGTCACTGATATTAATCCGTTTATATTTTCTACCGTGGCCCAATACCCTATATGGAACCAGGTAGGCCCAGTGGGAGTGGCAGGATCATTGATTTTGCTCTTTACTCTTTTAGTAGTTACGCCTGGAGAAGTAGCTAAGGTGCCATTCGACATAGCAGAAGCGGAAACCGAGATCGCTGGGGGATTATTAGTAGAGTATTCAGGTAGAAACCTGGCTTTGTTTTACCTCGCCGATACAATAAAGGCTTTTGCCATGGTATCATTGGTAGTGGCTCTATTTTTCCCTTACAACCTCTCCCCTGTAATTGGAATCGGAGCAGCTGCCCCTGCATTTGTTGTGGATGCCTTATTCTTTTTGCTTAAAGTCTTCCTGGTAATGTTCATTAGTGTAACATTAATACGCACTGCAATGGCGCGGTTTAAGATAAGTCAGGCAAGCTACATTTATATCATGGCCATGACGCTCATAGGCCTCGTTGGCCTAATATTGCTACATGTAGATATGATAGTGTGAGGCGAAAGACATGGAAATAGTTAAGGTATTGCTAAAGCAACTCTTTCAAACTCCGGCGACAAATAAATTCCCGACAAAATATGCCCCCAAATCAACCATCAAATTCTTGGACAGGATTAAAAAAGGCGAATTAAAACTAATACCACCAATAGCAGTGCCGCCTAAGTTTCGGGGGAAAATTTCATTCAACAGGGAAAAATGCACCGGGTGCCAGTTGTGCATTAAGGTCTGTCCCACTAAAGCCATAGAATTTATACCTGAAGAAAAAAAGGTGAAAATATTCGTTGCCAGATGCTGCTTCTGTGCTCAATGCAATGACATCTGCCCAGTAGACGCACTATCCATGACCGACGAGTTCATGCTCTCCAGCTATGATAAATATGCCGACGAGCTTGTGGTAACAAAATAGCTTACGCTGCTCATATTTCGAGCCTCATTATTTCATTCAGCCGTTTTTCTATTATCAGATTCGCCACACGATCCCCACTTCCTCGAATAATGCTCGACAATTCTGTGCCAAAATCCATCTTCTCAGGCTGAATCCCCACAAGTACTATATCCTTACAAAGGTCGCTTATATACAATATTAAGAAAGATAGTGCCATGCTGTGTGTTGAAAGATGCATAACTTCTATTTTCTCTGGCGGTATAATTCTATATGAACCTGGAGTTAATCCCATCTCAGCAGCATCCACCAATATAAGTCTATCAGGATTATGCTTTCTAATAATTGAGGTGTAATTCTCTGGGGTTGTACCGCAATTTATGGCAATGACTTTCCTTCTCGCCCCTGTGAACCTGGCCTGTTCTGCCCCCCTTTTAACCTCTTCAAGATATTTATTGATGCTTTCTACAATATAAATACCAATTCCATCGTCGCTTTTTAATGTGTTCCCTATGCCCAAGACTACTTCTTTCATGCTAACTGTTTAGCCACCCTTCTATCAGTCTGAGCCCTTCGCTCCCTGTCATTCTGAGCCCTTCACTCTTTGTCATTCTGAGCGTAGCGAAGAATCTGATGGCGCTCAGGACAGGCTCCGTGAGGGGTCTCTGAGATTCTTCAGTCGTTACACTCCCACAGAACATCAAGCATTATACTGAGGAAAGCCCTCCATCTACAAGGAAAGCCTGAAAACTCTCTTTTATCTCGTCCAGATAGATGGGTGACACTTTGAAGTATAAGGCTATCTTCTACTTTGAGTTTGGAACAGGCTCTAGCAGTTCTTTCTGTCATTGCGAGGAGCTTTGCGGTTGCGAGGTGTAGCCGAAGCAAACTCGGAGTGGGATTCCTCGCTTGCGCTCGGAACAAGCTCCGCAATCTAGGGGGAGGAATGAGATTGCTTCGCTTCGCTCGCAATGACAAGGAAGGAAATCGAGTGTCACTAATGTACTGGACGAGTACATCTCTTTGACACTCGAAACTTGGCAATGCTACACTTTCCCTACCTGTGAAGAGAATTGGTATTCTTTATCACCCTCGACTAGACAAAACTCAAGATTTAGCTCTCAAAATAAAAGAGCTGCTATCAGCCCATGAAGTATCCTCGTGGCAGTGCTCGGCTTGGGATGAAGATGAAGCTAAGCCTCAAGTGGCTGGCACAGATTTAATCCTCAGCATTGGCGGAGACGGCACTATCCTCCACGCCGCTCGCACCGTAGCCCCTATAGGAGTGCCCATTTTGGGGGTAAATCTGGGCAGGCTGGGATTTATTACTGAGCTGAATGGCGACGAGGCATTATCAAATTTGCCTAATTTGCTTGAAGGTAACGGCTGGATTGAGGAGCGAGCCATGCTTGAAGCCCAGATCGAAAACAAAAGCCTTCACGCTTTGAATGATGTGGTAGTGCGAAGTACTGCTGTTCGCTTGGTTAATATAAAAGCAGAAATCGACGGCAAAATGTTAGCTACCTATCGAGCTGACGGAATTATAATAGCTACAGCCACCGGGAGCACTGGCTACTCCCTAGCAGCTGGTGGACCGATTCTTCAGCCTCAATCTAAGGAAATCATCCTTAAACCAATATCCTGCCATCTTGGCTTGAGCCATGCCCTGGTCTTGCCGCCTCAAAGTATAGTCGATTTAGAGATTGCTAGCGGAGATAAGGCTATGCTCAGCCTTGACGGACAGGTTGAGCTACCCCTACCCAGCGAGCAAAATGTGACCGTAAAGCTTAGTCCCTATGTAACCCGCTTTTTGAGAATTCATCAACCAACTTATTTCTATAGCTCTTTATGGCAGAAACTGAGAGGGAGGGAGTAGCATGAACGTTGATAGAGCGAAGGTAAGCGATGCTACTACAATGCACCAACTGATTAATCACTTTGCTGACAAAGGTGAGATGCTGCCTCGCGCCTTGAGCGAGATATATGAAAATATCAGAGATTACTTCGTAGTCAGGGATGACGGGCAAGTGGTTGCTTGCATAGCTTTGCATGTCAACTGGCTTGATTTAGCCGAAATCAGGTCTTTAGCTGTTCATGAAAAGCGTCAAAAACAGGGGATTGGCTCTTTGCTTGTCCAGGCCTGCCTCGATGAAGCTAAAAAACTAGGTATACCCACTGTGTTTTGTCTCACTTATAAACCGCCCCTCTTCGAGAAGCATGACTTTCATCTGATCGATAAAACGGAATTGCCTCACAAGATATGGGCAGAATGCTATCGCTGCCCAAAATTTCCCAACTGTGATGAGGTAGCTCTTATCCGCCATGTCTAATGCTAGCTGTGAGCCCTTCGCTTTCTGTCATTCTGGGTCCTTCACCTCTTGTCATTCTGAGGGAGAGAAGCGACCGAAGAATCTCATAGCGACCAGGACAGGCTCTGCGAAGCAATCTCAATCCCAAAGGAGGAAATTATGCCACCTGAGAAAGAACTATCTACCCAGCAGGTTTATCACGGTAGCGCAGTAAATTTACGCCTGGACACTGTGGAGAAGCCCAGCGGCAAAAAAGCTACCCGGGAAGTCGTGGAGCATAGCGATTGCGTAGCTGTGATAGTCCTCGATGACCAGGACAATGTGCTGCTGGAACGCCAGTTTCGCTACCCAGTAGGCAAGTCCCTTCTGGAAATACCCGCTGGCGGCATTGACCCTGGTGAAGAGCCCGTTGACTGTGTCCGCCGTGAATTACAGGAAGAAATTGGCTATTTGCCCAAGAAAATAGAGAGACTGGGCGGGTTTTATTCTATCCCTGGCTATGGCACGGAATATCTACATTGCTACCTGGCTACTGACCTTGTGCCCAGCCGCTTGATGGCTGAAGATACCGAAGGTATTGAACTGGTACGAGTCCCTCCAAACCAAATACCCCAACTTATCGCTTCAGGCGAAATCAGCGATGCCAAGAGCATCGCCGCCCTGCTCACCTTCCTGTTTGTTATAAGGCGCTGATCATATATTCTGCTGTTGTAGTGTGCCCTCCATAACCTTATATTGCCAAATGTTGCACAAAAATGGCGTTTCGTTCAATCCCTAATTAGGCATGCCTCCATGGTCGACCGCCACGGAAGTACTATCATAGAATGCAGACCGTAAAGGCGATTTCGTATCAGGCTGGGGGGACAGAATATTTAAGGAGGAAAAGAAAACAATGGGAACAATGCACAGAAAAAGAGGTAAGGGAACAACCAGCACATTTGAAGATGCGACTTCTGTAGAAGTCGTCGATTTGGGGGAATGGGGATGGAACGACGATGCCATGCGCATGGTGCGGTTAATTTCGCATAAGCCATTAAACCCTAGAGAGGCAGCTCAAGCGATAGTAAAAGCATCTCCGTTTGTGAAGGAGTTCAAGGCGCAACTCCTTGTCACGCCTGGAGGTTTTGGTGAGGCGTTTCCAAAGTTTCGCGGCAGTGAAATAGAGACTCTCGACGAGGCGGTGCAGTGCTATGTTGCTGAGTTTCTTCAATTTATCGCCTGCAACCGCAACTTTGATATTATTCTAGGCGTTGATAGCCAAGGCGGATACATTCAAGACGCATATTTCTTACCCGGTGCTGCTTGTTCAATTCAAGAATGCAAAAGAGCGTGGAAATCATATCCGCGGTGGGATGAAATGTATCTATATACGAAGGGGAGGGCTTGCCAGAACAGAGTGGTTTCTAGCGGTAGAGACAAAATTAGTTTATTGGTGTGCCATGATATGGTCGCGTTCTCTGGGCGCTCCCAGGCAAACCGGGGCCAGCTGCGAGAAAAATGGGCTATGCAAATGGACTCAGAGGTTGCCCGTGGGCCGAATACAGGCGTTGTGCATCTTATTCACTGCTTGGATAGCCCTTCTGAAGGAACGGTTTTCACGAATGGGATGGCAGCTCTAATAAGTGGCGGCGTCACTTGGGGCATCTCGACATTCAAAACGAAGCTGTATCAAACCCAGTCGTTACATGAGTTGCGAGAAATTGAAGAGCGCACTGCGAAGTATACTAGCCCAACATTAGATCTCTATGTAGAGGTAAGAAAATAAGAGGTCGCTCGCCCATAGACGAACAGAATGGCTCTACTAATGAACGGTGCAACAGCGGAGGCAACAAAAGGGCGGAATGTTCAATCACCAGCCTCACGGCTTTCTTCCTCGTTGTGTCAAAGAGTCATTAACATCCTTCTGCTATAAACATTCTCCTATATAGGCATAAGTCGCTTCTATTGTTATTTGGGAGGTGCTACACTAACTGTAGTTCAACATCGATCAACCGTATTAGGCAAGCTGGAAGCTCGCTAAGGGCATTGTGTGAACTTATCGACCGACTGGTGCATGTGAATAGTAGCCGGCAGGTGTTGCTCAGAAGGAGTTACCATGAGCTATAAGGAAGAGGTCCGAGACAAAATACAAGGTTCTGCTGAAAGGACAGAGGAACGAATAAAACTCTGGGAAGAGGTACACGCAGCATTAGATCATGGCGGGGTAGAACAAGTTAGTTCGATGCTAGCTGAGAGGGTGGAGAGCCTTAAGTGCGAATTTGAAGAGGCAATCAGAAAGCTTCAGGAGATGCTATGAGGGGATAAGTATGTTACACCTTAAACATTTGGAAGTAGAGGGATTTCGAGGGTTTCCCAAGAAGAGTGACCCCTTCGAATTTACAGCCCCTGCCGTTCTATTGCATGGAGGCAACCACCAAGGCAAAAGTAGCATACTGAACGCTATAGAGTGGTGCCTGTATGGAGACCAGTGCGTTGGTCAGAAGTCAGGTATCCGTGAACGAGTGGGTGGTTGGGTTATTGTAAACCGCAATGTTCCTAAGGCAAGCGTGAAACTCGTGATTGACACCGACAAAGGCGTCACGACTATCAATCGAGCTGAGGTCAAGGGAAAAGGAAGAGGGGAAAGAACTATTGAAGTAGAGTTACCCGATGGTTCAGTCAAAAAAGGTGTTGATGCAGAGAAAGAAATTACAAGGCTTGCTGGATTGTCGTTCAAAGATTTTGCCACTACTGTTTATCAACACCAGGAGACCATCCACGCAATCCTTGTTCAAACGCCTAGCGAACGGAGCGATGCCATAGATCGTCTTTTGGGCCTATCTGATTATCGGAACGTTCTTGATGGCATCAAAAGGTCAAAAATTGCCGATGTACAGAAAGAATTGGCAGAACAGTTTTATAGCTTTCAGGCTCTTGTCGAGCAAACCGTGAAAATTAGGCAGGACGAACTGGAACATAAGAAGGAGAAAGCGGTAGACAGTGGATTAGATGCAAACCAATTGAACGAACACAAACTACTCGAGGTTGCAAGTGATGTTAGGAACCAAATCGGGAAATTCGCATCGGAAATGGCAATTACTGCTGCTCCAATCTCCTCCCCTGCCAATTGGAAAGGCGCCCAGACATTTACTGCTGAAGCTACCAACGAAATAGAGCGGCTTTGGTCTGAATCGGCTGATGTAAAGGAACAATCACAGCTCAATAGCAAGAGAACCAAGGCCGACACTATCAAGACAAATTGTGAGCAGCAAAAACAAGCCGTTGCCACTGCGGAAGTGGAGGTTCAAAAATTCGAGCAGAGTCATGGCAATCAAGAGATGATTGAAACGGAGATCAGAGCCACTCAGAGCACTATTGCTGCTGTTGATGACGAAATTAGGCAAGTGAGCCCGAAGGCGAAATTGGTACAAGAGGGCATCGCACTGTTGGAAGCTACCGCTCCGGCCTATGGCACGGATGTCTGCCCACTGTGTGGGAAGACTGCGCCCAATTTGCTTAACCATTTAAAGAAGGAATGGACTGAAAAAATTGAGTGGCAGGTGCATGACCTAAACACCAGATGGAGCAAGCTGGCAGAAAGAAAAGTCGAACTAGAAGGTCTGAAAGCTAAGCATGAACTCCTCACAGTGGATGCTGCAGAAGCAAAGGAGCAACTAAAGGCTAGTGTAGACAAGGCTGCAGAGTTCCTAGGTAAAGAACTAACCGACCGAGATGACCCTATCGCGATGCTGGGTAAAGAAATTGGTGAGATAGATGACCGTATAATAAAGATTGAAGATGCCATCAAGGATAAACGAGAAACTCTTGACAAAATATCAAAGTCGTTGAATAGATTGAATTTGCTATACGAGGTTCTCGAATTTGAGGAGCGGATTAGCGGGATTCAAAAGATTGAAGATACTACAGAGTATAAAGAGCAGAATGAGATTAGAGACAAGGTTGCCGCGCTAGTAGCAGATGTCGAGAAGGTCGACAGCACTGTCAGAGAGTGTATGAGTGAGCAAGCGAAAAATAAAATGAAAGCTGCCGCTGGCGCAATTGACGACTACTTCCAGAAAATAGTCGGAAACCCTGCAATTCAAGAACTCAGTGTCGAGATTGAAGAAGATACAAGGACCGGAGGTAACTCTTATACATTTCGCGATCAGAATGGGGAAGAATTGAACCCGGTCTTAAGCCAAGGAGACCTAAATGCTCTTGCTCTGTCAATGTTTCTGGGATTGGTTAAGGCATATTCTCACCCAATCGGATTTATTATGATGGATGACCCTTCACAAAGCCTTGGTACTACACAAAAGAAACGCTTAGTGGAGGTCATGGACGAGGTTTGTGAGGATAGAAACCTTATAGTCTCGACAATGGATAGCGAATTGCAAGAATTTCTTCAATCAGGTCTTACCAAGGCAAAGACTATATATGAGTTTTCCAATTGGGATCCAAAAACCGGGCCGAATGTCATCAAGGTGGTATGAGCATGAGGGTGCAGACGCTCTGGAATCTACAGAAACTGCGGGGGAAATATGGCCGTGGACAATTTGGTAAGATTGCACAAAAGCTATTGGCTCTTAGTTTCCGTGACATGGGGTATACTCATATCGTTGAACGAAGCACTGAGGGGGTTGATATCGATATAGCACGAGAGGCTAATAAGAAATTCGCACTAGAAGTGAAAACAACGGACGGGTTATCAGTCGTCCTAAGCGCGGATAATATCCAAGGCCTTCGTGAGCGTGCTAAAGATGGATATTTGCCTGTCATCGCTGCTTTGCGGCTTGCTGTCTTTGAAAATTGGATTCTTGCGGGGGTTCCACTTAATGAACTTCCTACCGGGCAGGTACTGATTGATCGCTTAAGGGCGTACCGAATGAGCGATGTGGAACATGTGCTTGGTCCTGCTTTCGAACAGGTTGCGGAAAGGCATTTTCAGGGAACATTAAAAGGTGGTCAGCGGTACCTTAATGACCAACTGCAGCAAACAGGGATAGAAGTAAGGGACCTTTAGGTTACCAACAGATGCTTTAAGAAGGAAATAATTACTGGTTTGGCCTACCCTAGCAGAAAGGAGGCAAATAGATGGTAGGGATTAAAGATTTCTTGCTTAAGATATTTGGTGGTTATAAGGTATCGTGGTTACCCAAATCAATCTGTACAATCGAGGGAAAAGGGTAGCACCAGAATCAGCAGAAAATGATTTATTAAATGAACTCATAATTTCACGGATTAGAACTGAGCTAAGAGTCGCAGCCAAGAAATAAGCAAGGGCGCAGGTGAAGAACGCGTATTTGAAAGTTTTCTCCAATTTTTTCTCTCTTAAGTGGCGGGCGCATCTATCAGGTAGATGTGCCTGCCAGCATCCCTAACATCTGGGTACCACACGAATGCCAACCTTGTTCCATCAGCAATCAATGCCAGATATCTTTCGTCGGCGGAAGTAGCTGCCAACGCTGTTACAGCACAAGGTGCCACAACTCGGTCACCTGACTTGCTGCACCCACCGAGAACAGTTGCTACCAAGATCAGAGCTATAGTAGTGCTAGCTATGATTCTCGTCACAACGTCTCTTTCTTCCGCTTTCTATGATAAATCGTGGCTATTTGATGACAAATGAGTTTATGACGTGGTCAAAGATTTCTTCATATTCATCATACAAGACCTCTGCGGTAGAGCATACTAGCATATAGCTCTTGCCATTGGCGATAAATATGGCTTGCCTCATTTTCACAACGGCAATTGGTTTGTAAATCACCTCGTATCCCTCTCTGCCGTTTACTATGACTTCTCTCTCTTCTAAGATGGTCCCACCAAGCCCCTTAAGTCCTTCCCTAAATTCCTCCTTGACTTCTTCTAAGCTTGTCAAATTACTTAATTTAACTGTCACGATAAGAGTTGTTGGTGTTCCTGGCTTGGTAAACATTACAACGCTTTCAATGTCTTCCCCATCTATGACTTCAGGGATCTCCATTTCCCAATCCTCAGGATACTCAAAGGCAAAGTCAAGTATGGATACATAGACATATCCTTTGGTGTGCGTTCCTGGTACTGGTTCTGTTGGTGGAGTGGGTATAAGCGGTGAAGGTTCCCCTGTGCTCGGCTGGCTGGTGCAGCCACCCATAAACGCAATCGATAGCACCAGAACGGCAACCAGTACACTTGTGACTCCTAAATTGAATCTTTTGCCTCTCATCGTTTCCTCCTTTTGTTTCTTAATGGTCTTACCAGTTCTGCCCCTCGAAATATTGGCTGTGTTTTCATGCTGTCATTGTTCTTCATCAAGTCATGTGGCTTATCAGTCAAACCGAGTTCTTTTATTGCCTCAAGCAGTTCCTCACGCCCGCAGTCCTTCGCTAGATAGCCGTCAGCACCAGCAGCAAGCGCCACATCAATATAGCTGAAGTGGACTGTTAAAAACAAAAACTTGATTTCGGGAAAGCGCTCCTTGATGCGGCGGGTAGCCTCTACACCATCCATCCCCGGCATCTGGGCGTCCATCAGGATGACATCAGTGTGAATGTCGTTGGCTTTAGCTACCGCATCCAGCCCATCCAAGCCTTGCCCACTACCTCGATGTCAGCGTGAGCACTGAGGATACTGCATAAGCCATCCCTCACCGCAGTATTGTCATCGACTATTAACACCTTTATCTTCTTCATTATGTCCTTCCTTTCTCAGTTTGAGAAGGGGTTCACCCTTTCACACTATTTTCAGGGGTCGGACTTCAATCCCTTAGAATTTTCTCGGCTAAGAAATCCTTCACTACGTCCAGGACTTCCTCTTTTGAGCACCTGGCTCTCCACATTCCCTCTGGCAAGTTGAAGAGCAACTTTGATTTCCTTCTGTACCTCTAAATCTACTTCACTATTAAGTGATCGAGCTAGTGCTTCTCTTGCTTTCCTGCCCCCGATTCTTCCTAGTGCCCAGGCAGCATACGAACGAACCTTGGGCTCAGAATAACTGAGCACTTGAACAAGCGCGGGCACTGCCATTGGATCACGGATGTTCCCGAGCGCCAGGGCGACATTCCGCCGCAGAGTTGAAATATCCATCTCGAGAACATGATTTGGCAATACTGTTTTGTAGTAATTCTCATCCCCTAGGAGCAATGGAATTAGTTCTGGGCTGTCGGATTTTTCCTCTATCTCAACCGGATAATGCCTTCTCGGTATCAGCCTTTGGTTTTTGGGACAAACCTCTTGGCAAATTTCACAGCCGGTAAGCCGCTTTCCTACTTTCTTCCTGAGTTCGCGAGGGATAGGCGCTCCATCAAGCCACTCGGCAATACATAAAGATGGCATAACTTTGTAAGGTTCCTTTATTGCATTAGTGGGGCAAGCTTCTATGCAGGCAATGCAATCGCCACAGTCAGAAAGTTTATAAGGCCGGTCCTCTGCCTCAAGCGGTGCATCAGTAATCACGCCTTCCAGATAAATCCAAAAACCAAAGCCATCGGCATGAACAAGACTGTTCTTGCCATAAACCCCGATTCCCGCTTTGACCGCCAGTGGCTTAAGCGGTATGTTTTGCCCTCGTTCTCTTTTAACCGCATTATATCCCCTTTCGTTTAGGTACTCCTTGATTACCTGATAGCAATATTCATCCATAGCAGAAAATGCTTCTAACCCTGGTGAAAGCCTGCCACGTGGTGCATCTGGTCTCGATGGTTCTGTCAGTTGGTCACCAAAGTAGTAGCCAAACACAACTATAGATTTGGCATTTTCAAGGTAGGCTCTTGGATCCATGAGTGGCTTACCCATCCCATCTACCTCAAAGGCTTTAGCGGAGGTTACACCGATCAGATCAACGCCTTGCTTGACAGCATATTCTTTGAGTTCCGCAGTCAAAGACATTGATCTCCTCTCATATGTCCTTTAGAAGTCATGGTCAGTATTATTTTCAAGCAGAGAAAGCTGCCAGGCAAAATGTGGCCTAACATCGGATTAGGCGAACTCAGAGTTCGCCTAGCCTGATTTGTTCCTCGACATGATGATGGCTCTTATCATGAGAAATTCTACCATAATCGCCTGCCTACTTTTACCTTAAATCCATTCCCCTCCCACCTCAGGTTAGCTACTGTAGCACCTTGATCGCGCTTTGGATGCTTCTTTTGGACCCGTCATCGGCGATCTTCAACCACTCCTCATACAACAGGAGCAATTCTTTTTCCTTTGTGCGGTTTTCTGCCAATCTAAGTGTTCATCCCTTAAATTTTCGCAGAGGTAAAAAGGCGTGAACTTGCTCTTGATATTTTAAGAATTCATCTCCAAGCTCTTGTGCCAAAAGCTTAGTTTTCCATGAAGCGACTATCGGAAGCAAAGCCATTATATAAACCAAAGTTATTAGTCCAATTTTGGTCAAAAACCAAGACGCATGAAGGATTCCGGTTGAAAGCCCCCGTCATCCATGCCTGAGAGATAAAAGCAACACATTGAGGCATTATAGTTGAAGGTATCCAAGCCTCTGGAGTTCGCAGTTTGGACATCTTGCTTCTAGTATTTTTCAGCCGTGCTCTTTGTTTCCTTTTTATTTCTTAGACTTGAAGCGGTCAATTACATTCTCGATATTTTGATGTCTCCTAGTAATTAGGATTCTATGCCAATCACTGTAATAGTA
>WJOY01000014.1 GCA_009619075.1 Dehalococcoidia bacterium
GGCTTACCTGGGATACTTTGGCTTGCGGTCTATATTGCAGTGGCTGGGGCTAAGTTTCTAGCTTGAGTTTTCTAAGATTTCTTGCTATAGTTTTTTAAAGTGGGGCTGTAGCTCAATTGGGAGAGCGTTTGACTGGCAGTCAAAAGGTAGTGGGTTCGAATCCCATCAGCTCCACCATGATAGAAAGCAGGTAGAATTCCTCTCCGCTCCTCGAGAATTTCATCAGGTGGTAGAGGCATTGTATATGTGAGAACCATTTCTTTTTTATCCTCACCTCTTTTGCGAAACTACAGTAATGGTATCCAGAGCGTCTGATATTCTGCGACAGATGCCTGAGCTCGTTCAGATAGATGGGCGACACTTCAAAGTATAAGGGGATCTTTCGCTTTATGATTGAGACACAGACTGGCTAGTTTTTGTGTCATTGCGAGCGAAGCGAAGCAATCCCACAAAAAAGAAACCAAATAGGAGATTGCTTCGGCACTGAGATGCCTCGCAATGACAGCCGCCCTTTGTCACCCTGAACGAACTGAAGGGGCTGTGAGATTCTTCGCCTCCGACTCAGAATGACAATAGGGAGCGGCTCCTCGCAATGACAAGGAAGTCAAGTGTCGCTAATCTTATGGAACGAGTACAAAGGTCTTTAATTTACCTTAAAATTAGGTTAAACTTCTACCGATATGGCTCTGAAATATAACCCTCAAGAAATCGAGAGGAAATGGCAGGAGAAATGGGCTGCTGACCGCATCTATGAGGTCAAAGAAGATAGCAGTCGGCCAAAATTTTACGCTCTGACCATGTTCCCCTATACCTCAGGAGACCTCCACATTGGGCATTGGTACGCTATGGCTCCTTCAGATGTCCATGCCAGATTTAAGAGAATGCAGGGATATGAGGTGCTTCATCCCATGGGCTTTGATGCTTTTGGACTACCGGCAGAGAATGCCGCCATTAGTCACGGTATCCACCCTTATGACTGGACAATGGCGAATATAGAGCATATGCGACGCCAGCTCAAGAGCATGGGGGCAATCTACGACTGGAATCGAGAGGTAGTTAGCTGCCTCCCTGAGTATTATAAGTGGACGCAGTGGTTTTTCCTGAAACTTTATCACGCTGGCCTGGCTTACCGCGCTAAGGCACCAGTCAATTGGTGTCCTAGGTGTCAGACAGTGTTGGCTAATGAACAGGTGGTAGGGGAAGGATTTTGCGAGCGCTGTGGCAGCCAGGTGACTAAAAAGGATCTGGAGCAGTGGTTTTTCAGGATCACCAGATATGCTGAGGAACTCCTCAACTTCAGCCACATAGATTGGCCAGAGCGCATAAAGACAATGCAGAGAAACTGGATTGGCAAAAGCGAGGGCGCCGAGGTTTCCTTTGGCTTAGAGCACGAGGATATAGAGCCAAAAGAGATAAGGGTGTTTACCACTCGCCCTGATACTCTCTTTGGGGTAACTTTTTTCCTTCTGGCGCCAGAGCATCCTCTAGTTCCCAAATTGACTACCCCGGAGTATAAGGCTAAGGTAGAAGAATATATTGCCTGGTGTAGGCAGCAGACGGAGTACGAACGGACGGCTTTAGGCAAGGAGAAAACGGGAGCCTTTTTGGGAAGCTATGTTATCAACAGGTTAAACGAGGAGAAAGTGCCTATCTGGATTACTGATTACGTCTTGCCAACCTATGGTACCGGAGCAGTAATGGGGGTTCCGGCTCATGATGAGAGAGATCTTGAGTTTGCTAAGAAGTTTAATCTCCCTGTACGAACAGTTATTGCTCCTCCAGGTTGGTCAGGCGAGGAACTAGCAGAGGCATATACTGAGCCCGGCACAATGGTAAATTCTGGGGAGTTTAACGGCTTACCTAGCGAACAGGGATATGAGCGGATTTGTAATTTGATAGAGAGAAAAGGTTGGGGTAAAAAAGCCGTTACTTACCGCCTTCGGGATTGGCTTATCTCCAGGCAGAGGTACTGGGGGGCGCCAATACCGATAATCTATTGTGATAAGTGCGGCATAGTCCCTGTACTTGAGAAGGATCTCCCTGTTTTGCTCCCTCCTGATGCTGAGTTTAGGCCCACTGGCGAGTCTCCTTTGAAATATTGCCAGTCATTTGTTAATACCACCTGTCCTAAATGTTTTCGCCCGGCACGACGGGAGATCGATACTATGGATACCTTTATGTGCTCTAACTGGTATTTTTTGAGGTATACCAGCCCAAAAATTGATAATGCCCCCTTTGAGGCTAAAAAGTTGAAATATTGGCTGCCTGTGGATTTGTATACTGGTGGCGCTGAGCATGCTGTTATGCATCTCCTCTACTCCCGCTTTTTCATTAAAGCCATAAGGGATATAGGCTTGGTTGACTTTGATGAGCCATTTACCCGCCTGTTTAATCAAGGAACGATAATTTACCGCGGCGGTAAGATGAGTAAATCTAAAGGCAATGTAATTGCTCCGGATGAATATGTGGCTGAATTAGGGGCTGATGCTGTTCGTGGCTACCTTATGTTTATCGGCCCCTGGGAGTTGGGAGGAGAATGGAGCGATAGCGGTATTGTAGGCATAAGCCGCTGGCTAAACAGGGTGTGGAGCTTGATAGAAACAGGCTACACCAGTCAGGATGTTAAGCCAAAGGCAGAGAAAGGGCTTCGCCATGTTATTCATAAGACAATTAAAAAGGTAACCAAAGATCTGGAAAGGTTTCGCTTTAATACCATGCTGGCTAGCCTCATGGAGTTTACTAATTATTTATCCAAGGTGCAGGAAGCAAAGAATATATCAATTTCGCTTTGGCAGGAAGCCATTACATATTTGCTGCTTCTCCTCGCTCCTACCGCCCCCCACCTTGCTGAGGAGCTATGGGCTAGGACAGGACATCCCTATAGCATTCATAATCAACCTTGGCCCAGGTGGGACGAGGAGTTGGCTAAGGAAGAGGAGATTACCCTCGTCATCCAGATAAACGGCAAATTACGGGATAAACTAATTGTGCCTGCTTCTATCACTGAGATTGAAGCCAAGGAACTAGCACTGGAGCGGGAGCGAGTAAAGGCCTACACCAGCAACAAGAAGATTGCTAATATCATTTACGTCCCTAAGAGGGTGATAAATATTGTCGCTAAGTAGGAAATGGAAATGCGCATAGCTTTTATTGGCGGTGGGACTATGGGGGAGGCTATAGTAAAATGCCTTCTTAACAAAAATATTGCTATGCCCGCCAATATTATAGTTAGTGATGTGAGGCAATCACGACGAGAACTATTAAGCCGAGAATATGGAGTGAGCACCTTAGCTGATAATAGAAAGGCAATAGAAGGTGCTGACTTGATTATCCTGGCCGTGAAGCCCCAGGACCTAGCTCAGGCAATGGAGGAGATAAAAAAACCCGCGCCACAGCAAGTTGTATTATCCATAATAGCTGGTGCCAGCTTGTCTACTTTGCAGCATGGCTTGAAGCACCCTGGCATTATCAGGGCTATGCCTAATATGCCAGGGCAAATTGGTGAGGGAATAACCGTATGGACAGCAACTACCGAAGTTAGCCCAAAACAGAGGGAGATGGCTCAATCTGTCCTCGGTGCTTTGGGCGAGCAAATTTACGTTGCTGATGAGAAATATCTAGACATGGCTACAGCCTTAAGCGGAAGTGGTCCGGCTTACGTGTTTCTTTTCATCGAGGCACTTATTGATGCCGGTGTCCATATCGGCTTGCCACGCAATATAGCCGAGAAGTTAGTGATGCAAACCATAGTAGGCTCTACTCATACAGTTCAAAAGACAAACAAACACCCTGCTGAGTTGAGAAGCATGGTTACTTCACCAGGAGGAACCACTGCAGAGGCTCTTCTTCAATTAGAAAAAGGAAACTTTCGTTCTCTCCTTCTTGAGGCTGTTGCCGCCGCTTATAACAAGGCTAAACATCTTTCTGTTTCCTCTTCCTCGATGGGAGAAGGCTAGGGTGAGAGTGAAATTGGATCCGCTTTTTGAATATCGCCATTGTCCTAATTGCGGACAGAATGATTTTATTGTGCTCTTCAACTCTAATATGAAACAGGACGATTTCCAAGAAGGAATAGAGAGTGTATACATGTTACCGGGAGACAAGTATGGAAGGCATGTTAAATGCCGGAATTGTCATCTAATATATGTAAATCCCATTGAAAAAGGAAGCAAAATCAACGAGGACTATTCTCAAAGGAAAAGTGTCGATGCCTCTATTATTCGGGAGAGTCGTTTACGTGCTACTAAATCGCAAGTAGAATTAATTAAAAGGTATAAGAAGGGCACAAATCTTCTAGATATAGGTTGTGGTGAGGCTTTTTTCCTATTTAATGCCTCCAAGGCTGGGTACGTTGCTAAAGGGATTGAATTATCCCAAGATGCCGCAGCATATGCCAAAAGCGAATTCGGCTTAGATGTAGAAACAAAACCTTTAGAAGAACTACAACTTCCAGAAAATCACTTTGATGTGGTTACTCTATGGGTGGTTCTAGAGCATGTTCCGCACCCACTTACAATCCTTAAAGAAGTTCACAGGATACTCAAGCCTGGGGGGCTGTTAGCAGTGTCAACTCCAAATATCGGGAGCGTGCTAGCAAAAACCCTAGGCAAAAGATGGTGGGAGATAAGGAGAGTTCATATCAACCAATTTACCACGAAAAGCCTTATGGATATCCTCAAGAATGCCGAATTCAAAAACGTATCTTCTGCCTGTTATAAGGAATCTATAAGTTTACTCTATCTATTTATACCGATACTAAAATACTTAAAGCTATATGAGAAGGTAAAAACTTCCCTTTTACCTGACTCTGTTTTAGGCAGGATTATGAATAAGATAATGCTGCTATATCCCTCAAAACTTAATTATTCCGCAGTGATTGCTTTCAAATAGGAGGTTGATAAATGACAAATTTTTCTCCATTACAAGGGATTAAGCTCGCCAAAAGGGGGATTTATAACTATATAACCAGCCGTCCTTTAGTAGTTTCCTACGAGGTAACACTTTCTTGTAATTGCAACTGCCGGCATTGTGAGTTGGGCGGAATAATAAAGAACGAGATGCAACTTCAACCAGATGATTATGCTAACTTAACTCGACTCCTAAAGCCGCCAGTAGTGCAAATCTCTGGTGGTGAACCACTTTTGCGTAAGGATATAGTAGCTATAGTCAAGGCTATCAAGCAATCTGATGGGCTACCGTACTTGATATTCGTTACCAATGGGGTGCTACTAAACGAGAGTCACTATTTACAATTGCATGAAGCTGGAGTAAACCAACTTTCAGTATCACTTGACTTCCCTGATGAGCGCCATGATGAATTTCGGCGGCACCGAGGTTTGTATGAACACTTGGAACAAACACTTCCTAAGCTGGCAAAGTTTGGTTACCGAGATATCATCTTGAACACTGCTATAACTCAAGCCAATTTGAAAGATGTATTGCCTTTGGCAAAAAGGGCTATGGACTGGAATATATCCATATCATACAGCGCATATACCTCACTGCGAACAGGCAACAAGGATTACTGCATCGATAGCGAAGAGGATTTGAACATTTTACGCCAGACGACTAGCGAACTTATAGAATTGAAAAAGCAAACCAGCCATGTAATCAACTCTAAAGCTATACTTTTAGATACTTTAAGGTATTTTGAGCGAGGTTATATGCCCAATTGCAAGGCTGGTAAGAGATTCTTTGTCGTGATGCCTGATGGGAGTTTTGTTCCTTGCTCACATCGCGGTAATAAATATTCTACTCAAAAAGAGATGATAGAGGATTTTTCTCAGGCAAACCAATGTAGCGCTTGCTATGATGCTATAAGGTCTTATAGCGAACGAACCCTCTCGGGACAACTAAAAGATGTCCCAGGATACAGCAAACAACTTTTCGCCCGAAATGCTTGACAAGCTTTATCCTAAGTAACGGCCGGTGTCTCGCCCGGATATAGCTTACGCCATTTCTCTAGAAGCTGCTCGCGTGTTTCTTTATGATCAGGATCGGGAATGCAACAATCCACAGGGCAAACCTCAACACATTTAGATGATTCAAACCAGCCGACACACTCAGTGCATTTATTGGGGTCAATAATGTAAATTGTCTCCCCCTCGCTAATTGCTTCATTTTTACATTCTGGCGGGCAGGCGCCACAAGCAATGCACTCGTCAGTAATTTTATACGCCATCTTTACATGACCTCCTTAAAATTTTATTTGCTTTATTTTAACACCTAGCCTTCCCTTTTTGAACCCCCGGGGATCCTTACTGAGAACTTTTCCCTCAGAGCAGTAGCAACATGGTCAGGGACCATGCCTCGAAGGCAACCTCCTAGCTTAGCTACTTCTTTAATCAGGCTAGAGCTAAGGAATTGATATTCAGAGCTTGTCATTAAACAAATTAGCTCGATATCCGGAGCCAGCTTTTTATTCATCAGCGCCATTTCAAATTCTCGTTCAAAATCAGAACTCGCCCTCAATCCCCGGATCATAACTGTCCCCCCCACCTCATGAATAAAATCAACAGCAAGCCCACTAAAAGATTTAACACATACAGTAGGCAAATCGGCTACCGCTTTCTCTGTCATATCCATCCTTTCTTCCGGGGAGAAAAGTAGCTGTTTACCAGGCTGCTCATAGATGCCGATAATTAACTTATCAAAAACGGCTAAGGCACGGTTGATAATATCAAGATGCCCGCTGGTAAGGGGATCAAAGGTACCAAGATAGACCGCTATTGTCATAGCTCAACCCTCCCTTTGGTAAATGGAAATAAAGGTATCACCATAGTGGCGTTGTTTAGCCAGATGCAATCCATCATAATCAGAACTTAGTGGAAAGCGATTTGCATGACAAACTACAATGATGGAGTTTTCTCCTAATAATTTTGAGTTAGCTATAGTTGCCAACAAATTTCCCACAGAAGAGGCTGAGTAAGGGGGATCCATAAAGATGATATCATAATTATTACTAAGAAAAGCAACTGCCTTACTGGCGCTACAGCAATAAATATGGGCTTTGTCTAATAGCCTCGCCCTATCCAAATTGTATTTAATAAGGTCACAGCATTTTCTACTCCGATCAACAAAATCGGCCCACTCCGCCTGGCGGCTTAAAGCTTCTATACCCAGAGCACCGCTGCCGGCATATAAATCAAGAACGCGATCCCAACAACTAGCAGTATTCTCCAAAATAGAGAACATAGCTTCCTTCACTAGACTGGTTGTGGGGCGAATCAACTGCCTCGGGGGAGTTTTTAGCAAAGTTCCCCTGGCTTTACCACCAATAACTCGCATTTTTTAGCCTTTGATAAACCTTCAATATTTTATTATAATTTAGCCATTGTTTCAACCGCTCTACGTAGTTTGACTATAAAGAGTGGCATAATCTATAATGGGCTTAAAATTAAGTAACAGACATTGGATCTGGAGAGTCGAATATGAGTGTTGGTTTTGAAAGGTTTTCCGAAGGAGCTCGTAGGGTGCTAATGCGTGCCCAAGAGGAGGCCAGGCGTCTAGGCCACAGTTACATTGATACCGAGCATATATTGTTGGGAGTAATAGCGGATGAATCAGGAATAGGGGCTAAAGTTCTAACCAATCTAGGTGTCTCACTGAATAAAGTGCAAGCAGCAGTGGAGTTTGTAGTTGGGAAGGGCGGGAAACAAACCAGCGGAGAAGTTAGCCTCGCTCCTCGGGCTAAGAGAATTATTGAACTTGCTGTTGATGAAGCACGCCGTTTTAATTCTAACTACATAGGCACTGAACACCTTCTACTCGGGTTACTGCGTGGAAGCGAAGGAGTGGCCAGTAATGTTTTAGAGAGTTTCGGCATTACTCTGGAGCAGGCACGTGATGAAGTCAATCGCGTTATGAGGCATGAAGCAATACATGCTCGTACTACTCGTAGTGCTACACGCACACCCACACTGGATCAACTTGGAACAGATCTAACTGCCTTAGCCCGAGCGGATAAGCTTGACCCCGTTATTGGACGCACCAAGGAAATTGAGAGAGTAACTCAAATACTAAGCCGCCGTACTAAAAACAACCCAGCACTTATAGGTGAACCAGGCGTGGGCAAGACAGCTATTGTTGAAGGGCTAGCTCAGCGTATAGTAGCTGGAGATGTCCCCGAGGTATTACAGGGTAAAAGAATAGTCGCCTTAGATGTAGGTGCACTGGTAGCCGGAACGAAGTATCGTGGCGAATTTGAAGAGAGGCTGAAGAAAGTTATTGCCGAGGAGAAAGCTGCTGGCAATTGCATCTTATTTATCGATGAAATGCAGACTATTGTAGGTGCTGGAGCCGCTGAGGGCGCTGTCGACGCTTCTAGCATCTTAAAACCTTCGCTGTCACGTGGTGAAATACAATGTATTGGTGCTACCACCCTCGGCGATTACCGCAAACATGTAGAGAAAGACCCGGCTTTGGAACGGAGGTTTCAGACTGTCTTGGTAGCTGAACCTACTGTAGAAGAGACTCTGGAAATTTTGCGAGGTATCAAACATAGGTACGAAGAATTCCACCGCCTAATTATAAGTGATGAAGCCTTGCAGGCAGCAGCTTCTTTGGCCGCCAGGTATATACCCGATCGCTTTTTGCCTGATAAGGCTATTGATTTAGTAGATGAGTCTAGCTCTCGGGTGCGCATCAAGCATGGTAGCGCCCCCATTGGTTTAACTGAGGCGAGGCAAGCTCTAGAAAGCGTACGCAAAGAGAAAGAGTCCGCCCTTGCCGCTCAACAGTATGAATATTCCGCTGAGCTGCGTGACCGCGAGCTCCAGCTAACAGAAAAGGTTAGCATGATGGAAAAAGAATGGCAAGTTAAGCAAGAGCTGGGCAAACCCACAGTTACTGCGGACAACATTGCCGAAGTGACTAGCATGTGGACCGGAGTCCCGGTGGTGAGATTGACTACTGATGAAACTAGCCGCCTTCTTCAAATGGAGGAGGCTTTGCACCGTCGCATCATTGGCCAGGATGAAGCTATAAACACCGTGGCCAAAGCGGTGAGAAGAGCTCGAACTGGCTTGAAAGACTCCCGACGTCCAATCGGTGCCTTCATATTTTTAGGCCCTACCGGAGTGGGTAAAACCGAGTTAGTCAAAGCCCTAGCCGAATTCATGTTTGGCAGTGAAGATGCTTTAATTAGGCTTGACATGTCGGAGTTTATGGAACGTCATACCGTGGCTCGTCTGGTTGGAGCACCTCCTGGCTATATCGGCTATGAAGAAGGTGGTCAATTAACTGAAGCAGTAAGACGCAAATCTTACTGTTGTATTCTTCTCGATGAAATTGAAAAGGCACATTACGATGTATTCAATATGCTGCTCCAGATTTTCGATGACGGTCATTTAACTGATGCCAAGGGGCGTCGCGTTGATTTCCGCAATAGCATCATAGTTATGACTAGTAACATCGGCGCCGAGCTTATTAAGCGTGATATGAGCATCGGTTTCGCCACTCATATTGATAGCAAAGAAAAACAGCAAGGGGAATATAAAAAGATGAAGGAGAAGGTGCTTGGGGCAATGAAGAAAACTTTCCGCCCTGAGTTCCTCAACCGTATCGATGCCACGGTTGTCTTTCACGCCTTAACTAAAGAACACATTCGTCAGATTGTTGACTTAATGCTTAACCAGGTTGCCGCTCCACTGAGAGAAAAGAATATAACTTTAGAAATCACTGACACTGCTAAGGATTTTCTCGGCAGTAAAGGCTATGACCCTGTTTTTGGAGCTCGCCCCCTGCGCCGTGTAATTCAGAATTTGGTTGAAGACCCGCTTTCCGAGGCTTTCCTACGGGGCGAATTCTTGCCCGGAGATACTGTGGTGGTGGACTGCGATGGTGAGAAAATTGTAATGAAGTCACTAGTTAAGGAAGCTATGTAGAAATGGCACAAGAGGTAATTGAAGCACCGCTACCGGGGAAAATATTGCAAGTCAATGTTACTGTCGGTAATACTGTTGAGGAAGGCGGAGTAATTTGCACTATAGAGGCCATGAAGATGGAAAACCCTATATTGTCTCCAGTAAAAGGCTCGGTCATAGAAGTAGCAGTTTCACCAGAGCAGCTAGTTAAGACTGGAGAAAAGATAGCCGTTATTGAGTATTAACTATCTTAGCTAAATAATTTGAAACCTATTCGGGGTAAATCCAAAAGTATTTTTGTTTGTCAGCAATGTGGTAAGGAAAGTGCCAAGTGGCTAGGGCGATGTCCTAATTGCCAAGCATGGAATAGTTTTGTAGAGACTACGGTTACTCTTTCTCGCGCTTCCCCTCATTGGCTTCCCACCAGGGAAAATAGACCCCAAGAGCTTTCTCAAGTAGAGAAGGGCTCATTTCCTCGCTTTCACCTCGGCTTGGCCGAGATGGATCGGGTTCTCGGAGGCGGTTTAGTTCCTGGCTCTTTAGTACTCATTGGTGGAGAGCCAGGAATAGGTAAGTCTACGCTTCTACTTCAAGCTTCAGCCATGGTAGCTGAGAATAACAAGCCTGTAGCCTATGTTTCTGGAGAGGAATCTATTAATCAAGTCAAACTTAGAGCTGAGAGGTTAGGCATGGGTGGCAAAGGGATTTTTATTCTTTCCGAAACCAATCTGCCCACCGTCTTAGGGTGGCTAGAAGAGCTCTCACCTAGCTTAGTTGTCATTGATTCCATTCAAACTATGTATCTGGAAAATATATCTGGAACGCCTGGTAGCATTACCCAGATACGTGAATGCACGCTAGAACTAATGCATTGGGCAAAGCAAAATAATGTGTCGGCATTTATCGCTGGGCATGTGACTAAAGAGGGGGCTATTGCTGGGCCTGGAGCTCTGGAGCATATCGTTGACGTAGTGCTTTACCTCGAGGGTGAACCATTTAGTAGTTATCGAGTGCTACGGAGCGTAAAAAATCGCTTTGGCTCCACCAACGAGGTAGGTATCTTTGAGATGAGCCATAACGGGCTAGTAGAGGTAAGTAACCCATCTCAAGTTTTCTTATCTAAATATAGCGATGCCGCTATTGGCTCAGTTGTTGTGCCAACGCTTGAGGGAAGTCGTCCCTTACTGGTGGAGATTCAAGCTTTAACTACCCCCGCCAGTTTCGGTCCACCGAGACGCATTGCTAATGGCATCGATTTTAATCGTCTTCTCCTGATTAGTGCTGTGCTCACTAAACGTGCTGGGATAAGGCTTTCTAACCAGGATATTATAGTTAACGTCACTGGCGGGCTGAAGGTCAATGAGCCAGCGGTTGATTTAGGAATCGCCTCAGCCATCGCCTCCAGCTTTCACGATAGTAAACCACTTCCAAAGTTAGTCGTTCTGGGAGAAGTAGGTTTAAATGGAGAGCTCAGGGCTGTGTCACAGATAGAGAGGCGAGTTACCGAAGCTATCAGATTAGGTTTTAAATCTTGTCTCATGCCCAAACTTCCATCCCAGCTTTCTCTTGACTATGCCGATATCCAATTAATCCAGGCTAGCTCTGTAGCAGAAGCTCTGAGGCTAGGACTTAGTAGGCGAGGACACAGTGCCTCTCCCTTGAAGGGAGAGGATTAAGGTGAGGGTGACGAAATGTCATTGCGCGCTCAGCGAAGCAATCTCAAAGTAGGCGCCATCATAGTTGCCGCTGGTAGCGGTGAGCGGATAGATAACATAGATAAAATCTTTGTCCCCCTCGGGGGCAAACCTCTACTAGCCTGGTCAGTGGATACTTGCCAGCGATGTGACCTAGTTCAACAAATAGTCATCACCTTGAATAATAACAACTTTGAGTTGGGTCAGAACTTAGTGAAAGAAAGAGCTTGGTCTAAGGCTACTATATGCCTTGGTGGTTTGCGGCGACAAGATTCAGTGAAGGAAGGACTACGCAAGCTGAAGGACTGTGATTGGGCTATAATCCATGATGGAGCCCGCCCTTTTTTGACCTTAGATTTAATTCAGAATGGCTTGAAGGCAGCTATGGAAACTGGGGCTGCTATAGCTGCAGTGCCAGTGAAGGATACTACTAAGCTTGCCGATGATGCTGGATTAATTACAGAAACGCCTCAGCGTGATAAGTTATGGACAGCGCAAACTCCGCAGATATTCCGCTTTGGCATGATAACTGAAGCCTACAAGAAGGTTACAAATGAGGTTACCGATGATGCCACTATGGTAGAGCGCTTAGGATACAAAGTGAAGCTTTACCTGGGCGCTTATAATAATATAAAAGTAACCACACCTGAGGATTTGGCATTAGCAAAAATCATCGCCCAAAATATCTAAATCTCACCCACGGTATTAAAAAGCAGAATTTAACAAAATAGCGAATTGTTTAAAGAGTGATAACCCTTGACATGACAGCTTAGCTACCACTAATATCCTTTAGTGAGCAGTATCAATTTTGCAACTAACACTAAACCAAAATCAAGTTTCCTCGTTATCTATATCGCCAGGCTAAAAATAAGGAGTAATAAAAATGAAATCAAAGCTAACCTTAGTATTGATTATTACTGCCATCTCAACATTGCTGTTTGCTTGCTCCCCAGCCTCAAAGCAAGTATCTGTAGAGGTTTCTTGTGATGACTTTATCAAGCTCCCCCCTGAGGAACGTGCTATTAGCAAAGAAATCGAAGTTCCTGTTGATAGCTCATTTACAGTAACTTTGTGTTCCAACCCGTCTACAGGCTTCCAATGGTCGGAGACGGCACAAATTAGTGACCAAACTGTGTTACAGCTGGTAGACCACAAATTCGTGCCTCCTGAAAAAACTGGTGTTGAGGGAGCTCCTGGTCAAGAAACATGGACATTCAAGGCGCTAGAGAAAGGCACAAGCGTTATATCTATGGAATATAGCCGACCTTGGGAAGGTGGTGAGAAGGGAACTTGGACATTCAACCTAACCGTAGTTGTTAAATAAAGTACCACAGAGATAACAGCGCGTATCGCCTACCCACAAGGTAACAGAAGCTTTGACTTGTTTAATCGGGGAAAACAATCCTCCATTTTGTTCAATATGCTTAGCGAGTGGGAAAACCGAGAAGCTATCTTACAAAGTTTAGGTGTATACTAATAATGACCTTGGGGAATATAAGCGGCTTTCTGCACAGACATGGCATGTTTTGAGCATAACGAAGGGTCTCAAATGGAAAGAGAGCTAAGAGTCGGCATCGGCTATGATAGCCACCCTTTAGCCCCAGGGCGCAAGCTGGTTTTGGGAGGCGTTGACATCCCCTATAATAAAGGCTTGCTGGGGCGGAGCGATGCTGACGTGGCAACCCACGCCATAATAGATGCTT
>WJOY01000040.1 GCA_009619075.1 Dehalococcoidia bacterium
GCCCACAACCTGGCTATGGTGGCGCTTACCGCCAGAATGCAACATGAGCGCAACTATGATGATGCGACACTGGCTAAGCGCAGCAAGATGCGCCGCTTAGACATTGACCCCACCAGAGTGGCGATGGGCTGGGTAATGGATTTTTGCGCCCAGAGCCTTCGTAATATTACCATAGGCCTTGGCGGACGTATGGATGGCTACGCTATGCAGTCCTTCTTTGCCATCACGGTGAGTTCTGAGCTTATGGCTATGCTATCAATTGTCACGGATCTGGCAGACCTACGCCAAAGAATGGATAACATTACCGTAGCCTTTGATAAGAAGGGCAACCCAGTTACCACTGGCGACCTGGAAGTGGGCGGCGCCATGACTGCGTGGATGCGCAACACCATTAACCCCACCCTAGCTTGCACGGTGGAGTATCAGCCCTGCATGGTGCATGCTGGCCCTTTTGCCAACATCGCCGTGGGTCAGTCCTCCATCATTGCCGACCGCGTTGGGCTAAAGTTGTTTGACTATCATGTCACTGAGAGTGGCTTCGGCGCCGACATCGGCTTTGAGAAGTTTTTGAACGTCAAGTGCCGCTTGAGTGGGCTCCAGCCACACGTGTCGGTGCTCACCACTACCATCAGGGCGCTGAAGATGCACGGCGGTGGACCAAAGGTGGTAGCCGGTCTACCTTTACCCGAATCCTATTCCAAAGAGGATCTGGGACTCTTGGAGAAGGGCATTCCTAATATGCTGCACCATATCAATACCATCAGGATGTCAGGCATCAATCCGGTGGTGTGCATTAACGCCTTCCCTACGGACACCAAGGAAGAAATCGCCATGGTGCGAAAGGCGGCTGAGGCAGCAGGGGCACGCTGTGCCGTGTCCACTCACTGGGCCAATGGCGGCGACGGTGCCCTGGAGCTGGCCGATGCGGTTATAGAAGCCTGCCAACAGGAGCAGGAACTCAAATTCCTCTACCCCATGGAAATGAAGTTGCGGGAGCGGGTAGACAAGATTGCCAAAACAGTCTATGGAGCTGATGGCGTGTCGTGGACCCCTGATGCCGAAGCCAAGGCTAAGATGCTTGAGTCCGAACCCAAATATGATGAATATGCCACCATGATGGTGAAGACCCACCTGAGCCTGACACATGACCCAGCCATTAAGGGTGTCCCCAAGGGGTGGACTCTGCCAATCCGCGACGTGTTGATTTATTCCGGAGCGAAATTCCTCTGTCCCTGCGCCGGGACTATCAGCTTGATGCCAGGGACCAGCTCTAACCCTGCCTTTAGGAAGGTAGATATCGATACAAAGACCGGTAAAGTACAGGGGCTCTTCTAAGGGAAGACAAGCTTAGCTTGAGAGGATAAAACTTCGGTGCTATAGTTGTCAATTTGATGGTAAAAACGAAGGGTATTTCTTTAACCATCGATGGTAAAGAAATAACTGCCACCGAAGATGAGAAGATATTATGGGCGGCATTGGATAATGGCCTTTATATACCCAATCTCTGTGCCATACGGGAAAGGAGTGAGCCTACGGCTGCTTGCAGACTCTGTTTCGTGGAGATAGAAGGCAAGGACATGCCAGTTACCGCCTGCGCTACGCCAGTGGCAGAGGCCATGGTAGTTAATACTAAGGGGCCAAAGGCCCTAAGGCTAGCTCGCACTGCCCTTGAGTTGCTTTTATCCAACCATTCCGTAGATTGTGCTAATTGCCCCAAAAACGGCTCTTGCGAGCTTCAGAAGATCGCCAAGCACCTTGGTGTAAAGCTTAAGACAAAGAGGTTCAGGAAAGTTCTGCCGGCTCTACCAATAGATTCCAGCGGCCCCGTATTTATCTATGACCCCAATAAGTGTGTCCTCTGCGGCAGATGTGTCTGGGTATGCCAAGAAAAGCTGGGCATAGGAGCTATTGGCTTTGCTTACCGTGGCTTCCGAAGAATGGTCACCACCTTCGCCGGTGAGCTCATTGGTAAATCCAGTTGTCAGGGCTGCGGCGAATGTGTTACCATCTGCCCTACTGGTGCTTTAGTATTCAAGAACGCTAAAGGAGGTAAGACATGGTTATCATAGGTGAGAGCATACATGTTATATCCAAAGCAGTCTCCACAGCAATAAAAGAGAGGGATGCCAAGCCAATTCAGGATTTAGCTAAAGCTCAAGCTGATAGTGGGGCTGATTATATAGACTTAAACGTTGGTTTCTTAAGAAAAGACCCCGAGGAAACCATGCAATGGGTAGTAAATACAGTTCAAGAGGTTACTGATTTGCCTCTTTCTCTGGATACTATGAACCCTGTGGCTATGGAGGCCGGCCTTAAGGTATGTAAGAAAAGGCCTTTGCTTAATTCCGCCTCGGGGAAAACAGATTCAAAGGAACAAATGCTTCCCTTGGCCAAGAAATATAACTGTGATGTAGTCATTTCAGTTTTTACTGATAAAGGTATGCCTTCAGAGGCCGAATCGAAGATAGAGAGCATTATGGACACAGTAGCCTACGCCAATGAGGTTGGAATCCCTAATGAGGATATCTGGGCTGACCCCATAATCCTCCCCGTGAGCACTGCCGGTGAAGGGCAGAAGCTTGCCGTCTCGAATATAGAATTTATGAAGATAATTCAGGATGTCTTACCAGGAATTAAATCAACGGTGGGACTTTCCAATGTATCTAACGGGGTACCGGTAGAATTAAGACCAATCCTCAACCGCACTTATCTAATGATGCTAGCAAGACATGAGCTTTACTCTGTCATTGTTGACGTCTTGGATAAGGAGCTTATGAGCATGTGTAAAGGTGAGATGCCAAATATCGTCGACCTTATCTATAGAACCATGGATGGAGAGGATATAGACCTCTCTTCTTTGTCCCAAAAAGAAATTGATTATGTCAAGACGACCAAGGTTCTTACCGGGGAGACCCTTTATTCTGATGCCTGGCTTGAAAGTTAAGGAGGTTAGAGAATGGAGTATAAAGCACCAATTGAGTCCTATTCTGGAGTAGTTAGGGAAATAACAATTGGGAAGGGAGAGAAAGCTTTAAAGATCGGAGGGGAGAATATTCTCCCCTTCCATTTTTTCGATGAAGGTTCACTGCCTAATCCGCCAATCTTCGCTTTAGAGGTTTGGGATATGGAGCCAACAGATTGGCCAGAGTGGGTACTTGAACCCTTTAATGATGTTGTCTCTGATCCAGCAAAATGGGCCAGGAAATGCCAGGAACTCGGTGCTAACACAGTCTCTCTCTCCCTAATAAGCACTGACCCTGCTGAGAAGGATACCCCCGCTAGGGAGGCAGCAGCCCTGACAAAAAAGGTAGCCGAGGCAATAGGCATCCCTCTGATTGTCTATGGCTCAGGGGATGATAAGAAAGATGCCGAAGTTCTCCCCCAGGTTGCTGAGGTATGTGATGGAATGAACCTTCTCATAGGTCCAGTGCTTAAGGAAAACTATGAAGTGGTAGGAAAGGCAATTTTGAACCATGGGCATTCAGCTATTGCCCAAACTCCTCTAGATATAAATTTGCTTAAGGAGTTAAATGTAAAACTTTGCAAGTTCTTTCCTGCGGATAGGATTGTGATCGACCCCTTATCCTCAGCATTAGGGTATGGCATAGAGTATAGCTTTAGTCTAATGGAGAGAGTGAAACAGATTGGGGTGATTGTCAAGGATGGTATGACACAGATGCCTATGATCGCTAATTTGGGGGGAGAATGTTGGAAGACCAAGCAAGCCAAGGAGAGCAAGGAGCAAGGTTTGCTCTGGGAAGGGATAACAGCTCTTTCCTTTCTTTTGGCTGGGGCAAACATCCTTATCTTAAGACACCCTGAGAGTTTAAAGTTAGTAAAAGAAACGATCGGAGGTGAAATATGGCAGAAGTAAAGGCAATAACAAGGAAAGAAGAGGAGGTTAGGCAGCTTATAAAGGCAGAGATTCCCTGGGAGCCGGTGGGACCTACTCCGATGCCAGAAATCCCAGACCTCAGATCATGGGATATGAGGCTTCTTAAGACTTACAAGCCGTGGTATGCCCCTTTCTGCGACCTTTGCTGCCTTTGCACCTATGGTAAGTGTGACCTCACCGAGAATAGGAGGGGGGCTTGTGGTCTAGATATAGCCACTCAACAGGCAAGGATAATACTTCTCGCTTGCTTAATGGGATGCTCGGCTCATGCCGGGCATGCTGGCCATATCCTTGAATTCTTGATTGAGAGGCATGGTCCCGACAAAAAGATTGATATGGGCACATTTATCGAGCTTGAGGCTCCAAA
Source organism: Dehalococcoidia bacterium (assembly GCA_009619075.1). Classification (GTDB taxonomy): domain Bacteria; phylum Chloroflexota; class Dehalococcoidia; order GIF9; family AB-539-J10; genus 20-14-all-45-10. The sequence continues at coordinate 4,263 of WJOY01000040.1, forward strand.
TATACGCACTGTCACCGGTCTAAAGCCTGAAACTTTAGGCGACCTCAAGGCGGTTATAGAGTATGTCTATAAGGAGATTACTCATCTTCTCGATTCCACCCATATGGGGCAAGAGGGAAGCTACCTCGATTATGAATCGAAAGCTCTCCACGCTAGCATGCTGGATCATGTCGGTATGGAGGTGGCTGATATTGCTCAGATTGTGGGATTCAATTACCCCACTTCTGTGGCTGAGACACCCATGATAGAAATGGGTTGGGGGGCGGTGGACAAATCTAAGCCGGTGATTCTGCTAGTGGGACATAATCCGGCTACTTCATGTACTCTCATCGATTACCTTCGGGATAATGACCTTTATGATAAGGTTGAAGTCTGTGGCATATGCTGCACTGCCCTGGAGACGACCAGATATTCTGATAGAGCGAAAATTGTTGGCCCTCTTTCCCGACAGCTTTTCTTTGTTAGAACCGGCATTGCCGATGTTATCCTGACCGATGAGCAATGCATTAGAACCGACATACCTATAGAGGCATCCAAAGCTGGTTCAGCGCTTATTGCCACCTTGGACAAGGCTATGTATGGGCTCGAGGATGCCACTGATTGGGACACGGAAGAGATAGTGAAGCAAATGGTGGAGGATAAAAAGCACTTCGCTATCCTCGACCCTGAAAAAGCGGCTGAAGTGGCGGCCAAGGTTGCCATAAAGATTGCCCCCCAAAAAAGGAAAGAATGGATAACAGAAGAGGAAGCTACAGAGCTGGCGAAAAAATGCACTAACTGCGACATGTGTGAGAGGGTATGTCCTAACCTTTTCTCTATCGGCGACGGTATAACCGAAGTTGCCAAAGGTAATTTTGACCTGATAAAGGAGCAGTTCAACCTATGTATTGGTTGTGGGAAATGCGAGGAAGAGTGTCCCAAGCAAGTTCCTATCTTCAAGATAATGCAAGTGGCGGCAAGCAAGGAGACCTGGAAAATAAGGGCCGGGCGTGGTCCAATTATGGATACCGAGATAAGGAATGTGGGGGCACCGCTAACTTTGGGTACAATCCCCGGAGTCATTGCCTTTGTGGGCTGCTCTAACTATCCCGATATAGAGGATGTCGCCGACATGGTTGACGAATTCGCTCGAAGAAAATACATCATAGTCCTTTCAGGCTGTGCCGCTATGGTTGCCGGGATGAAGAAGGACGCCGATGGCAAAACCGTCTATGAGAAATACTCTCCAGATTTTGACGCTGGAGGGGTGGTAAATGTTGGCTCCTGCGTTGCCAATAGCCATATCTCTGGGGCGGGGATAAAGATAGCCAATATTTTCGCCTCCCTGCCACTGCGGGCAAATTATGAAGTAATAGCTGACTATATCCTGAATAGAGTAGGTGCTTGTGGGGTAGCCTGGGGGGCGATGTCCCAGAAGGCGGCTTCCATTGGCACAGGGTGTAATAGGCTAGGTATCCCAGTGATACTAGGCCCTCACTCCTCCAAATATAGAAGGCTCTATCTTTCGAGGAAGGAGGAAGACGATTGGAGAGTTATGGATGCCAGGAAGAGAGAAATTGTGGATACTGGGGAACCTTCACCTGAGCACCTAGCTTATGTATGCGAGACTAAGGAGAAAGCTATGGTGACAATCCCCAAGCTTTGTATAAGAAAAAATGATACCCCGCAAGGAAGGTCAATAAAGCTGAACCATTATATCTCTCTGTATAAGAAATATATGGGAGGCGGGCTTCCCGAAGACCTCCATTTATTTGTCAGGAGGAGTGCTGACATCCCGCTTGTCTATAAGAAAGAGGTAATGGCACATCTCAAGGAAATCGACTGGCAGCCTAAGGAACCTGTAGGCCTCCCTACCTTAATCGGAACCTATCCCACTAAGGTTCCTATTGATGCCGTGATACATTAAGAAGGAGGAGAACATGAGTGCGCTAATACCGTTTCACAGAGTTAATGTTTTAACCGGGATAAAGTCAGCTAGGTTGATAGAAGATGCTTCAGAATATGCTGATTTGATTCAGAAGGCAAAAAGACCACTTCTGGTGCTTGGCCCTCGCTTGCTTGAATGGGCCCTTGACGGAAAGCTTCTCATTGAGTATGCCTTAGAAATAGCCAAGGCTGCTAATATCCCTATATGTGCAACGGCACATGTTAAAGGGAAACTGACAGAGCTTGGGGTAAAGCCAGACAGCGTTTATGATGCTGTAGAGATAGTAAATGCTCTTAAGGATCCTGACTGGAAGGGGGTTAAAAGAGCGGGAAATCATGATCTAGTGATCTTCTTTGGCATAAGAAGCGATCTCGGAGAGCAAAGCCTTTCCGTCTTAAAGCATTTTGCCCCTCATTTAAAAACCATGACACTTTGTAAATTCTATTACCCTCATGCAAATTACTCCCTTCCCAATTTCAGGAAAGATGAGCAGTGGAAGGCATTTCTAGAAAATTTAATCGATAATTTAAAGAAAGGAGAGTAAGTTATGGAATTTCATATAGACCTTGGTCCACAATATGAAGGAGAATCGATAAGGAAAGAGGACTTCTATGTCGAATTCGGTGGATCTGCTGTAAAGTATAAGTTTGAACGGGCGACCTTGAAGAGTCCAGAAGAGGTGGAACATGAGAAGGTGGAAATCATTGGTTCAGATATAAAGGATTTGGAGGAGGGAGGGAGTTATCCGCTAGCTATTTTAATTGACGTCGCCGGGGAAGAACTCGAGCCGGACATGGAGCCGGTCATTGAGAGAAGGATACATATGTATTCTAATTATGTCGAGGGACTCTGGCATATGGCCCAGAGGAATGATATCTGGCTTAGGTTAAGCAAAAATTCTTTTAAGAAGGGGCTCAATTCCTTGAGGGAGGTAGGTGAGATTTATAACTTCTTATTTACCTCAGAGATCCCTCAAATTGAAAAAATCCAAACTACCTTCATCACTGATGAGAAAAGGATAGAGGAGCTTCTTCCTTCAGCTCTAGAGGTTTATGAGGCTAGGGATGCCAGAGCAAGAGAGCTGAAGGACGAAGATGTGGATGAGTTTTACTACTGTGTTTTGTGTCAAAGTTTTGCCCCCACCCATTGCTGTATTGTGACCCCCAGCAGGTTAGCAAATTGTGGCGCAATGAATTGGTTTGATTGCAAGGCGGCCTATAAACTTGACCCCGAGGGACCTATAGCCGGCTTTCCAAAGGGGGAATGCCTTGACCCCCTAAAAGGAGAATTTAGCGGGGCCAATAAGATAGTAGCGGAAAAGTCCCTGGGAAACTACGATAGAGTTTATCTCCATAGCGCTTTTGAACATCCCCACACATCCTGCGGCTGTTTTCAGGCTATCTGCTTTTATATCCCTGAGGTAGACGCCTTTGGTATTATACACAGAGACTATGGTGGCGTCACACCAGCGGGGCTTAAGTTCTCCACTATGGCTGGCGACACGAGTGGGGGAAAGCAAGTAGAAGGTTCTTGTGGCATGGCTCTTGAGCTTTTAAGGTCAGCGAAATTCTTCCAGGCAGATGGAGGGCGAAAAAGGTTAGTGTGGCTGCCCAAGGAGATAAAAGAAAGATACAAAGAATTCCTTGAGGCAGACGGGGTATACGATAAAATAGCTACCGAAGAAGATGTTAGCAACACTGATGAGCTTGTGGAGTTCCTGGAGAAGGTAGGGCATCCCTGGATAAAAGGGGAGGTAGAGCTTCCAGGGTAAAGATAATAAGCAATAATACCTAAATCCTAGAAAATGGGAACTTAGAAATTGTTTAGGATTTAGAGTTTAACGAAATAGGAGGTTCATTATGCCGATTTCAGGGAGTGTCATTGTAAAGAAGTTGCCGGGGAGGAAGGGATGTAAAGAATGTGGTTTTCCCACTTGTTTTGCCTTCGCCATGAAGCTGGCTTCAGGGGGAGCAAAGCCTGACAAATGCCCTTATCTTACTTCCGAGACTATAGCAGCGCTAGAGGACGCCCTAGCTCCTCCCATTAAGCTAGTCCAAATAGGCGCAGGCGAGAATGCCGTTCAGATTGGGAATGAAGAGGTAATATATCGGCATGAGAAGACGTTTGTCCACCCACCTGGTATCGCCCTCCTCATCTCAGATAAAGAAAGCGAAACTAAAGTCGAGGAAAAGATAAAGAAGATAAACGAATTGCAGTTCCCCTGGATTGGCCTTACTTTAAAGGCAAATCTCTTGGCTCCCTACTTTGAATCAGGGGACAGGAATAAATTTACTGCTTTAGTGAAAAAAATTTATGAATCAACGAATCTGGGGATGGTCCTGATTTCAGAGGATATGGATGCTTTATTCTCTGCCAGAGATATATGCGCTGATAGGTATCCCCTCCTTTACCCCGTAACCAAGGAGAATTTGGGAGCAGCAATACCCAAAATTAAAGAAAAGCCTACTCCTGTGGGGGTTCGGGGAGAGAGTATCGAAGAATTGGTGCCTTTGACTACCAAGTTAAAAGATGCTGGGATTGAGGAGGTAATTCTAGCCCCAGGTTCTAAGAACTTGAGAGAGGCAATAAGGGATCAAACTTTTATTAGGAGGGCAGCTCTAAAACAGAACTTCAGACCCCTTGGCTATCCTACCATCGCCTTCCCTTGTTTCCTAGCTAAGGATGGGTTAAAGGAAATTATGGCTGCTTCCTTATTTATAATTAAATATCCTGGCATTATTGTCCTTTCCGACTTCGACCAATATTCCTTGCTGCCACTTCTAGTTCAGCGGCTCAATATTTATACCGACCCTCGCTTCCCTATGGCAGTAGAGGAGAAATATTATGAGGTGTTGGAGCCGGACGAATATTCCCCAATTCTTGTCACCTCAAACTGGGCTTTGACTTATTTCCTTGTATCATCGGCGATTGAGGCTGCCAAAGTTCCCTCCTTCCTCTGTGTAAAGGATACTGAAGGGCTTGGCGTCGTCACTGCCTGGGGAGCAGGTAAGTTCGGTGGTGATACCGTTGGAGCGTTCATTAAGAAATGCGGTATTGCCGACAGGGCAAAATACAAAAAGCTGGTCATCCCGGGGAAGGTGGCTAGGATCAAAGGCGAGCTTGAAGATGCCTTGCCAGGCTGGGAGATAGCAGTCGGCCCAAGGGAAGCAACTGAAATAGGGGGATTCCTCCCCGAATTTACTAGGAAGCTAAAGGCATAACTATAAAAGAGCAATTAGCCAAGATTACAGCCCAATATAAAAAGGAAAAGGGAAGCTTAATCCCCCTACTGCAGGAAGTTCAAGAAAGATTAGGATATCTCCCTAAGAAAGCAATGCAAGAAATTGCTCGCTTCTTGGAGATATCTCCGGTTGAGGTTTATGGGGTTGCTACTTTCTATAACCAATTTCGCTTTGTTCCCTTAGGAAAACATCACATTAGAGTTTGCATGGGAACTGCCTGTCATCTGGCCAGGGGTAAGCTTGTTTTGGAAGCTTTAGAAAGGGAGCTCGCTATCAAGGTTGGAGAGACTACCAAGGATGCTAATTTCAGTCTAGAGCGAGTCGCTTGCGTTGGCTGCTGTATGCTGGCTCCAGTAATGGTGACAGGGGATAAAATCTATTCTAGAATGACGCCGTTCAAAGTGGAGGAGGCTTTAATACCCTATAAGCAAGAAATCCAACAAGAGGGCTCAAACAAAGGGCAAGCTTCCTGACAAGAGAACTCCAAGGGCATTGGTGAGTGACGTTTCAAGAACTGCAAAATAGAGCGAAATCTGAATGGGAAACCTTGCAAAACAGCACCCATATCCTTATTGACACGGCTACTTGTGGTAGGGCAGCCGGAGCTTTAGCCACCCTTGAAGCTCTCGAAAAGGAGCTATCACGACGGAATATTGAGGCTAAGGTCATCCAAGTTGGTTGTATGGGGCTGTGCTATGCTGAGCCCTTAGTTACTATATCCAAACCCGATTCCTTCCGCATAGTCTACCATAATGTGACCCCCGAGCTTGTTCCCCGCCTCATAGAAGGCTACATTATGAGCGATGACCCTTGTCTTGAGCTTGCTCTGGGCACCCTCGAAGGGGGCGAGGAAGAGGCCCCTTACATCCCAGAACTTACCAGATTTGAACATGAGCTTCGCCTCGTATTGCGCCGCTGCGGTTACATTGATCCTGCGAACATAAATCACTATATCGCCAATGGTGGCTATGCCGCCCTAGAGAAGGCCCTGAGGATGCGCCCTGAGGAGATAATCGAGGAGGTAAGAAAATCAGGGCTTCGAGGACGAGGTGGCGCTGGATTTCCTACTGGACGAAAGTGGGAGCTTTGCCACAATGCTAAAGGAAAGCCAAAGTATGTAGTATGTAACGCCGACGAGGGAGACCCAGGCGCATTTATGGACCGAGTTGTTTTAGAGAGCGACCCACAGCAAGTTATAGAGGGAATGATTATTGCTGGCTATGCCATATCAGCCAAGCAGGGCTATATCTATGTTCGTGCTGAATATCCTTTGGCTATTGAGCGTGTGCAGACTGCTTTAAATCAGGCAGAAGAAATGGGCTTCTTGGGGGATAGTATCCTGGGTAGTGGTTTCAGTTTTCATATTGAGATAGCAAAGGGAGCAGGTGCTTTTGTCTCTGGTGAAGAGACAGCATTAATGGCCGCTATCGAAGGAAAGATGAGCACACCCAGACCAAGACCACCCTATCCTGCTCAGGCTGGTTTGTGGGGTAAGCCTACCCTGCTGAATAATGTCAAGACTTTTGCTAATATCCCTTTGATAATTGAGCGAGGTGCAGATTGGTTTTCTTCTATTGGCACTGAGGGAAGCAAAGGAACGGCAGTGTTTACTTTGGCCGGCAAGATTAACAATGCTGGATTGGCTGAAGTGCCTATGGGCACAACACTGCGTGAGCTTATTTATGACATCGGTAGCGGAATACCTAAAGATAAGGCATTTAAAGCAGTACAAATTGGTGGCCCCTCAGGAGGTTGTCTTCCTGCGAGCTTGCTTGATATCCCCATCGATTATGACTCTCTTCGTGAGGCTGGCTCGATGATGGGCTCAGGGGGTATGATTGTCATGGACGAGGATAACTGCATGGTTGATGCGGCACGCTTTTTCCTTGATTTCACCACAAGGGAATCTTGTGGCAAGTGCACCATGGGTCGCTTAGGAACCTTGCAAATGCATGAAATTCTTGAAGATATTGTAGCTGGCAAAGGCAAAATTAAGGACCTTGACCTCCTTGTGGAATTGGCCGAAGATGTCAAAGCCGGTTCACTGTGCGGTTTGGGGAGAACAGCACCTAACCCTGTCCTTACTACTATGCGCTACTTCCGAGACGAATATAAGGCACACATCCTTGAGAAGCGATGCCCAGCACTGGTCTGCTCTGAACTTATCGCTTATTATATCCTTCCCGATAAGTGTGATAGGGGCTGTGAGCATTGTGTGCTCACCTGTCCAACCGAAGCAATCAAAGGTGGGAAAGGGGAGATAAAGGTTATCGATCAAGAGAAGTGTTCCAAGTGTGGCACTTGCCTGGAGGTCTGCCCCCCCGAGTATAATGCGGTAGTAAAGCTATCGCCAATTAGCTTGCTTCCTTCTAAGGAAAAGGACAAGGTGAAATGACTAAAACGATAGCCATTGCTGGTAAAGGTGGCACTGGGAAAACTGTTATTGCCGCCTTGCTCATTAATCTCCTCTCTCAAGAGGGGGTGGTCTTAGCTCTTGATGCTGACCCTAGCACTAATCTTAACCAAGCATTAGGTTTGCCACTTAGGGACACCATGGGGAGGATTAGGGAAGAATTCGTTGAGGAGGTGGAGAGGGGGCGTCTCCCCCCAACGGTTATTAAGCAAGAGTTATTGGATTATAAGATAAGGGACTCTTTGGTGGAGTCGAAAAGAATAGATCTCCTACCTATGGGAAGACCTGAAGGTCCAGGATGCTATTGCGCTGCCAATTATATGCTTCGACACTCCCTTGATCAGATTGCCAAAAATTATGACTATATAGTCATTGACTGCGAGGCGGGCATGGAGCACATCAGCCGCCAAACAACTAGGGATGTGGATGTCTTGCTCCTTATATCAGACCCAACAATAAGAGGGATTACAGCAGCAGCTCGGATGAGAGACCTTATCGGGGAATTAAGGACAAAGGTGGGCAAGATTTGCCTCATAGTTAATAGGGTTAAAAATGGATTGCCCCTGGAGATTGGAAAGGCGATCGATGATTTTGGATTACAGCTTATTGCCACCATCTCTGAAGACCCTTATATCGCCGACCTGGAGATAAAGGGAACACCACTTATAGAGCTGCCCCAAGATTCCCCCCTTCAAGCAAAGGTGAAACAAGTAGCGAATAGCTTAGGGCTTTAAAAATGGGGGGCCATTCATCATTTCATAATATGCAAGAGCAAGCTTATGAGCTTGCTTATAAGCTTGCCTCTGAACAACTGAGAGGTATGGATATAGAAGAGATATGCGGCAAAACTGGCGCACAGCGTATGGATTCCAACAAAATAACCATTGAATATTTAAACCAACCATATCTCATCACTCTCTCCGATGTTGAGATTTCGCTGAGGGATAGCGAGGAAGAAGCTCCGCTAAGAGACAGAATCCTAATACTCCATTATTTAACTTTGGCCAAAGGCACCCCTGTCACTAATAGATTGATCACCTTCAAGCAACTGCCAGGAGGTGCTAGCTACTTTCCAGCGTTTTCCCAAAGGGCAATAAAACCCCTTTTAAACCACT
>WJOY01000033.1 GCA_009619075.1 Dehalococcoidia bacterium
CAACCAGAGGCTGAAGGCGCTTCAGCTCCTTCTCATTAGAATCAATTAGACCACCAAGCCACTTAAACATCCTCTATTATTCCCCTGAACTAATTCAGACAGACTGTAACCAGATGAGCGAGCATACCCATAAGGCAAGAAATATTCCCGGCACAATCCAGGTGTATATTATTCTATTCTTAATCTTGAATAACCCCACATGCTCTTTAACAGAGCTAGGAAGCATGTCCATCTCTCTGGTGTCCATCTTCCTCTTCTCCCTCATGTAATCAAAACTACTCCCGTTCTTTTCAAGCCATTCCTCACACTTCGTCCAAAAATTTAGGCCCTTCTTAGTACGTCCGTTAGAAAAAATAGCGAAGAGACACAATAAAAGGCCAAGAATAGGTATAGCGGTGCAAAGTATCCGAGAAATTGGAAAAAACTGAAGTAGCATGACAAAGCCCAGAAATAGGATTGAACTACCTGCAAGGAATGCAAAACTTCTCTCTCCCATTAATCGGTCGTCATTTGTGTGTCGCTGTAGCAATATATTGTAAGCCCTCACCTCATCCTCATGCTGATTTTCTTCATAACGTCTCCTCCCGTCAGAAACTCCTTCTCGCGAGCTTACTCAAACATAGCACCGACAGACAAGCCGGTGTGAATACGGTGGATAGCTTCGCCAAGAAGCGGAGCTATAGGCAAGACGGTAATCTTATCCAACTTCTTATTGCCAATAACAGGTATAGTATCGGTAACTACTACCTCCTTTACCGGGCAGGAGGCTATTCTCTGAATAGCAGGGCCTGAGAAGACAGGATGAGTGCAGCAAGCATAAACCTCGCTGGCGCCATACTCCGAAAGAGTATTTACCGCACCAACTAAAGAGGCAGCAGTGTCAATCTCATCATCCACAGTCAAGGCACGCATTCCTTGAACTTCACCAATCACATTAAGGGTTTCAGTAGCTCCAGTATTTCCCAATCGCCTCTTTTCAATGATAGCCAGAGGGGCTCCAAGGTTAGCAGCCATATCGCGGGCACGCTTGGAGATGCCAATATCAGTAGCTACTACCACTAAATTATCCAAAGCTTTTTCCTTGAAGTATTGGTTAAGAATAGACAATGTGGTTAGCTCATCAACCGGTATGGTGAAGAAACCCTGAATTTGAGGGGCATGGAGATCCATCGTGAGCAGTCTATTAGCTCCAGCGGTAGTAATCAAATCAGCAATCAAGCGAGCGGTAATAGGCACTCGAGGCTGGTCTTTCTTATCAGTGCGACCATAGCCATAGTAGGGAAGGACAGCGGTAATTCGCCCTGCTGAAGCCCGCCTGAAGGCATCAAGCATAATAAGAAGCTCAATCAAGCTTTTATTAACCGGGGAGCAAATGGGCTGAATCACGAAAACATCTCGCTGGCGGACATTCTCCAGGATGCGAACAAAGATATTCTCATTAGAAAATTCAAAAACATCAACTTCGCCTAGAGGTATACCTAAATAATCGCATACAGACTTTGCTAAAGCAGGGTAGGCATTGCCGGTGAAAACTTTGAGTTCATCCATTGTTATTAGCTCCCTCCAAATACAAAAATGCTAAATTAATTATAGCATGAAGCCGCTTCTATTTCTTAATAATTAACAGTATTTTGAGGGCAAGGAGATTAAGAGGGAGCATTACTTCAGGCGCTGGGGCGCCTTAATTGCAAATGAGCAACCTAAAGCTATAAAGAGTACTATCACCCCTATGATAATGGCAATACTGTAGCTTCCCCTGGTGTCATAAATATAGCCAGCTAATAATGGACCAATTGCCCCACCAATACCAGTAGCCAACATTATTGCCCCATAGATAGTGCCATGGGATTTCGTGCCAAACCAGTCAGCGACCACTGCCGGGAACAAGGGAACATAGCTTCCTTGGCCAAAGCCAAAGATAGCAGCAAAGAGATAAAACTGCCATGGTTGCCTCGCTTCTATCAGCCACAGCATCATCACCGCCATTAAAAGGTAAGCGACGAAGAAGCATCCCTTCCTTCCAATTCTGTCTGAAAGACTGCCTATCACTATCCTGCCTGCAATGCTAGTTCCCCCTACAAGGCCTAGAGCAGTGGCAGCAGTCATTTCTGCGATACCGAAATCAATGGCATATGCCTTTAAATGAACCATCACCATCTGCACTACGAAGGAAAGGAGGACATACATGGTAAATAAGAGCCAAAATGCCTTTGTTTTGGTCGCTTGTTTAAAGGTGAAATCAACCGTGGATAGCAAATTATTATGTTTACTCCCCTCCGCCATTTCGTTTATACCATAGGGAAGGAGTCCTTTCTCTGATGGGTGAAGCCTCATCAATCGAGAAATAGGAAGGCCTATGACTAGAAGAATGCCAGCGATGAGCAAGTAAGAATTACGCCAGTCAAATTTGAAGATAAGCAACTGGGCAAGGGGTACCAAAGCCAATGCCCCCATTCCTATTCCAACCACAGTGAGACCCAATGCCATCCCTCTCCTTGCTACAAACCAGTGGGATACTGTGGAAACTACAGGCACAAGACCAAAGCCCATTCCCGTGCCTACAACAATGCCATAGAATATATAAAGTTGCCTAGGTGCATTTATGATGGACATCAAAGCATAGCCAGCGCTCAGGGCAATGATAGAGATGGCAAGCGTTAGCCGAGGCCCATATCTGTCATTCAACCTGCCTGCCGGCAAGTAGATAACACTATGCCAAAGAAAACCTAAAGAATAAGCTCCAGAGACCATAGTCCTCGTCCAGTCCAAATCTGTGCATAGTTCGGTGAAAAAGACGCCGTAGGAATACTGAAACCCCCACTCTAAAAACAAAATTAGGCAGCCAGCAGCTACTATTACCCAGCCGTAGAAAATCCCTGTTTGTGATTTACTAGCCATATTCAGCTCTATCCGAGAGATAATATAGTAAGGCCAGCTATATTAAAATAAAAGGCTAGCCTTGCGGAGAAAGAGATGCCTTATGCCATCCCAGGTATGGGGAAATGCTGGCATATTTCTTTTACCTCTTCATGGACTTGCTTCTCAACACGTTTTTCACCAAGAAAGGAATGAACCTATACCACTTTCCTGAGAAGCTAACCTTGCGCCGTGGGTAAGATGTCCACTATAGCTGAGACTCATGCCCATGACAACATCCCCATGTTCTAATAGAGCTAAATAAGCAGCCATGTTAGCCTGACTGTCACTATGGGGTGGGACATTAGCATGTTCAGCTTTGAATAGCTTCTTAGCCCTCTCAATAGCTAAATTTTCAACTGCGTCTATATAGGCACAACCAACATAATAACGACGCCCAAGATATCCTCTTCAGCATATTTGTCGTCATGAGGCAACCTTGAGCTTCAAGTACTGCTCAGTCAGTATGGTTTTCCGAGGCAATGAGATCTATAATGCCTGCCTGTCTTTTTGCCTCCAACTCTAAAATTTGAGCTACTTCTCTATCATGCTGTGCGACGAAGGACATAGCTTCCACTTTCATGTTTATGCCATAATACTACTCCTCCTCATCGTCGGTCAATAAGAGAGCTGACAAAAAGATATACTATTGTCGTTGACAGACCATATTTAAAGTGGTACATTTTCATTGTTTAGCAGTCACAGAAGGAGAGTGCTAAATGGCGCTGGGAGAAAGAAAAGAGGCAATTCTGAAGATAATAGTTAATGAGTATATTGCTGGAGCAATGCCCATAGCTTCAAAGGATATTGCCTACAATTATAACTTGAAAGTAAGCCCAGCTACTGTGCGAAATGATGTGGCATACTTAGAGGAACAGGATTATGTCATGCGCCCTCATCCTTCGGCTGGCACTATGCCCACAGACAAAGCTTACCGCCATTATGTAGAAACGCTAAGCTGGGATGTTGAGCTTCCTCCAATAGAGCAAGATCTGCTTTACGAGCTACTCCGAGAAGCAAAGGAGGAGACCGAGCAATGGCTAAAACTGGCAGCGGTGCTTTTGGCACGTTTCGTTCGCAATGTAGCTGTGATAACCTTACCTAAAGCACCCCAATGTCGCTTTAAGCGCCTAGATTTAGTAGCCCTACAAGATTTTGTAGCTTTGCTAATCTTGGTTCTGTACGAGGCAAGGGTTAGGCAAAAAATTCTGTCTTTCAATAAAAGGATTACCCAAGATGACTTAACAATGTTAGCTAACAAGCTCAACTCTGTTTACGCTGGGATGACTAATAGTGAAATATTGGCGAAGAAAACAGAGTTCTCTCCTGAGGAAAGGCAAGTAACTGCGTGTGTAGTAGATACGATGGCTACTGAAGATAAGCTGGAACATGGTAAGCCTTTCCTCGAGGGATTACATTTAATGCTAAGTCAGCCCGAGTTCGCCCAGAATCCTAGAATGCTTAGCTTACTAGAATTACTAGAAGAGGGGGATTGGCTGGGAAACATACCTCGCCCAGAACTCGATAAAAGAGAGCTAAGGATAATCATTGGCAAGGAAAATCCAGATGAAGCACTGCAAGACTTGAGCTTGATAATCGCTGAATATGGAATTCCTGATAAAGCAAGGGGCATTGTTGGTGTGGTTGGCCCAAAGCGAATGGACTATGCTAGAGCAATCTCTTCGGTTAACTGCCTTTCATCATTGCTAACTGAATCAGTAGCGGAGTATATCTAGAGGAGGTTTAACGTTGGCAGAAAGGGAGAAGTCGTCCAACAATAAGCCAACCGAAACGGGAGTTGAGCAAGTAGAGGATATAGAAGCGCTGAAGCAATCTTTGGCAGAGGAAAAGGAGAATGCAGAGAAGTATTTAGCTAACTGGCAAAGGACTCAAGCAGATTTTATTAACTATAAGAAACGTGCTGAGCAGGAAAAAATAGAGACGATCGAATTTGCCAATAGCACCCTCATCCTAAACTTGCTAACTATAATAGACGATTTGGAAAGGGCTTTTGACTCATTGCCAGCCCAGCTTACCGGATTCAATTGGATTGATGGCATCAAGCTCATCTATAATAAGCTTAAGGCGACCCTAGAAGCACAAGGGTTAGCTGAAATTAAGGCTAAGGGAGAGCCATTCGATCCCTATCTCCATGAAGCAGTAATGCGCCAGGAAGGGGAAGAGGGAATAGTCATTGAGGAAATCCAGAAGGGTTATAAGTTGAAGAACAAAGTAATTCGCCCTAGTATGGTAATAGTAGGCAGGGGAGAGGAGCAGCCAAGCCAAAAGGAGGAATAGATATGGGTAGAGCAGTAGGCATTGATTTAGGCACAACATTGAGCGCAGTAGCGGTTATGGAGAGCGGCGAGCCTAAAATCATACCTAGCGCTGAAGGTGGGAATCTTGTTCCTTCAGTAGTAGCGATAAGTAAGACTGGAGAGAGATTGATAGGAGAAATAGCTAAGCGTCAAGCAGTGGTCAACCCTGAGAACACTATCTTTAGCATAAAGCGCCTTATCGGGCGCAAGTTTAAATCTGATACAGTCCAGTACGATATAAAGCGCTTGCCTTATAAGATTACTGAGGCTCCCAATGGCGATTGCCGAGTAGTAATGGGGGATAAGGAGTATAGCCCTCAAGAACTCTCAGCCATGATACTACAAAAATTAAAAACCGATGCCGAGGCTTATCTTGGGGAAAAGGTTCCCGATGCTGTGATCACCGTGCCAGCTCATTTTAATGATAGCCAGCGGCAGGCAACTAAAACTGCCGGTGAGATAGCTGGGCTTAACGTTCTGCGTATTATCAATGAGCCTACAGCATCATCTCTAGCCTATGGGATGGACAAGAAAAAGGAGGAGAAGATCGCTGTCTACGACCTTGGTGGCGGCACCTTCGATATCTCTATCATTGATGTATGGAAGGAGGGCGGTCTGGAAGTTAAGTCAACCAACGGCGATACTCATCTTGGCGGCGATGATATTGACCAAAGGATTATGGATTGGGTATGCGATGAATTTAAGAAAGAGCAAGGCATTGACTTAAGGCAAGACAGGATGGCATTACAACGCATAAAGGATGCTGCCGAAAAGGCAAAGAAGGAGCTATCCACAGTGGCTCAAACAGAGATAAGCCTTCCTTTCATCACCGCCGACACCACTGGCCCTAAGCACCTTAGCATGATGTTAACTCGCGCTAAGTTGGAGCAATTATCAGGTGACCTGATAGAGAGGAGCATTGGACCCTGCCGCCAAGCCTTAACCGATGCCAAGCTCACAGTGGCTCAAATCAATGAGGTCATTCTAGTCGGCGGTCAAACAAGGATGCCCAAGGTTCAGGAAAGTTTAAGGCAATTCTTTGGCAGAGAGCCCGTCAAGGGAATCAATCCTGATGAGGCAGTAGCTTTAGGCGCTGCTATTCAGGCTGGAGTGCTTAAGGGTGAAGTGGGAGAGATTCTCCTCCTTGATGTTACTCCGCTTACTTTGGGTATAGAGACCCTGGGAGGAGTAGCCACATCTCTTATTCCTCGCAACACCACTATTCCCACCTCCAAGAGCCAGATTTTCAGCACCGCTAGTGATAATCAGCCAAGCGTGGAAATACATGTTCTCCAAGGGGAGCGGCCCATGGCAGCAGACAACCGAACTTTGGGACGCTTTATACTCGATGGCATCTTGCCAGCACCACGGGGCCTACCTCAGGTTGAGGTGACCTTTGATATAGATGCCGACGGCATCCTCAACGTTAGCGCTCGCGATAAAGGCACAGGTAAAGAACAGAAAATTACCATTACTGCCTCTAGCGGGCTTAGCAAGGAGGAAGTAGAGAGGATGAAGCGAGAGGCTGAAAGTTTCGCTGCTGAGGATGCCAAGCGCAAAGAGGAGGTAGAGACACGCAATTCTGCTGACAGCTTGGCTTATACCGCCGAGAAAACCCTTCGCGATTATGGAGACAAGATACCTGCCGATGTAAAACAGGAAATAGAAAGCAAGATAGCAACCTTGAAGTCAACACTGCAAGGAAAGGATGTAAATTCTATCCGTAATGCTATGCAAGAGCTATCACAAGCCATGCAGAAAGTTGGAGCCTCCATTTACCAGCAGCCAGGACAACCTCCACCCGGTGGCGAGTCAGGCCCTAGTGGTAAGAAACCGGGCGAAGAAGACACAGTGGAAGGCGAGTTCCACGAAGTATGAAGGTGGGTAGGCAATAGCTATCATTCTCAGCTCCGTATAATACTTGACTAGTTTGCTTTGAAACTCAGCATAGGTTAAAATAGCTTTGGTTAGGCAAATAAAGGCAAGGTTAATGAAATGGTTAATTATAGTGAGTTCTACGAGCACTTAAAGAAGGAAAAAAAACAAATAGCCGAAAGACTGGAGCAGCTAAGAGCTCGCAGACAGCCACTGGGGGAGAGGCGAGAGGGTAGCCCTTTTGGCAAAAGAGAAGAGGAGGCGAGCGAGGCATCCGAGTTAGAGAAAAGATTAGCTCTAGAGAAAAAGCTAAGAGGCACACTTGCTGAAATAGAACACGCCTTAGAAAAATATGAAGCCGGCACTTACGGACTATGCGATTCCTGTGGGCAGCCGATAGAACTAACTCGCCTTCAAGCATTGCCCCAGGCAAACTTATGCTTGAGCTGCAAGTCACGTCAGGCAAAGGATGCAAAAAGGGCAAGATAATAAGTCCCCAGGAAAATCTTTGCTTTTCCTGGGGAGGGGTAGAGGGAAGATAGGATTATTTCTGACCTCCGCTGCCTTGGTGGTCCTCCTTGACCAGTTAAGCAAATCATGGATCAGAGAGAACCCAGCCTCAATGGAGTTGCTGCCGGGGTTTATAAATTTTCTTTATAGTCAGAATCCTGGCGCTGTTTTCGGCTTGCCTGTCAATCCAACTTTCCTAATCATCACGACCATTGCTATCTTAACCATCATTATCTTCCTGCTCCTCCGTTACCTTTCCCTATGTACTACTTTAACTGTTATCTCCGCTGGCTTAATTTTCGGTGGCGCTATAGGTAACTTGATAGACCGCCTTCGCTTCTCCGGCTTTGTAACCGATTTTATCGATATCCACCTAAAGAACCTCTTCCATTGGTACACTTTCAACCTTGCTGACGCTGCCATAACAGTAGGCGTCTTCATCCTTATTTATTCCCTGCATCGAACAGGATTATTCAGGAAAGTCTATGGCCACACCGGCAAAATCAAAAACTGAGACACTCCAGCTTATCGCCCCTATTTCAGGCATCCGCTTGGACAAGTATGTAGCTGAGGCCCTCCCCCAATTTTCTCGGTCTTGCATACAGAAGCTAATTGCACAAGGCCATATCCTGGTCAACGAGCAAAAAGCAAAGCCAAGCCAAAGGTTAAAAGACACCGACAAGAT
The DNA here is from genome assembly GCA_009619075.1 of Dehalococcoidia bacterium. Classification (GTDB taxonomy): domain Bacteria; phylum Chloroflexota; class Dehalococcoidia; order GIF9; family AB-539-J10; genus 20-14-all-45-10. Next base: position 8,305 of record WJOY01000033.1, read on the forward strand.
AACAATCAAACCCCCTCCGCCCATTTATCCTACAGCCGAGCCAATCCCCTTAGCCGTAATTTATGAAGATAAGGACATCCTGGTCATAGATAAACCCGCTGGATTAGTTGTTCATCCAGCTCCAGGGCATCCCAGCCATACCTTAGTCAATGCCATCCTAGCCCGCTGTCCCAGTTTAGCTACCAGTGAGGACTTAACACGCCCTGGCATAATCCACAGGCTGGATAAGGACACGTCAGGGCTTATAATCATCGCCAAAAATGACTACGCCCGACAATATCTAGTCAACCAGTTCAAAAGTCATGTCGTAACAAAAGGCTACCTCGTCCTAGTTAAAGGTAGGCCATCCCCTGAACAAGGGGTGATTGAAGCGCCTATCGGGCGAGATCCCCACAATCGGCAGAGGATGGCAATAACAGAGACAGGAAAGGAGGCCAGCACACAATATAAGGTCAAAAAATACCTGAATGGCTACACTTTACTTGAAGTCACTCCCAGAACTGGGCGCACGCACCAAATCAGAGTGCACTTATCAGCTATCGGTTATCCCGTAGTTGGTGACCTCGTTTATGGGACAAAACGTAGGCTCGAGGCTAAAGCCTCAGGCCTTAGCAGGCAATTCATCCATGCCTACCGCCTTGGCTTTCGTCTGCCATCAACTAACGAATATCGGGAGTTTACCAGCCCCTTGCCAGCAGACTTGAAGCAAGCCCTGAAGCTCTTTGCCCACGATGCCCAAAAGGCTTGTGTAAAGATATAAGGATATGCTATATTCCAACACAAAATTAAATTAGAAAGGAATTAATAACTTGAAGTCTTTTGGCCAACTTACTAATGAACAAATACAAAGAGAGGATGACTTTTTATCCCGCCTAATGGGCCAAGCCGGGATGGAAGATTTAGCTTATTTTGAAGCTGACTTATCTGAACGGCAGAAGCAAGTCCTGTTCGAGATAACTACCGAGATAGAAGATACTGAAAATGCTCTGAGACAAGCTGAGCAGCTTATCCAGAGACTTAAAAAGCACCTAGAGCAGCTAAAAGGTTTGCAACGAGTCCTTTCTAAATAGCACTTTTAGGTTTCCCACCTTCTAGTGATACTACAATGGCTAAATATGCCATAATGTATAATTATGGAGTCCAAGTTACAACCTCAAGTCAGAGTCCGTTTTGCCCCTAGCCCCACGGGCCACCCGCATTTAGGTAATATTAGAACGGCCCTATTCAACTGGCTTTTTGCTCGCCATCATGGCGGCAAGTTCATCTTGCGTATCGAAGACACCGATATCGCCCGTAAAGTAGAAGGGGCAGTAGATGTCATACTGGATAGCTTAAGGTGGCTTGGGCTGGATTGGGACGAGGGCCCCTATTTTCAATCACAAAGATTATATTATTACCATGAAATCTCGAACAGTTTGCTTAAAGATGGTTATGCTTACCTATGTTATTGTTCTCCACAACGGCTAGAGGCGATGCGTCAAGAACAGATGAAACGAAAGCAACCACCAAAATATGATGGGCACTGCCGTTATTTAACACAGCAAGGAAAAACTCAACTAGAGGCAAGCGGCATTGTACCCGTAGTCCGTTTCAAAATGCCGCTCGAGGGAGAAACCACCTTCCACGATGTAATCCGGGGCCAACTGACTTTCCAAAATAGCACTCTAGACGATTTCATCCTGCTCAAGTCCGATGGTTATCCAACATATCATTTAGCCAATGTAGTGGATGACCACTTAATGGCTATTTCCCACATCCTTAGAGCTGATGAATGGCTTCCCAGTGTTCCTCGCCACGTGCTGCTTTATCAATCTTTAAACTGGGAACCTCCACAATTTGCCCATCTACCTATGATACTTGGTCCTGACAGATCCAAACTTTCCAAGCGACATGGTGCCACCACCGCCATCGAGTATAAAGAACAAGGTTATCTTCCTGAGGCGATGATTAACTTCCTAGCACTGCTAGGTTGGTCACTCGATGATAGAACTGAGTTGCTAAGCCGAGAGGAATTGATAAAGCATTTCTCTTTAGGAAGAATAAGTAAGACCGCGGCTATCTTTGATAAACGTAAGCTGGAATGGATGAACGGAGTTTACCTACGCCGACTAAGCCCAGAGGAGTTTGCCCGGCAATCCGCTCCATTTCTAGATCGAGATTTGCCCCCCAAAGTAAAACGCCCCCTGGATACAGATTACGTCTGCCGAATTACACCTTTACTCCAAGAACGAGCTAAGACTTTAGCTGAGGTCCCTCAACTTGCCGACTTTTTCTTCCTTGATGAGTTGCCCTATGATACTAGCCTGCTATTAAGTGGTGGATTAGATGCTACCCAGGCTATTAAAATTGCTCTGCAAAGGCTGGAAGTAGTAAAAACATGGGATGCTGGCTCGCTTGAAGGCATTCTACGCCCCTTGGCTACGGAGTTAAAGTTAACCACAGGAAAATTCTTCGGCTTATTGCGAGTGGCTATCACAGGGCGCACTGCAGCACCACCATTATTTCAAACCATGGCGGTATTGGGCAAGGAGAGATGTCTCAAACGGCTTAGCACAGCTTTAGGAAAACTAGCCACCCCCACTATAATCAACTATTGACACAGGACAGATTTTTTAACTATATTTCATATGAAAAATTTATTTTAAAAGGAGGAGAGAAATGCCAAATATGATTGTCTGTTGCAAACAGGTGCCCGATCCAGAGGCACCGCCAGTGGTATTTAAGGTTGATTCAGCTACTAACAAAATGACCTTGCCACCAGATGTAAAACCCGTGATTGGTCAATATGATGAGTTCGCTATGGAAGCTGCCCTGAGGATTAAAGACAAGGCAGGCGGCAAAATCACCATACTTAGCCTGGGTAATAAGCTAGTCCGTGATGTGATTAAGAAAACATTAGCTGTGGGCGGTGATGAACTCATCCTTCTGGAGGATGAAGCTTTTGAAGAAGGCGATAGTTGGTCGACTGCTTATGCTTTGGCAATGGCAATCAAAAAGATAGGAGAGTATGACCTTATTTTCTGCGGCCGGCAATCCTCCGACTGGGATGCCGGGCAGGTTGGCTTGGGCATCGCTGAAATTCTGGGTATCCCTGCTGTAACCTTGGCCCGAAAGGTAGAGGTTACTGATGCAAAGTTAAGGGTAGAGCGAGTCATCCCCGATGGCTACGAAGTAGTGGAGGTAGGGTTTCCTGCTTTAATTACTGTGACCAGTGAACTAGGTAGTCTCCGCTACCCCGCCCTAAAGGGAATCATGGCAGCAGCTAAAAAACAACCTACTATATGGAAACCAGCCGACATAGGGCTTGAGCTATCCCAAGTTGGGGCTGCTGGAAGGCGGGTCAAGTTAGCTAAACTTTTCCAACCGGTTAAGGAAGTTAAATGTGAAATAATTGGGGGGGAGACCCCGGTAGAGGCTGGTGTTAATTTAGCTACAAAACTCAGAGAAGCAAAAATAATTTAAAACCAAGGAGGAAATAATGGCTGAATATAAAGGTGTGATAGTCTGCGGCGAGTTAATAAACGGAAAGTTACCCTCTATTACTACTGAATTGCTAGGATGCGGCAGGAATCTTGCCGATGACTTAAAGGAGGATTTGTCCTGTCTATTAGCCAGTGATACAGTGGCTGAAACCCCCAAAGAGGCAATCGCTTTCGGAGCTGACAAAGTTTATACGGTAGAAGACCCTTCACTCAAGGAGTATCAAGCAGATACTTACCTCCAGGTTGTGGAAAAGCTAGCTAGCAAAATTTCACCTCAAATTATACTCATGGGGCAAACGTCTACAGGCCGAGACTTAGCCCCTCGCCTCGCCTTTAGATTAGGAACTGGCTTATCAACAGATTGTATTGACTTAAGCATAGATCCGGAGACAAAGCTGCTTCTGCAAACAAAACCTGTATACGGGGGCAACGCTCAAGTTATATTTAGCTGCAGCACTATGCCCCAAGTAGTTACTATTAGAGCAAAGGCGATGTCGCCAATGGAGCGTGACGACTCAAGAAAAGGAGAGGTCATACCGACAAAGGTTGAAATAGATATGGCACAGGTAAGGACAAAAGTGACAGAAAAAGTAAAAGAAGAAGTAACCGGGGTTAAGCTTGAGGACGCCCCGGTGATAGTTAGTGGAGGTAGAGGCATTGGCAGTCCCGAGCCATTCAAAACGACCTTGAAGGAGCTAGCTGACGTATTACATGGCGCAGTAGGGGCTTCACGCCCCCCGT
>WJOY01000019.1 GCA_009619075.1 Dehalococcoidia bacterium
GGGAGCTATGATTTGGTTGGCTTTATTGTTGGAGTGGTAGAAAAGGCAAGTATTATTGATGGCAGTCCCATAAATGCAGGCACTGTAATTCTTGGCTTGCCATCCTCTGGTTTACATACCAACGGCTACTCGTTAGTGCGAAGAGTTTTTAGAATAGAGGATAACCCCTCCTGCCTAAATAACTTTTATCCCGAGCTGGGGAAAACTCTGGGCGAGGAACTGCTCCAAGTCCACCTCTGCTATTATCCTGAGCTTAAACCGATCTTATCCTTAATTAAAGGTTTAGCTCATATCACTGGCGGCGGGCTTATGGGGAATATACCTCGCATTCTACCTCAAGGTCTTGCTGCCCATCTGCACAAAGGTTCCTGGAATATACCCCCTATCTTCAAGCTTATTCAGAAGCAGGGAAATATTGAGGAGACAGAAATGTATCGCGTGTTCAACATGGGAATAGGCATGACCATTGTGTGTTCACCACAACAAGTAACTAAATTGACTGCTGCTTTACCCCAAGCCAAGGTTATTGGTGAGGTAGTCAAGGCAAAGGGTAAGGGAAGAGTAATAATGGGTTAAGGAAGTATCATGCGTGCTGTCATAAGCGTTTCAGACAAGTCAGGTGTAGCTGATTTCGCTCGAGGTTTGCAGGAGCTAGGCGCCGAGATTTTCAGCACCGGCGGCACTAAGAAATCACTGGAACGGTCTGGAATAAAAGTCCACAGCATCTCAGAGCTTACCGGATTTCCTGAAATCCTCAATGGTAGAGTAAAGACGCTTCACCCTGCGGTTCATGGTGGCATTCTGGCAAGGCGCGACTTACCTCAACACTTAGCTGAGCTGGCTAAAAACCACATCGAAACTATCGACATGGTTGTAGTAAATCTTTACCCCTTCATCGAGACGGTGACCCAAAGCGAAGTTTCTTTGGACGAAGCGTTAGAGAACATCGATATCGGTGGCCCAACTATGATTCGCTCAGCAGCGAAGAATTTCCCCTCAGTCCTGGTAATTGTCGACCCTGAGGATTACGACCCCATTCTGCAAAAGCTGCGCCGGGGCAATGTAGATTTAGCAGAAAGAAAAAAATTAGCCCATAAAGCTTTCCAGCATGTGGCTATCTATGATACTGCTATCGCTCAATATCTTAGCGAAAAAACTTTCCCGGAGGAAATGACCATAGCATTGAAGAAAGCTTATGGCCTCCGTTATGGTGAGAATCCTCATCAAAAAGCCGCCTTTTATCTCGAGCAAAATGTGAGGCAACCACAAGCTGTCTTAGCTTCACTAAAACAAATTAGCGGCCCTGAAATTTCCTTCAATAACCTTCTTGATTTTGATGCTGCCTTAAATATTCTGAGCAACTTTACTGCTCCCACTGTGGCCATAATGAAACACACCAATTCCTGTGGGCTTGCCAGCCATGCTAATTTGGCTGAGGCTTACCGAAGAGCTTTGGCTGGAGACCCAGTAGCTGCCTTTGGTGGTGTAGTTGCTAGTAACCAAGTTATAGATTTAGCCACTGCCCGAGAAATAGACCAAACTCATTATGATGCTATCATTGCTCCAGAATATGAAAAGGAAGCCCTAGAGCTATTAAGACGTAAAAAGAGCTTACGCCTTGTCGAGATACCAATCGCTGATAGCTATCAGCTGACAGCTATCAGCGATTTCCGCTATGTCCAAGGCGGCTTTCTGATCCAAACACCAGACTTCTTCAGCGACTCAGAGCTTCAACCTCGCACAGTTACCAATCGCCAACCTACAGAGCAAGAACTATCAGACTTGCTTTTCGCCTGGAAAGCAGTCAAGGGGATAAAGTCCAATGCCATAGTTATTGCTAAGGACAAAACATTATTAGGCATGGGAGCAGGACAACCATCTCGTGTGGTAAGTGTTGAGCTGGCTTTAAAGAGAGCTGGCGAGCAAGCCAAGGGTAGTGTTCTCGCCTCAGACGCTTTCTTCCCTTTCGCCGATGGTCCTGAATTAGCCATTAGCCACGGAGTCACCGCCATTATCCAGCCCGGCGGCTCAGTGAGAGACAAAGAGGTAATCGATGTGGCTAACAAGCATAGTGTAGCCATGGTATTCACCGGTATTCGCCATTTTAGGCACTGAGCTCAAAGAGAAAGATGGGCTGACGCTGGAAAGAAGGCAGAGTGCATCGCCGATCTAGAAAATATGATAGAAATTGAACAACCTCACTAGATCGCGCTGATTATGGTTCCTGCTGTGGCAGTATTTGCGGCTTGACGTACCAGATAGACAATGAAATAAACATATCGCAGAGAATCTCGGAGGCTTTGAAAGTGGATGATAGCGTGAAGGCAGCTTCTCTGCCAGAGGATTATATCGCTTTCTTGAAGCAAGACTATCGAGGCGAGCACCTTGAGCATTGATGGCAGAGCAACCCAAGGTCCTGAACCAGAGGATGACGAGCGAGGGATACAGAGCTTCTCACTAACTGCTGTTTGCACAGGAAGCCCAAGAAGTCCTATAATCGGTCATTGAGGCTATGGCTAGGGTAGTACTTGTATCGGACATGTTGCGTGGGTTTTTCGAGGAAGGTTATCCACTTTACTGTGGCATCGACGCCCAAAGTATCATACCCAATGTCAAGAAACTGCTGGAGCGAGAGTTAGAGCAGAACTCGAAAATCTTCTATCTGTGTGACCATCATGCTCCTGATGACCCGGAATTCAAAATGTTCCCACCCCACTGTATTGAAGGTACCGCTGAGGCTGAAATCATATCCGAACTTTCCCCATATCCTGGTGAAATAATACCAAAAAGAACTTTTAGCAGTTTCTATAATACCTCTTTGGAGAAGAAACTAGAGGCACTCCAGCCCGAAACCATAGTCGTGTGTGGTGTATGCACCCATATTTGTGTTCTGCAGGCAGTAATTGATGCCAGAAACAGAGGCTATGAAGTTGAAATCCCTGTCGATTGTGTTGCTTCCTTCGACAATAGGGCTCATTTCTTCGCTCTGGATTATATGGAGAAGGTGCTTGGTGCCAAGCTAATCAGCCCTAAAGTCAACCTGCCTAAACCAAAGTTTGAAATCCCTGACTCATGGCTGAGCGGGGAGACAGCCGATGTTTACTTCCCCCGCACTGTGGAAATACTCAAAAAGGAAGGAATCAACCCCGTAGCTACTATGGAGGTTTTTCCCTCTAGAGCCGGCGTACTCTGTGGCATGGAGGAAGTTAAGGCTCTTTTAGCCAGGGTGCTTCCTGAAGATAATCGTGAAGTTTGGGCACTAGCAGAAGGCGAATCTTTTGACAAAAAAGAAGTAGTCCTGCGGATAAAAGCCCCCTACCAAAGCTATGGAACTTATGAAACAGTCTATCTGGGCATTCTTGCCCATTGCAGTGGCTGGGCCACTGCTGCTCGAGAATGCGTTAATGCTGCTCAAGGCATTCCTGTTATTAGTTTTGGCGCCCGTCATGTTCACCCTTCAGTAGTCGGTGTTATGGAGTACTCCGCTATTGTAGGGGGATGTGGTGGCTGTGCTAGTACCGTTGGTGCTAAGCTTGCTGGCATGAAACCCATCGGCACCGTACCTCATGCCCTCATCATTATTTTGGACAGCACTGCCAAAGCTACTCTCGCCTTTGATAAGCATATGCCTCCTGAAGTGCCACGTATTGCCTTAGTGGATACTTTTGAGGATGAGGTAAGAGAAAGTGTCGCTGTGGCTAAAGCAATGCAGGGAAAGTTGCAAGGTGTGAGATTAGATACTCCCTCGGAAAGAGGTAGAGTCACTGCCGATTTAGTCAAAGAAGTGAGGGCTTGGCTAGACCTTGAGGGATTCAAAGAGGTGAAGATTGTCGCCAGTGGTGGGTTTAATCCAGAGCGCATCCGGCATTTTATCAGCCAAAGGGCACCGGTTGACATCTTCGCTGTTGGCAGCTATATCAGCGATGCCCAGCCCATTGATTTCACCGCAGACCTTCACGAGGTAGAAGGCAAGCCCATTGCCAAAAGGGGCAGAATGCCCGGCATCACCCCCAACCCTGGGCTGAAAAGGGTGATGTAAAAAACCGCTGAGAAAAGATCAACAACATGGCTGAAGCTGTAATAACGTTGGACAATGTCACCAAAATCCTAGCGGGTCGGCAGATTCTCAAGAATATAAGCTTTGCCGTGGAGGTAGGTGACATCTTCGGCTACCTCGGCCCCAACGGAGCAGGCAAGACTACAACTATCAGGGTCATCCTGGGACTTTTCCCACCTAATTCAGGCACGGCATTCATTCTAGGCAAGGATGTCAAGTATGATGATGCCAGAGAAAAGGTTGGCTTTGTCCTTGAGGCCGATGGGCTCTATGACAACATGACTGCTTACGAGAACTTAGATTACTACTGTCAAATTTATGGCATGCCCTCAGCTTTGAAAAGCAAAAGAATAGATGAAATGCTGGACCTAGTGGAACTAAGCGACAGAGCAGGGGATAAAGTATCCTCTTATTCCAAGGGAATGAGGCAGAAGCTAGCGCTAGCACGGTCTATGGTTCATGAGCCCGACCTCCTTATCTTCGATGAGCCCACCGCTGGCGTTGACCCTACAGGTCAGATGGAGGTGAGACAAATCCTTCTTAACTTAGCACAGAGGGGTAAGACCATTTTCCTAAGCTCTCACAACCTTGATGAAGTGCAGCGAATTTGCAACCGCATTGCTCTGATAGACCAAGGGGAAATAAAGCTCTATGACGAGCTAGGGAAATTGAGAAGGGATATGGGCAGAAGAGAGGTAATCATAGAAACCGGGATAACAACTACGGAAGAAGCCAGGTTACTCGACGGGCTTGTGGCTGAGCTTGAAGCCTTACCTTATGTGACAAGCTGCCGCAGAGAAGCTCAAAAACTGCGTCTCCAGCTTGATGGCCGAGGTGACATCTCCGAGATAGTAGCCATGCTCTCCCAGAAGAGCATAGGTGTAGAGGAGGTCAGAAAGGGCGAAATATCCCTGGAGGAAATTTACGCCAAGGTGACAAAGGGAAGGGAATGATGAAACAGATAATGGTGATTGTGAAAAAGGATTTGAGGGAAACTCTGCGCACCAAGGCTTTTTATGTCAGCATAGCCATGGTTTTATTCTTCATGGTAATGCTGGGCGGCGCAGTTAGAGGACAAATCAATACCTTAGTAGAGAAGGGTTTATCACCAGCAGAAATAAGCTCAGCCGCTCAACCACTCATGGGCACCACTGTCTTCATGCTTTCTCTGATGTTGATGATGCTATTTTGCATGTATATCAACGCCTATACGCTTACCATGGAGAAAGTAAAACGCTCCATAGAGTCTTTACTATGTACACCATTGAGCCTGAGGCAAATTTGCCTCGGAAAAAGTTTGGCAGTATTTTTGCCCAGTGTGATTTTGGGTCTGCTATTTGCCTTTGGTGCAATAGCTGGCATAAATCAATTCTTTATAGCTCCTAAAATAGGGCAGTTTGTCATGCCTGGTGCAGCACCATTAGTAGCAACCCTGATAGCTGTGCCTCTGATAGTGTTTTTCCTTGTTACTTTAATGATAGCGCTACAACTCATAATCACCAACATCCGTTGGATTCACGCTGCCCTCATGGGCCTAATATTTGGTGTTGGCTTTGGGCTCTCCCCCGTCTTAAGGTTTGGCTCTGCATCATGGAGCATTGTCTTTATCTCCCTAGGAGTTGCCGCTGTCTTAGCCCTAGTGACAATTTACCTCTCCCGCCTGGTCACCAAGGAAAGAATCGTGCTCAGCAGCAAAGGATAAGCTTGGCAAATGGCTGTGCTCCGATGTTTTCCCAGTTTTAGGGCTTGCTACTTAAAGCCAATCCCTTCTATCTCTATGAGATTGCCCCTAAGCTTTGTCTTAGCACCGAGAAATTCCTCAATCAACCATAGGTTTGTCTCTACATGTTCGGTAATCCTAGGAATTGAGTACCTGCTAGTTCCATCAGCCAAGCCAGCATAAATTATGAGTTGGTCCGACACATATCTATCAACCGCGGCACCAGTTTTAACATCCTCTACAAAGCTTTGGGCTACATACCTCCCGATAGACTCGGAGCTTCTTCCCGGCCTTCCCGCTCTATCCGAGCCAATACTGCTAGCTAAACTCGTCTTAGCATATATCGTCAGGGCAGCACCCTCCTGAAGCGAGTTCTCATCGTAAATTTCTTGGATTTCAGCCTTATGGCCATAAGAGCTTAATACCTTCTGACATTCCTCTGCCATCCGATGGCTCACTTTCCTTCCCTTCAAATGAGAGGAGAGGGCGATTCCTTTAATACCGAGAACCTCCCCTTGTTCAGTGAGGCTCAAAGGTTTTAATTTCTTTACCGGCTCAACTTCAATTTCTATAATCCCGCCTCCTCGTGGCACGTAGCCAGGGCGAACTATCTCAAGCTCAGCATGAATTCCCATCTGTTCCAAAATTGGAAGCAAAACAAATTTCATATGATAGGCAGAGGGGGCAAAATCCTGGAATAGCCCGCCTTCAAGCCTAAATTTGGAAGGCTTTCCCGCAAAGCAGGCTAAGGGCAGAAGAGTTTGTGCCATCATTGTGGTTGACCCTGCTGTCCCTATATCCCAGTGATACTCCCCTCCTTTAAACCTTCCCTTTGGAGCATAGGTAATCTCCTTAGAGCCCACCACGGCATTACTCACCACACCATGGCACATCTCCTGGCAAGCCTGGATAACCTTAAGGTGCTGCCTCCTTAGCCCTGGCCTATCCCTCTTCGCCCTGATATTTTGTATCTTTATCTCTTTCCCAAGCAGGCTCGCCAGAGCTACAGAATAGCGGACTATAGTTCCGCTTCCAGACTTTGCACTGCCATCTATAACCTTCATGTTGAGGCAATACTATTTATATGCTGAGTAGGCAAAGTCAGTCAGTAGTCTCATCATTTACGGTATGCTTCTCCACGATGACGGACGTGATAAATCGTCACGACCTTCGTCTTGATGCCTACTTGGTAGATTACCCTGTAATCCCCAACTCGAATTCGATAATCTCGTTCTGAGCCTCGAAGTTTACGGCATTGTGATGGAAATGCATTATTTACAAGGAAGTCAATGGCCCGAACAATCCAAGGGATTTGCTGTGGATCAATATTCCATAAGTCTCGCTCTGCTGACCCTTTCCATCGAATCTCATAAGAGGCCATCTCTTTCTAACTTCTTTTTGAGTTCTTCAAAAGTTATAGTAGGCTCACCTCGACGTTCGGCAATGATTGCAAGGTCATGGATATCTTCTAGAAGCTCCTCATACTCCTCAATTGGAATAATTACGGCTGTTTTTTGTCCTTTCTCATCCACAACATATTGCTCTTGAAATTTTGCCATGCTTGTCCTCCTGTTAGATTTTCAACAATTGAGTTCGTATAACTTAGTATATACTAAACGACTCAACTTCCATCACTACTTGCTCAAAAGGGATAACCTCACCGCCGGAGGCTTTGGCTGCGTCATAGGCACGAATAGAATCTAGCTCCTCAAGCTCCTGAGTAAATGATGGTAATCCTTCATATCAAGGGCCACGCCAATACAATTGCCATTGTTATCCACTAAATATCGCTCTTTGATATTACTCATCCCTAGCTCCGTTTACATGGATTTTAGCACTGCTGATATTCAAATGCTAGCTGTAGGTTTATTTCCTTCGCGAGCAGGCTCGCCAGAGCTACAGAATAGCGGACTATAGTTCCGCTTCCAGACTTTGCCCCGCCATCTATGGTTATCATGTGCTGTTGTTCCTCCTCTTTGAAAAAGGCCTGTAACATTTTATATCTTTTGTTATACTCCAAAATACAATTTGCGCCTTTAAATAATTTTTCAAAAATTAAAAGGAGCCAAAAGATGGGAATAAGACTTTTTAAAGAGCCTGAGCTGGAAAAACCTGACCTGATTTGCGGCTGGCCAGGGATTGGGAATATCGGGCTAATTGCTGTTGATACCTTGAAGGGGGGGCTGGTAGCAGAAGAGTTTGGAGAAATAGAACCCTGGGACTTTTTCTACCCCAAGAAGGTCTCCATCAGGGACGGTTTGCTCGAAAGCTTAGAGTTCCCCACCAACAAATTTTATTATCAGCAGCTGAGAAGGAAAGATTTAATATTTTTCCTTGGAGAAGAACAGCCGACTGAGGGAGAGAGTGTGTACGCCACGGGAGAAAAGGCTTACCAGATGGCCAATCTAGTTTTAGATGTAGCTGAAAAGTTTGGCTGCCAGAGAGTTTATACTTCGGGTGCCTGTGTTTCACCCATTCACCATACTGTGAAACCAAGAGTCATTTCAGTGGTAAGTTCTGATAAGCTAACGGAGGAGGTAACAAGGTATCCAAATACAATTTTAATAAGCGAAATGGGAGGGAGAGAAGGTGAAGGAGTTATTACTGGATTAAATGGTCTTTTGCTGGCAGTGGCAAAAAAGAGGGGGCTAGAAAGTATTTGCCTCATGGGGGAGATACCAGATTGGCTTTCTGGTTCTCCCTTCCCCTATCCCAAGGCCTCAAAGTCAGTGCTCGAGGTTTTTGCTGATATTCTGGGAATTAGGGTTGATTTTGGGTTTCTCGATAAGATGGTTGCCCAGATAGAAGAGATTGTTGAGAGGCTCTATGAGGAGTTTCCCCTAGAAATAAAGGAACGCTATGATGAAAGAAAATTTGTTGCCCAGGCTAAGCCGGGAGGAATAACTGAAGAGGATGCCAAATGGATTAAAGAACATATCGATGAATTTTTTAAGAAAAGGGGTGAACAGGGTGGACAAAGCTCTGTTTGAGATTTATCAGTCTCCCCGGCTTCCAAAACCATATTTGATTGTCGGTTGGCAAACTCGCGATGTTGGGAAATTAAGCTCTAAGATTATCCATTTTTTGAATGAGAAACTGGAGGGTCAGCAAATTGCTGAAATCAAGCCTTCAGGGTTTTTCCCATTAGGAGGAGCAGTATTTAAGGATAACTTGATCCAGGTTCCAGAAAGCAAATTCTGTGCTTGCCAGAAAAACGACCTCCTGATTTTTCAAAGCAAGGAGCCTAAATACGAATGGTATAATTTTTTAAACGGTCTCCTGGATTTTGCTCAACATTATTGTCATATCAAAGAGCTATATACCATCAGCGCGAGGCCCTCTCTTGGCGCCCATACTACTCCTCGGAGGATACTTACGGTTTACAATCAGCCAGAATTTCAAAAAATGCTCCAAGGCTATGGACTAGAGGATATGACCTGGGAAGGACCTCCAGCCATAAGTAGTTACCTTCTTTGGCTAGCCAAAAGGAGAGACATCCCCGGGATAAGCCTTTGGCCCGAGATACCATTTTACCTCGCTGCCGGAGAAGACCCTGCAGCAATAAAGCTTACCCTTTCTTTTCTGGATAGCAGATTTAACCTGGGTCTGGATTTGGGGGAGATTGATTCGGAGATTAGCAATCAGAATGAGAAAATAGCCCAGCTAAGAGAGGAAGACGCTGAAATCAATGAATATATCAACCGACTGGAAAGCGGACTCAGCTTAAACGAAGAGGAGCAGGTGAAATTAGCCAGAGAGGTGTATGAAATTCTCGAAAAAAGAGACTGAAACACCCGTCGTCTTTTCCCCTATAACATATTGCCCTTGAGATTTCCTCATACTTAGCCTCCGTTTTTCCGCATCTCAAGGTTTAGCTAATCCATTTATTTGAAGGAATCCCTCTGGAGTGTTGAATGCTGTGAGAAACAATAGAGATTTCCCTTTTATCCGCTGTTGTCTGCTGTTGCGGCAACTTTATTCTTGGAGGTTTCTTTAATTCTTGTATCCATCCAATTCTGTATAATAGGCCATAAGTCAAAACCTATTGTCTGAGAGAAGGGTCGAACTAACCTGTGAACTTGTAATAGGGATGTGTGTTCTATTAGCTCCCTGACGCCACGTTGAATAGCTTCTTCTGGTCCTTCTAAGTATTGTATATTGATGAGAGACTCTCGCCGCTTAGTTTCTTCGCTGATGAATTTTTGAGCATCGGTGGAAACCTTGTCCATCGTTACAACTATTCCGCTCCTTCCTGCATATCGGATTGTCCTATAAACAAAAGGATAAGCATCTCCCAAGCCAAATTCTCTGTCCTTAAGTTCAAAGAAAATGCGGGAACCAAAATCTTCCACCATTATATCAAGCTCTTCGCCACTGGCTTCTAACCCCCATCTTATGGCTTCTTTCCTTATTCCATTTTCTTTAAGAAGTTCTGTAACCCATATAGACATCCATAAACTGTGATCAACCAATTTCTTGCCCTTCTCCGTAAGGGAGTAGATTACTTGAAGGTTCTCCTCAGGGAATGAACGCCCACAAACACTACAACGTAGAGAAGGCATGGGGCCTTTGGTGAGATCATCTTTGGAAGGAACAACACAAATAGTGTGCTGGTCTTGTTTGCACGTTAACAAATACTCCTCCATTACCAAACCTAAGGAAAGAATGCGCTGAAGAACGTCCGCTTCCACAATTTCAGCGGCATCTTTCTGTCTCATCTTTACTACCTGAGCCAACTTCAGAATGAACTTTCTTATTTCAATATTCACTAAGAGCCGAGCTACCTGAGCATCTTCAGAGTTGTAGTTCGGCTCGATGGACTTAAATTCCACTTCCACACGCTCAGGATCTTCATCAGAGAAAGCTCGATAGAGAGCGGAACGACGCCTAGTGTATCTCGAAAGGCGGGGATCCACACTTTTCCAGTCAAATTCCATTCCCCTGACTCTTCTGCCATCAAATCTAGTTTTGATACCTTCTTCGATATCTGCGCAAAACTTCCTTAAAGGTTCGTCTGCCTTCCCGTACCCAACAACAGAAGCATACAGTATCTCTTCACTAGCAAAAGTTAAGGCATAAGCCCAATTATCAATGAAAAACAAGTCACCCAATATCTCAGTGGGTTCCAACCTGTACGCTCGAAGTGCGGGCGTGATAATTTTTATGATTAGCCCATGGTCAGGTTCTGGTAGTTTAGCTAACGCAAACATACCTGTAAGCATACTACGTATTACAGGTAAATAGGTTTTGTCACTCAAATGTGATATAAGTGCTTCCATCTCGTTTTGATCACGCAAGCCAATTTTTGCTGCAAGGGTAGTAGCCCGAAGCATTCTATTCCTCCCTATTTATTACAGAGTAATTTAGCCCAATATTAATCTTTTGTGACATTAAAGCCGCGATTTAAGATAACTATAGTATATACAAAATTCGTTTTTTGTTCAGTAGCTTATTGCACAGGTATTGGATGCCGTCACTATTTCCATTAAGCACTACAAAAAGTTACCTGCTAATTCCAGCTATCTTGAAAGCTCGATGGTCTCTTTTTCAATATCCGCATAGAGGCTGTCTATCTTCTGTTGAACTTCCATTGTCTTTTTAAGAGCCGTGGTAATCTGGCAGTAATGCTTTATCTCCTCAAGAGATAACTTTTGTCCCTTCCTACCCTTAAGCCATTTATCTATAACCTGATAGCCACCGATTTGGTAGTCCCAGACCTCTTTTTCTATTCCCTCGAAGTACTGATTGTTGTTGATGTAAACTCGCCTTTCCATTTCATCGTATTTTGGCTTTTCGACTTGATTATCACCACTGCCCTCAAATTTGGCAATTGGGTTATTTAGCTCTGCTGACTTGAGCAAATGCAAGCTGACAAGCTGTTTGCCATATTTTCCTATTTTGCTGAATAATTCATAGTCTTTAGTGAAAGGCACTCTGGGAAAATCAATCTTCAGAAACTCAGCGTATTTGTTTCGATAGGTATTGGAATAAAAAGCGCCATATATGTAGTAAAAAATTTCCTCTGGACTTGGTTCTCTACTATAAGCCGCTGTTAACGATTTGACCAGTTTAGGATTAAGATTCGGTTTTTCCCCTGGAGCTTCCTGATGACTGAACATATCTTCTTTGGAGGGGTAGAGGTAAAGAGGGAAAAGGAAGCCAATCCCCTTGTTGCTAAGGGTTATCCGACTATCAATTATCGTATTTGAAACAAATGCGTGATTAAAAACTCCTTCGGCAACCTGCCTAACAGTAATCAACCCCAAATTATCCTTCATCATGTGGTGCATGACCTCCTTGCGAGTCCTCCACACAACAGAATCATGGAGATAAATCTCCCTGACATCAAAGGGGCGATAAAGAATTCTGGTGAAGTATTCATCCCAATCTTTAACTTTGTTTAGGTCGATTCTTGCCTTTTTGATTTTCCACATATAGTTCTCTTTCAAATCAAAGGCTTGCTTAACTATCTCATCGGGTATTGACAAATCTCTGAACATTTCAATTCGTCTTTTTAGAGCGTCTCTATCAAAGTCAATTACAAGCTTATCTCTAGCTGTAACAATTCCTGTACAATTTACCGGAAAGATGTCGGTTATCTTCCAGTATTTTTCATAAATATCTCTGTGAATTTCAGCCCTCGGAACAAAGAAATAGTATGGGCTACTCGGCTTTAATTGCTGCCAATTGGTCGTTTTAATGTCATTTTTAAAAAGCCAACTATATTTATCCTCTCGTAAGCCCCAGCATTCTGAGTAAAAAACTTTCTTCTCCAAATCCTTTCTTTTAACGAACAACAATATGGCTACCCCCTGCCGAATATCAAAAACATTTTCATCTTTAGAGCCATCAGGGCACTTTTCTCTCTTCAGACTGTTACCATGCAAGTCCAACAGATATATTTCATTAAAGCTATTCATCAAGGATTGCCGCATTCCTCTAAATGTTGGGTTGTCCAGATAACTATGATTGGTAATAAAGCCCAAAACACCTTCGCCTGCCTGATCTATCTTCCATTGAGCAAAGCGAATGAACTTTACATAGTCGTCTTGGAGCCATTGTTTTCTCTCACCTAACCACTGGCCATCTATCACCTTATAGGATTCTATTAATTCGCCAATCCAAGTTTTCTGCCTTACTTTCATCTTTTGCCTTGCCGTTCTTAATTGAGGAACTAACGAATAATAACCATTTAATTTATCCTCTTGAATTTGGTAATTAGTTATATACCTATTCCCCTTTTCGACAGTTATTTCTTTTTCACTTAAATTTGCTGATATCCCCGAATATGGAGGGTTTCCCAGGATAACGAGGATAGGCTTTTCTTTCTTCACTCTGCCAGCGAGGTGCGATTCCTCAGCCAGGGATGATATCCCAGGAAGAGCAGTTTGCTCTAACTCTTCCATTTCTAGAGTATTTGTGAGATAGAATTTGAAGCGCTCATCTTCACCAAGTCCATAGCCCGATTTCTCTAATAGCAATGCCATCTTCAAATGTCCTATGGCATAGGGAGCCATCATCAACTCAAAGGCATAAAAATTCTTCAAAATGTGCTCTTTGATAAAGCTTTCCTTCCCACCTTCACCATATTTGGCAGTAAATTCCGCTATGGCCAATTTGCTTGCCTCAGCAAGGAAAGTCAGAGTGCCAGCAGCCGGGTCTAAGACGGTGACAGAATTGGAGGCAAATCCATCTGGCCGGTCAAAACGCTCTTTGAGGATAATATTTAAGGAACGAACAATATAGGAAACCACCGATTCGGGGGTGTAATAAACACCTCTTCTTTCCCTCTCCGTGGGATTATACTCAGCTAGAAAAGTTTCATAGAAATAGTAAACGGGGTCTCTTCCTTTCCCTTCATGATAAAATTTGCTTAGAATCTCATTGACATCAGCCACTGCCAAAACTTCGGAGATATCATCTACAATCCATTCCATCTGCTTGGGTAATTCCTCTAGGGAGATAAACCTGAAAACATCCCGCAGGATGCCAATAGTTCGAGGAATATAATCGTAAGCCAGCTTGCGATTAAAGCCATTTTCACAACGGGTGCGGGCGGCAAAAAGCCCGTAGGTAATCGTTTGGGCATAAAGATCGGCAAAACCATCCTGAGTCAGTCCTGCGATAAGATATTTTTGAAATGCTTCATAGAATCCGAGAATGGGAGCTTTGCCCTCTTTACCTTTCAATTCCTCCAGAATGACTTGGTCTTTTAAGAAGCTGGTTCTCTTTGCCAACTCAACAGCTAAAGACTCTGAGGTATATGTTTTAGGAAGCGAGAAGGAGAAAAACTTATCCAGCAGGTTGAGGAATTTATCTTTATTCTCTACAGGAGGAATCGTTCTTAATTCACGAATGATGAAGGGTCTAGCCAGCAAGACTTTATCAACTAGCTTTCCATTGCGATACAAGCGGAATTCGAAGAAGTTGGTTAAGATGAGATTAGGAAATGTATGTCTATAGCGTTTTAGCTGTTCGCCGTTTTCAGTGTAGTCGAGATCCTCTGCGAACGGCTCTTTCGCCTCAATGTAACCAACGA
Organism: Dehalococcoidia bacterium; assembly: GCA_009619075.1. Lineage (GTDB taxonomy): Bacteria > Chloroflexota > Dehalococcoidia > GIF9 > AB-539-J10 > 20-14-all-45-10. Next base: position 14,317 of record WJOY01000019.1, read on the forward strand.
TGTTTTGCTTCCCATCCCAAACTCTGAAATCAGGATTGCCAGCTTCAGTCTTCTTGGGCAAGGTGGTGATATGGATATGCTTTTTGTCGATAGAATGGGCAAAAACTTTGAGAAGTTCCTCCAAACTAGAATAATAGCTTTCCTCTCGAGCATCCCCCGTTTGAGCAACTTCATATATTCTTTTAAGATATGCCTTTAACATTTCCCTCGCTCACGCCTTTACACTCGAACTTCCAACCTCATCCATATTATAATACTTAAGTCTGAAAAGACATAGGTAGCTTGTGATATGCCTACCTCGGCACGGAGAACGGGGATTGCTAATCTGCCTTTGCATTATGGCAAGGTGCCTCCGTGGCTGTTTGGGCGGATGTGCCAGCTTGCCAGGGAGATAGCCATTGTCATTGTTGATGAATTTGATCCCGAGGAGATGCTCCGCCGCCTATCTGACCCTTTCTGGTTTCAAGCCTTTGGTTGCGTTTTGGGCTACGATTGGCATTCTAGCGGTGTTACCACCACCGTTTGCGGGGCTCTGAAAGAAGGGATGCGAGGGTTAGAAAAAGAATTTGGCCTGTTCATTGCCGGCGGCAAAGGCAAAACATCCCGAAAAACCCCAGCCGAGATAGAAGGCTTCGGACACCTGATAAAGGTAAATCCATCGCCTCTGGTTTACGCCAGTCGCATGTCAGCCAAAGTGGACAATTCAGCCCTTCAAGACGGCTATCAACTTTATCACCATACATTCTTCTTTACCAAAGACGGCTCCTGGGCAGTTATTCAGCAAGGAATGAATGAGATTAACCGCTATGCGCGGAGGTATCACTGGCTAGGAGAAAAAGTTGTTGATTTTGTTTGTGAGCCAGAGACAGCTATTTGCTCCCAAGCTAGAGGCGAAGCACTGAACCTGGTAGCATCAGAGAGCATACAAGCGCGAAATGTCATCACTGATATTGCTGCCGAGGAAAAACCGGGGAATATCGTAACCCAATTAAAGAAGTTAAAAACCTTAAACCTGCCCCGGCGGCCTTACATTAGCCTGGAAGACATTCATCCCGACAGATTGAGTAAGCTCTTCACCATCGCTTATGAGCATCAACCACAAAACTTTGAGTCACTGCTGGGGCTTGAGGGCATAGGACCAAAGACGCTTCGAGCTTTGAGCCTTATCTCAGACTTGGTTTACGATACACCGGTTAGCCTGCGTGACCCGGCAAGCTATAGTTTTGCCCATGGTGGCAAGGATGGTCATCCCTATCCTGTGGACAGGAAGACTTACGATGCCAGCATTGAATTTCTGGCCCAGGCAGTAGATAAAGCCAAGATTGGCGATAAAGAGAAGCTTGATGCCTTCAGGCGCCTCAAGGCGTGGCAGTGAAAATTATAGCAAGAAGCGTGAGATTGCTTCACCAATCACCCTCACCTTAATCCTCTCCCGTCAAGGGAGAGGAAATTTGGCTCGCAATGACATAGTGAAGTTATTGTTACAAGGCTCTATAATATAGGTTAACAACAAAATGGCCGAATTTAACATCGCATCTTATGTGTCCCACATCGAGGCTAATAGGTCGGTTAAGGATGCCCTGATGCAAAAGTTAAAGACTCGCCGACCTCCATACCATATTTCAGTAACTGACCTGACTAACCTGAAGCAGGCTTACTTTAAGAGAAAATACCCGGAAATCGTTCCACCTCTGGAAAAACAACAGCTTATGTGGGCTGGCACCGGGTTTCACAAGATTTTTGGTTCTGCTGTTTCCAGCGAAGAATATCTGGAGCAGTTTGTCGAAGCTGAGGGCATTGTAGGCAAAATTGATATCTATGAAAATATACCCATAGAGGTGAAAACAACCTCAACCCTGGTAAGCACGGGAGACTTGGTTAAATATAGGCCGACTTATGTGGAACAACTGGGCATATACTGTGCCATGGTCAACTCCCTCCAGGGGAAAATCATTATTTACCAGCGCCACGATTCTACAGTATCACCCCAAGCTCCTCTTATTGCCTACCAGGTTACTTTTCCTGATCTGGAAGCAATCCGAGAGGAAATGCGGCGGAGGCGGGAGCTGCTGGTACAAGCACTCATCTCAAATGACCCCAGTAATCTGCCTATCTGTGCCTGGTTTAATAGGAGATGTGATTATTCAGAAGTATGTGACTGCAAGACTACCTCGATACCACTATCATATAAGATTGCGGAACTAGCAGGGCAAATCCAAATTGACGAGCCTACTTGCCAACAACTCCTTGATAAGCTTGCCAAGCCACAGCCATCCCAACTATTCCGAACCAACGACCTCGTCTTTCCCCGTAAGGCATACTTTAAGCGTGCCAAGCCGCAAGAAATCGCCACTGAGGAAGGATTGCCACCAGAAAAAGAGGATTATCTTCGTTCTATGAATGAACTAGGCTTTCTCGATGCGCTTCGTGATGCGTTACGCTACGGCGCTCCAGGCGAAGTGGAAAGGATTCCCATACAACATAGACTATTGGCTGACCTGGTCCAAGTCTGTCAGAACTTGCCCACCATCTTGCGCGACCCAAAGTTCTATTCCCTGGTGGAAAGGGAACGCTTGCCCTGGACATTCCCTCATTATTTCCTCCGCCTGGGATTCGAGTGCGCCCTAACAGACCATCCCCAGGGCAGGCTACTGCTCTATTACGCTAAAGTCCCTCGAGAAGATGCTAAACTAATGGTCTACGATGTAACTTTTAGAAACTTGAATGCTGTTAAGGCTGAGGTATGGCAACGAATTGAACTTCTAGAAAAAGCAACATCGCCACTTCAGCTTCCAAAATGTCCCTCATGGATGTGTCCTTACTGCGACTATCAATTTGAATGTGGTGAAGCATGAACTGGCTGGATATAGTTATCATAATAGTTACTCTCTTGCTCGGCATGCTGGGCTTATGGAGAGGAGCTATCAAAGCTGTATTTGGTATCGTCGGGTTAATAGGAGGTATAGTTCTAGCAGGGCATTACTACTTGCCACTTGCCAGCATACTTTCTCCCGGCGAAGCTATTTGGTCGAGGATAGCTGCCTACGCTATTATCCTGGTAGCCACTTTGATTGTAGCTAGCGTAATCGGCTGGTTTGTAGCTCGCTTGGTTCACATCGTGATGCTCGGCTGGGTAGATAGGCTCATTGGCTTTATCCTCGGAGCCGCCATAGGTAGCATGCTATGCGCCGCTGTCCTTGCCATTGTAAGCAAGTATTTACCAGTCATGGGGGGAGTTATCTCCCAGTCTGTAATGGCAAAACTTTTGATGGAGCAATTTCCTTTGTTATTAGCGCTTCTCCCCGAGGAATTTGACTTTATTCGTGGCTTCTTTTCACCCTAAACCCCTCCCATCAAGGGAGAGGGAGGCTTGTTATTTACTCCTCTAAAAGGTCATCCAGTATCTTCTTAAGTTCTTTCTTCGATTTCAGACCGATGATTTGCTGAACCGGCTGGCCGTCCTTAAATATAAGCATAGTGGGGATAGCAGCAATGCCATATTTAGCAGCTAGAGAACTGTTGCCATCCACATTGACTTTAGCAAAGTTTATTTTACCAGCATATTCTTTAGCTAGTTCCTCCAAAATGGGAGCAGCAGCCAGGCAGGGAGCACACCAATTTGCCCAGAAATCTACCAAAGTCGGTAATTTCGATTGTACTACAGCCTTTTGAAAGTTGTCCTCACCAACTATTGATTGTATCATTGGCTTGACCTCCCATAAATAATTTAAAATGCTACATCTAAAGCGAAGAGGTTGATGGCATTTCTTGTTGTCATCTCAGCAATTGCAGCCTCGTCAATTTCTTTAAGTTGAGCCACAGCTTTTAAACTCTTTACCACATCAGCAGGTTTAGATTTATACTTTACCTCTCTGCCATAGGTAACAGGGCAATCTGTTTCCAAAAGTAACCTATTGAGAGGCGTTTCCTTAACTGCTCTTCTGTGCTCCTCATGATACTCGGTGGCTGGCGTGGCAGAAACAAAATAGCCAGCGGTAGTTATATCCCTGAGAACGCTGGAGAAACCGGTAAACCAATGGAAAACAGCCTTATCTACTCCAGCATCTTGGACTAATTGGAATGAATCCCTCCAGGCATATCTACTATGGATTATCGCTGGTTTGGCATATTTCTTAGCTAAATCTAGAAGATGCCTCAAAACGTCCTTCTGTAATTCCTTTGACGCAGCTTTCACTACCCTTTTATCATAGTCCAAACCTATTTCACCGATAGCAACCGCTGTGGCGATATTCTGCTCAATAAACTGTAAATTGTCATCGAACTGAGAAGCCCCAAGACTAGCTAGCTGCCAAGGATGCAAGCCTAAAGCCGGATAGACGAAGGAGCAATATAGTTGAGAAATTTCCAATATTTTCACATCTGATTGATAGGCCGAGCCCACAGCCACTATAGCGCTAATGCCATTTTCTTTAGCTTGTTCAAGTACCAAATCAAGGTTTTCTAGTTCGTCTAGGTGAGCATGGGTATCGATAAGCTTATACACTAAATTCTCTTTTCGTCGACCATGCCTTTATAGTACTTAAGCCCCGCTTCCGTCGGCTTATAGCCATAAAGGGAAAACCTATCTCCTGGCTCCTTAGTAACTAGATTTGCTGATACCAATGCTCTCAGCATTGCCTCACCAAAATATCCCGCCAAATGAAGATGGTGGTCAGGGACAGTTCTATTGGTGGTTTCATATTCCCGGCAAATTGTGCCTAAGAGCTTGGCCGGCTCCTCATCGAGGCTTTCAAGGAGAGCCTGCATAGTTTGTGTTTTCCTGATTATAGCGACAAAATCTTCAAAGTCACCCATGTCTGCTAATTCTTAATCCTGACGGTAATATAGAGGGCGCCAGGATTTCCTCCTTTCAATCCCATTCCTCTCAACCTTATCTTTGTCCCGTCTGTAACACCTGCTGGCACCTTGACCACAAGCTTTTTCTTTTCCTTGCCTCTTTGGTATTTAATCTTCTTCTCCACCCCAGCAACGGCTTCGTTCTGAGAAAGGGCAATCTCATGATATAAGTCTGCTCCTTGATAAGGAAAGCTCTCCGCACCCAGCATTCTTTTAAGGGCAAATTTCATTACCTTGCCTATTAGTCGCAACAAGAGGGGCGGTTTATATTGTGTAGAAGAATATTGCTGACCTCTCCAATCTGGCTGGCCAGAGAAAACAAAGGTAAATCCTCTGCCGCCAAAGAACATATTGTCTACAAATCCCTGGTCGAACCTCAAACCTGCTCCTTGAAACATCCTCACGAACTCCTGAAACAAATATGGATTGGTAAATGCGTCCCTGAACACCTGCTCCTGAGTATAATATCGCCCACCGGTGTATTGAGGACCATATCCAGCTCCAACAAAACCAGCCCGTCTCATCCTATCATATTCCCATCTCTTCCCTTCATCACCCAATACGACATAAGCTTCATTGATATCCTTGAATTTTTCTCCAGCCCACTCCTCGTTTCCCAAGTTTCTATCGGGGTGGTATTTCATAGCAAGCCTTCTGAAGGCATGCTTTATCTCCTCTTCGCTAGCCCCTTCAGGCATACCAAGAATAGAATAATAATCTTTCATGGCACGGTTACTTACTCCAAAGTAAACTAGCTAACATTTTAGCGGTTGGGGGTCACTTTTAGCAAGCGAAGCTATTATAGCTGCCATTGACAGTGGAAGTATCCTTGGCTATAGTAAGAAGAAATTCAGAATATAGCTGGGGGTACTAGATGATGGATTATGGACGTGAGTTGCTCAAAGGGAATACTGATTGCTTACTTCTTTGTTTAATCAACAATCAAGCCACATACGGTTATCAAATCATAAAGGAATTGGAGAAGAGGAGCAACGGATATTTCCAATTCAAAGAAGGGACTTTGTATCCTGCTCTCCACCGCATGGAGAAGGAGAAACTTATTAAGGGCGAATGGCAAATGCTACCTAATGGGCAACAAAGACGGTATTACCATATAACTAAAAGGGGAAAGCAAGTTTTAGCCAAAAGGCTGGCAGTGTGGCAAGATTTCTCTACCGCGGTTAGATTAGTTACACAACCAGCAACAACTTAGCGCCACGATGGCAAACAATTTAAGCGATTACCTAGATAGTATTAAAACCTGCCTCAAGTGCGATTCGGCAGTTAAGGCGAGTGTGACTCGTGAACTTCAGACACACCTCGAGGATAAAAGCCAAGAGCTAAGGGGAACCGGGCTTAGTGAGGATGAGGCAAATAACATCGCCACAGAATCCTTCGGCTCCCCTCAATTAATCGCTCAGCAAATCTACGAAGTCCATAGCCAGGGTACGTGGCAAGAGGCTTTTTTCGCTGCCTTGTCTCATTTGCTGGTTGCCTTGCTTTTTTTTGCTTCATACTATTGGCAAAACATCATCTGCTTATCAATCATATTAGTAGCGGTTACTTGTATAGTAATTTATGGCTGGTGTCATAACAAACCAATGTGGTTTTTCCCCTGGTTAGGATATTATCTACTCCCAGTAATAATTACTGGTATGCTATTAATTTACTTGCCTCATGGCTGGGTTTGGTTAGCGACACTTGCTTACTTTCCTTTAGCTCTATTTGCGTTTGCCTACATAATGAAACAAACTGCAAGTCGCGATTGGCTTTATGTGTCGTTAATGCTAGCCCCACTTCCAGTAGTATTCAGTTGGTCATTAGCCCTAGGCATAAATGAGTCCTTGCCAAGCAACATGCTGTCAGCACGATTGCAACCAGCTATTCCCTGGATAGTTATTAGTTTCCTTGTTTTGGCTGTAGCAACCTTTGCATACGCTCGTGTAAGGCAGAGGTGGTGCAAAGCTGCTACTTTGTTAATTCCGCCAAGCGTAATCCTGGTTTCAGTAACTCTAGTAAACAGAGGAAATATTGGTTTCTGGGGTTGGCTGATATTACTCTTCTCTTTATTCGCTCTCGCTAGCCCAGCCTGGCTGCAAGCCAGGTCATAGCTACGAAGTCTGAGCTTGTTTGTGGTTCCACAGACCTACTTGAGGTTGACAAACCTTTTTATAAGGCAAACCCAAGTGTTCGTAAGCAAGCCTCGTAGCTGCTCTACCCCGGGGTGTACGCTCCAAAAAGCCTAACTGAAGAAGATAGGGTTCGTAAACATCCATAATAGTATCAGCCTCTTCACTAATAGAGGCAGCGATGGTATCTAGACCTACAGGTCCACCATCAAATTTATCAATTATTGTATGGAGCACCCTGCGATCCACATCGTCCAAGCCTACAGAGTCTATTTCGAGTTTTGAAAGCCCCTCCAGAGCTACTTCCCTAGTAATCACCCCATCCGCCATGACCTGAGCATAATCCCGCAGTCGCTTTAGGAGACGATTAGCCACCCGTGGCGTGCCTCTAGCACGCCGAGCAACTTGAACAAGCCCCTCCCCCTCCACTGGCACCTTAAGAATGGCTGAAGAGCGCTTTAGAATCATCTCTATCGCCGACTTATCATAGAAATCAAGGTGATATATCGCTCCGAATCTGTCGCGAAGTGGGGGACTCAATAAGGCGAAGCGAGTGGTGGCTCCAATTAAGGTGAAATGGGGTAAATTCAAGCGCAAACTCCTAGCTGCTGGACCTTTACCCAGAAAGATATCAAAAACGAAGTCCTCCATTGCTGGATAGAGCTTCTCTTCTACGATGCGACTAAGCCGATGAACCTCATCAAGGAAAAGAATATCGTCCTCGCGCAGGTTAGTTAGAATAGCTGCCAAATCTCCGGGGCGTTCTATCGCTGGCCCTGAACTAACTTTAATATTGACCCCCATCTCAGCAGCAATGATGTAAGCAAGGGTAGTCTTTCCTAAACCAGGAGGCCCATAGAGGAGGATATGATCTAGAGACTCTTGCCTTTTCTGAGCAGCGGCAATAGCTATTTTCAAGTTCTCCTTAACTTTTTCTTGACCTACAAATCCACTGAGGCGCTTGGGGCGAAGGTTTAAATCGATAGATATATCCTCATTAGCCAGTTTGCCAGAAACCACACGTCCCTTGTCAGATAAAGGGGGGTGTGGCGAGGACATCCCTTGAACATCTGACATAATGCCTTTCCTTTATTATTGTTAGGGGGTAATCTGGGTATCTATCTGCAAGCTTGTCGTCTTAGTTTCCTCATGTCCCTCACCAGATAAGGGATAGGAGAGCCTTCCTTCACTCTCATCCAGCACCCGAGCTGGAATAAGCTTGCCCAGAATAACATTTTCCTTAAGTCCACGAAGTTTATCTACCTTGCCTTTAGTCGCCGCATCAGTAAGCACTCGCCCGGTCTCTTGAAAAGAAGCAGCAGCTAACCAGCTATCCTTGCTTAAGCTGGCTCTAGTTATCCCTAAAAGAACAGCTTGTGCGGTTGCTGGCTCACCCCCTTCAGCTAGCACCTTGGCATTTACCTCTTCATAATCAAAGCGATCGATCATCTCGCCTGGCAAGAACTCTGTATCACCCGAGGAAATAATTCCCACTTTTATCAACATCTGACAAGCGATGATAGCAATATGCTTATCATGTATGTTCACCCCTTGAGAGCGATATACTTTTTGTATTTCATCGATTAAATGCCTCTGCACTGCTTCTTTCCCTATAATTTGTAATATATCATGTGGGTCAATGATCCCCTCAGCAAGTTGTTCACCGGCTTTAACCTTGCTCCCTGTTTTAACAAGTAACCTTGTGCCATGTGGAACAATGTATTCTCTTTCCTCCCTTTCCTCATATTTGATATAAAAACGGCCATCTTCAATAACGACTTCACCAGCAACTCTAGCCACTATAGGTCGTTGTTCAGCTATTGCCGGCAACTGCATGTCCCTTTCCTCAGTCTCCTCTGAAGGAGGGACAGGATGAAGCAGGATAGTGCCAACATCAACTAATTGTCCATCATCTACAGCAGCTTTCATCCCTGGTGACAATTCATATTCATCAAGACAAAATTCAGAGCTAGTAATCCTGACCTTGTTTCCCTCATCTGTATCAATTACCTCAACATTGCCATCAATTTCAGAAATAATGGCACTACCCTTCGGTATTCTAGCTTCAAAAAGTTCCTCTACCCGCGGCAGCCCACTGGTGATATCAGTACCAACTACACCACCTGTATGGAAAGTACGCAAGGTAAGCTGAGTGCCCGGTTCGCCAATGCTTTGAGCGGCAATAATGCCTACGGCGGTACCAAGATTTACTAACCGTCCTCTAGCTAGATCCCTACCATAGCAGCACTGACAAACTCCAAATCGAGAGCGACAGCTAAGGGGCGACCTCACATATACTTGATTGATGCCAGCCTTGATAATTCGTTTCACCCTTTCCTCATCGATTTCTTCATCGCGATCAACAATAACCTTGCCCGTAGCTGGGTCAACAATTTGACTTGCTGCTAGATAGCCAATAATCCGTTCACCCAACGAAGGCAAAGAGCCTCCCCTATCCTCCCCTGATATCCAAACTCCTTCAGTGGTGCCACAATCCCTCTCAGCTACAATGACATTTTGGGCCACATCTATGAGACGCCGAGTAAGATAACCGCTATCTGACGTCCTCAAGGCGGTATCAGCCAATCCTTTGCGAGCACCATGGGTAGAAATAAAATATTCCATAGGGGACAGCCCCTCTCGGAAGCTTGACCTAATGGGAAATTCCATTATCTTCCCTGACGGATCGGTCATCAATCCGCGCATTCCTGCTAGCTGCCTAATCTGGGAGATATTACCCTTTGCTCCCGATGTAGCCATCATGTAGATCCCACCATAGCGGTCTAAGGATTGAGATACATCCTCAGTAACTTTATCTGTGGTCTCCATCCATACTTGAACTACACTCTCATAACGTTCGTCCTCAGTAATGAAGCCACGGTTAAATTGATCTTCAGCCATACTAACTAGCTTATCAGCCTCCTTAAGAAGCTTAGCTTTTCCCGGGGGCTCTATTATATCGTTCATGGCAATAGAAATCCCTGACTTCGTGGCATAGGAGAAGCCTAATTGCTTAAGATTGTCAAGGACAGCAGCAGCAGTTTCATTGCCTAATAAACGAATGCAATCAGACACCAGGGTTCTCAAGACAGCTTTATCTGCTACTTCATTGTAAAAACGAAGCTGCGGGGGCAAAGCATCGTTGAATAAAATCCGTCCTACTGTAGTCTTTATCCGCTCTCCTTGCTTATCACCACCTTGCACCTCGATCTCGGCACAAAGATCAATTATGCCCAATTCGTAAGCTAGTTTGGCCTCATCGAAATTGCTGAAGATTTTCCCTTCCCCTCTAGCCCCGGCCTTAATGACAGTAAGATAATAGCAACCAAGCACCATATCAAGGCTGGGCACTGTTATCGGCTCACCACAACTTGGTAGCAACATATTGTAGGGGCTGAGCATCTGCTCTCTTGCTTCCCTCACTGCCATCTTGGATAAGGGTACATGAACCGCCATCTGATCACCATCAAAATCAGCATTAAAGGCAGTGCAAACCAAGGGATGAAGTTGAAAGGCACTCCCATCAATTAAGACAGGCTCAAAGGCTTGAATGCTCAACCGATGTAATGTAGGGGCACGATTAAGCAATACTGGGCGTTCTTTAACCACCTCACTAAGTAAATCCCAAACCTCAGGGCTGGCTCTCTCCACTTGGCGTCGAGCAATCTTTACATTATTAGCATAACCCTTCTCTATAAGCTTATGCATAACGAAAGGTTTAAATAACTCTAAGGCTATATGCCGTGGCAAACCACATTGATGAAGCTTAAGATCGGGACAAACAACAATGACCGAGCGCCCACTGTAGTCTACTCGCTTGCCCAAGAGATTTTGCCGAAACCGCCCCTGCTTCCCCTTCAACATAGCTGAGAGAGATTTCAAAACATGATTATTGCCAGTAGTAACTGCACGCCCCCTCCGTCCATTATCAATGAGGGCATCAACAGCTTCCTGCAGCATACGTTTTTCATTACGAATAATGGCTTCGGGGGCTCCTAACCCTATAAGACGACGGAGACGATTATTACGGTTAATGACACGCCGATAAAGGTCATTAAGGTCACTAATAACGAAACGACCGCCATCTAGCTGGACTACAGGACGAAGTGCCGGTGGTAGTACTGGAATCACAGTTAAAATAACCCATTCAGGTTTGTTTCCACTAAGCCTGAAGGCTTTGACTAACTGTAACCTTTTGCTAATCTTCTTGTGGTACTGCCCGGAGGCGGTGCGCATTTCTTCAAGGAGTTCCTGATGTAACTTCTCTATATCAATTTTCTTCAGAATCTCTAGAATAGCTTCAGCACCCATACTAGCTTCAAAAATATCACCATATTTATCCTTAAATTCTTGGTATCCCTCCTCATTAAGCAGCTTTAATGGCTTAAGATTTTCTATCTCTCCCTTTTTTACCTTCAGTTCCTCTTCAAGTCCCGTTTTCCGCTCTGCAAATTTAGCACGGAGCTGATTCACTTCCTTCGCTATAGTCTCCTCATCCACTTCAGCTTTAACCTGCAATTCTTCAACTTCCCTGTTTACACGCTCCTCCTCTTCAGCAATCCTTCGAGACGTTTCTTCCTCAAGCTGATGAAACTTCCCTTGGCGAGCTTCCTCATTGACTGAGGTAATGATATATCGGGCAAAATAGATGACCGATTCTAAGTTTCGTGGAGAGAGATTGAGAAGAAGGCCAAGCCGACTAGACACCAATTTGACAAACCAAATATGAGTCACTGGGGCAGCTAACTCGATATGCCCCATACGCTCCCGGCGTACGCTGGAATGAGCTATCTCAACTCCACACTTATCGCAAATAACGCCTTTGTATCTTACTTTTTTGTATTTGCCACAATGACACTCGAAGTCCTTGGTAGGACCGAAGATCCTCTCACAAAAGAGACCGTCTCTTTCCGGCTTCAGAGTACGGTAATTTATCGTCTCCGCTTTAGTCACCTCACCATGAGACCAACTCCTGATTTGATCCGGTGAGGCAAGACTTATTCCTATACCACTCAGCTCGTCAAATTGAACCATCTTTGTTTATCACCTCACGTCCCTCGCCAGATAAGGGATTGAGTAGCGAGGGTCACCTCTATACTTATAATCTAGCTTTAAATTTTGGCTTTACCTCGGCGAAGAAATTTATTTTCTCCTCATCTTCATTGAGTAGCTCAACAGCAAAACCCAAGCTACGTAGCTCCATAAACAAAACTTTACACGACTCCGGGACACCAAGTTGATAGATGTCTTCACCTTTAATAATAGCCTCGTAGGTTTTGGCTCGACCCATCACATCATCCGACTTTACAGTAAGCATTTCTTGAAGCATATGTGCGGCACCATAGCCTTCCAAGGCCCATACCTCCATCTCACCGAAGCGCTGACCACCAAATTGAGCTTTCCCACCCAAAGGCTGCTGCGTGATGAGTGAATATGGGCCGGTAGAGCGAGCATGCGCTTTATCTTCCACAAGGTGTAGCAACTTCATCATGTAGACATTGCCTATGGTTATTGGTTGGTCAAAGAATTCACCAGTCCTTCCATCACGAAGTTCTATCTTGCCAAAGATAGGTGGATAAAGCCTTCGCTCTTCATAAAATCTTTTTGCCATCTGCTCCAAATCCTCGTCACTTAGATCTCGCACATTCATGCCCAATTCCTCAAGCCACAAACAAAGGGAAGCCCTTTTAGCCCTTCCTCGATATTTTTCATCCATTATTTCCTCAGCAGTAAAACCATGCTGGGCTAGCCATGTCTTGATCTTCTCCTGATTAGCTGCTATTGAGTTTTCTGAGTTAAGGCTAACAGCGCCGGCTTCCCAAGCTATCCAGGCCCTAGCTAAAGCATCCTCAATAGCTACGGCATCAGCTCCATCAAAAACTGGATTAATTGCTCTAAAACCCAATACATGGGCTGCCCAACCCAAATGAGCCTCTAAGACTTGTCCAATATTCATACGGGACGGAACGCCCAGCGGATTAAGAATAATATCCACAGGTGTGCCATCAGGCAGAAATGGCATGTCTTCCTCAGGCACTATGATGGAGATAACCCCTTTATTGCCATGCCTGCCTGACACTTTATCACCGACTGAGATCTTGCGTTTTTGGGCAACCCACACTCGCACAATCTTATTAACTCCCGCCGACAATTCATCATTCTTATCACGGGAGAAGACTCTTGTATCAATCACTCTCCCCCACCCTCCGGGCGATACCTTGAGAGAGCTATCCTTCACCTCACGCACCTTCTCCCCAAAAATAGCTCGTAGTAATTTCTCCTCTGCTGAAGGCTCAGTCTCACCTTTGGGGGTGATCTTCCCTACCAAGATATTGCCAGCGTTTACCTCAGCACCAATACGGATAATGCCCTGCTCATCAAGATCACTCAGGCTTTCCTCACTTACATTGGGTATATCCCTGGTGATTTCCTCCGGTCCAAGCTTTGTATCTCGCGCCTCTATTTCATACTTCTCAATGTGGATAGAGGTATAGGTATCGTCTTTAACCAGCCTCTCACTGATGATAACGGCATCTTCAAAATTATACCCTCGCCAGCTCATAAAGGCACAGGTAACATTCTGCCCCAAGGCAAGTCCTCCATCATCGATTGCGGTACTGTTTACTAAGACTTGACCCTTTTTAACCCTATCTCCCTTGTTTACTATGGGATATTGGTTAATACACGTTCCTTGATTAGTTCTGACGAACTTAGTTAGCCCACAAACATGATTTTTGCCCCTCTCATCTTCAATTACAATTTGCGAGCTGGTTGCGGAAGTCACTACACCATCTTCGGGAGCAAATATCACTTGTCCGCTGTATTTAGCTACTTCCCTCTCCATCCCCGTGGCCACTAAAGGAGCCCGAGGGCGTAGCAGCGGTACTGCCTGGCGTTGCATATTCGAGCCCATTAAAGCGCGATTAGCATCATCATGCTCCAGAAATGGAATAAGCGAGGCAGATACACTGAATATCTGCTTCGGGGAAACATCCATGAAATCTATTTTGTCTGCCGATTCCTTAAAATACTTGCTCCCCATCTTAACCTCAATTTTTTCTTCCGCAAACTCATTCCTCTCATTTAGAGGAACCTTAGCCTGAGGGATGGCATATTGATCCTCCTCATCAGCGGTTAGATAAGTAACCTGACTGGAAACGAAAGGAACCACTTTGATAGTTTGCGTAGAAAGCGAAGCTAACTTTTGCGCCACATCTTCTGTAACTAATATGCCAGATTTAGCTATAAGACAGCCTTCATTATCCACTATATCCTCTCGGATCGTCCTCCCTAATAACTCTGATACAGCATTAGGAACTTCATGGATAACTCTGCGATACGGAGTTTCCACAAAACCATATTTATTAATTGAAGCATAAGTAGCTAGAGAGCCGATTAAACCGATATTAGGACCCTCAGGCGTCTCTATGGGGCAAATTCTTCCGTAATGGGAATGATGCACATCACGAACTTCAAAGCCAGCCCGCTGCCTAGAGAGACCGCCAGGACCCGTGGCGGAAAGGCGACGCTTGTGAGTCAGTTCGGCTAACGGATTAGTTTGATCCATAAACTGTGATAATTGAGACCGGCCAAAAAAATCCCTCATAGTAGCTACTATAGGACGAATATTGATCAAAGTAGAAGGAGTTGCTTCAGGACCAAGGATGCTCATCCGCTCTTTAATAGCTCTCTCTAAATGGAATAACCCAATCCGAAATTGATTTTGTGTCAGAAAACCTACGGTATGTGCTCGCCGATTGCCTAAGTGGTCAATATCATCAGAAGTCTCTTTGCCATTATTGATCAAAATAATGTGGCGTACTATCTGCACTATATCTTCAGGTTTTAAGCCAAGATAATCCTTAGGGACTTTAACCCCTAACTTCTTATTAAGCTTGTAGCGGCCAACCTCGCCTAAGCTATAGCGCCGAGGATTGAATAGGAAATTCTTCAGCAACGTTTGGGCACTATCGAGGCTAGGAGGCACACCAGAGGATAATTTGCGATAAACATCAACTAACGCTTCAGCTTTGCTCCTAATCAAAGGGTCTTTCTCTATTGTGGACCGAATAAAAGAATGGTCAGGAGTATCATCTACGTCTTGGAAAAGAGCTAATAAAGCATCATCGCTACCAAAGCCTATAGCGCGTAACAAAGTGGTAACAGGTATTTTCCGTTTCCCATTCACTTTAACTGAAATCACATCACGACCGGAAGTATCAAAATCAAGCCATGCCCCTCGCTCAGCAACCAGCTTAGCAAGGCATAACTCTCGTTTTCCCACACTATCCTTCTCTAAAGTAAAGTAAACGCCTGGAAAGCGGGTCAACTGGCTGACTACTACCCGCTCCGCTCCAGAAATAATAAAAGTGCCTTTGTCCGTCATCAAAGGAAAATCGCCAAAAAATAACTCCTGTTGCTTAATCTCACCTGTCCCTTTAGCCACTAGACGAACTAAAACATGGAGAGGCGAGGAGTAAGTCATACCTCGCTCAAGGCACTCTCCGATGGAATGCTCAGGCTCACGAAACTCATAATCGGAAAAATATAGCTCCCCCCTAGTACCAGTATAATCCTGGATAGGCGAAATCTCCTCAAATAGCTTCTTCAGACCTTCTTCCTGAAACCAATGAAAGGAATCAAGCTGAACTCGAATTAGGTCAGGTACCTCTACCACCTCAGACAACTTAGCAAAAGATTTCACTAACACGTGCTTAGACATCAACGAAACAGCCATAACCTTTTCTCCTCAAAACAAAAGTGAAAACTAATCTTTGTAAGGCATTTAAACTGTAAGATGTTCACTAGAGGAAAATTTAAAGCTAATAAGAAGGAGGGGAAGGGCAATAAACATAACGCAAACTTATAATTTAACATTAATAAAATATTTTGTCAAGTCCTTGTGCTGGGTGTGTTAATGTTCTACGATTTTGTCACCCTGTAACTGTTCAGGGAAAATGTCACCCATGAAGGAGATGGTGACATTGAACAGGAGAGAACAGAAAAGGTTGTTGGTATTAAATCAAGTGGAGAAGGGTAAGATGATAGGCA